>CAZKUN010000046.1:13398-14684 GCA_964555935.1 uncultured Armatimonadia bacterium | reverse complement strand
CCACAGCCAGTCGCCGTCCTCGTCCTTGCGGAACCAGTTGACGGAGAAGATGCTCGGGAGCTTGTTGGGATCGTGCGCTGCCCCCAGCGAGACCCAATGCGCGAGGTAGTCGGCCATGTGGTAGCCGCAGAACGGCAGCATGGCCATGGGGTCGCGGCGAACCGTTCCCGCTTCGAGGTCGAGCGCGGCGGCGGTGATTTCCGACCCAGCGATGGATCCGAGGAACACGCCGTGGTTCCAGTCGAATGCCTCGATGGCCAGCGGGACAACGCCCGCCCGGCGGCCACCGAAGAGGATGGCGCTGATGGGCACGCCCTGAGGGTCTTCCCATTCCGGCGCGATGACGGGGCACTGCGCGGCTGGGACGGTGAATCGAGCGTTCGGATGTGCCGCGGGATCCTTGGAGCCTGGTTCCCACTGGTTTCCTCGCCAGTCGACCAGTGTTCCCGGCGGGTCGTGCCCGATGTCCTCCCACCACACGTCTCCATCCTCGGTCAGGGCGACGTTGGTGAAGATGGTGTTGCTGGCTAGGGCCGCCATCGCATTCGGGTTTGATTCCACCGAGGTCCCAGGGGCGACCCCAAAGAAGCCGGCCTCCGGGCTGATGGCGCGGAGTTGGCCGTCCACATCAAACCTCATCCAGGCGATGTCGTCCCCGACCGTCTCGACCTTCCAGCCGGGAAGGGTCGGCACCAGCATTGCCAGATTGGTCTTGCCGCAGGCGCTGGGGAACGCGCCGGCAATGTACTTGCTTCGTCCCTCTGGATTGGTGAGCTTCAAGATCAGCATGTGCTCGGCCAGCCATCCCTCAGCTCGGGCGGTTGCCGAGGCGATGCGCAACGCTAGGCACTTCTTCCCGAGAAGCGCATTGCCGCCATAGCCGGAGCCGTAGCTCCAGATCAGCCGCTCCTCGGGGAAGTGCGCAATGTACTTCTGGTCGAGCGGCGCAGACGGCCACCCCTCGTCACGCTCGCCCTCGGCCAACGGCTTGCCTACGGAGTGCAGGCACGGAATGAACTCACCGTCCTCGCCGAGAACGTCAAGGACTGTGCCGCCGACACGTGTCATGATGTGCATGTTGGCGACCACGTAGGGGCTGTCGGTGATCTCGACCCCGATCTTGGAAATGCTCGAGCCGATCGGCCCCATGCTGAAGGGGATGACGTACATCGTGCGCCCCGACATGCAGCCGTCGTACAGTCCCCTCATCGTTGCCTTGAGGTCATCCGGATCGATCCAGTTGTTGGTCGGCCCTGCGGCCTCCCGGGTGCGGGAGGCGATATACG
>CAZKUN010000046.1:0-13388 GCA_964555935.1 uncultured Armatimonadia bacterium | reverse complement strand
TGCGGTTCTCGACCCGGGCCACATCGCTGGGGTCCGAGCGGAACAGGACGGAGTCCGGCCGGCGGCCGTGGTTCAGCCGAACAGCTAGGCCGGAGTCAATCATCACTTGCAGCATGCGGTCGTACTCGTCCTGTGAGCCATCACACCCCACGACTTCGTCTGGCCGTACCATCTTGGCGACTTCGTCGACCCAGGCAAGGAGTCGGGCGTGGTTGGTGGGCCTATCCATGGAGTGTCTCCTGTTTGTTCCCAGAACCTACTGAACATTGCTGTTGGTCGGTTGCGGTGTAGTCGTCGGCGGCGAGCTTCGCCCTTTGGGTGGCTTGCCCACCATCGGGCCTCAGTGTGGTGCCGCGACGCAACGGTTTCGTTGATTGGAACTTGCTCATTTCTCCACCACTATGCTACTGACCTCCTCAGTCTGAACAGAAAACTGTTGGTACACGCCCCCCAGCAATGCGGGCCGCCTCTCGACGACCTGAAACATGTGCCCGGCACGGGATGTAGAATACTAACGAGACACCTGACCACCCCAGCCAGGAGGCGCCAACCCGTGGTGCAGAGACGCTGCCGCCTGCGACAAACCGTGCTAGTCCTCATCGTGGTAGTGTTCGCGACGGCCGTTTGTGCCGGCCTGTGGGCTCAGGGAGACGACGAGGGCAACGGCAAAGGAAAGGTCGCCGGCGCTCGGGTGCAGGGCGAGGGCAAGAAGAAGGACGACGGCGGCGCTTGGGCCGTCTTCGTGCTGGCACTCGTGTGGCCGGCCGGCCAATTGCTGCAACTGCTCGCGGTTGGGGCATGTCCTCGCTTCAGCCGGCGCTGCGCCAACGCCGCGGATCGCCACTGGTGCCTGACGCCCATCGTTGGTTTCTTCGGATTGCTGGCCGTGTTCATCATCGGCGCGTTGGTCGGCCAGGTCGGTGGAACGGCGGCGGCTGTGCCGCTTGTCATCACGTGGATTCTCGTGATGATCGGGGCCGCCGGCGTATCGCGGCTTGCCGGCCGGTGGGCCATGGACCGCATCGGCTCCGTGACCGAAGCGCACCCGGCCGTCGAGGTCGTCTTCGGCAGCACGGCGATTTGCTGGGGAACGATCCTGATCCCCTGCGTGGGGCAGATGCTATGGCTATACGTGATCTTCGCGTCGTTCGGCGCTTTCATCATGGCCGTCATCCGCGGCAAGCACCTCGACGAGGTCCGACGACGGCCCGCCGCTACTCCCGAGCCAACGCCGGTTGCTCCGCCCACGCTTGAGCCACCCGCGCCCTCGCAGCCCCAGCAGACCACGCAACATGAGCCGCCGCCCGCGGATGACGACTATTCGGGCCAGGTATTCTGACGGGAAGACAGTAACGCGCGCTTGACAGGCTCACGCAAACCATGCGACCCAGGATCAAGACACGGTGGCGGAGACGCCTGGTGGGGATGTTCTCCTTCTACCGACATGCGGACCTCGAGAACTCCGGCGGAGACCGGCGCCTCTGGCGCGGGCCCTTCGACCTCTACGACGGCTTCGCGCTGGGTTTCATCGCCGCGATCGTCATTGTGCTGCTGGTGCGCGTGGATGGGTTGCAGCCATTCGTATCGGACACGTACTACCACCTCGCGATCGGGAAGGTCATCGCCGACCGGGGCGAGATCCCGCTGTGGGTCGACTGGGACTACGCGCCGGTGGGTCGACCGCATCTATACCCGCCCCTCATCCACCTGATGCTCGCGGCCCTCTACAAGCTGACGGGCAACATTCTCATCGCCGGGCAGATCCTGGCCGTGCTCTTCTTGCCCGCGTCATTCCTAACCTGCTGGTATGCCGCTCGCTGGATCTTCAACTCGCGAACGGCACTCTTGGCAGTGCTGGCGCTCAGCCTGGGGTTCGGGCATTCGCTTGTCCAGCTCATTTACATCCCAAGCTGCATCATCAACATCCTCGCCCCGCTGGCTATCGTCACGCTGCTCACCCGGCGAACGCTAGCCACAATCATCCTCGTAACGCTCATGGGCTACGCGCATCTGGGTATCGGCTACCTCGCCGCCTTCGGCCTGGTGCTTTTCGCATGGAAGTACCCCAAGTACCGCGGCGAGACGTTCATCGTGCTCCTCATATCAGGCGTCTTCGTGTCCCCCTGGCTCATCCACGTCCTCAGCCATCGCGAGTGGCTGAGCGCAGGCGTCGGCATGGGCGCGCTGCAGATGTTCAACATGGTGCTGGTCGGTTGCGGGATATGGGGCCTGTTTGCGCTGCACAAATCGCGGGTCCAGGAAGCCATCATTCCGTGGATGCTGCTGGGCATGCTGCCGCTGCTGTTCTCGTACGGCGGGCGGTACATGATGCACAGCGTGCCCTTCTGGGCCATGAGCGCCGGCTACATCCTCGTCAAGCTCTTGCCTAGTGGCGCAACGTGGAAGCGCGCGGCGGCATTGACGGCGGCGACGCTCTTGCCATCACCCGGATTGCCTCCCATCACGACGGCACAGATGGTCGCGCTCATGGCGGTCACCGGCAAACCCGCCCTCGCCGGAGACGGTGAGAGGAGCGAGAGGTTGCTCGACGACTGCCATGAGGTCGCGGAGTGGCTAATTGAGCACACGACGCCCGACCAGGTAATCCACACCAACAAGGAGTGGATTGCAGATATGATCCCGATGCTCACCGACCGGGCATCGGACTTCGGTTGCTGGTGGGAGTGCAGCCGAGAGATTGGGAAGATACAGAACCGGGCCTATCGCGATAGCGGGCGGCGATCGGTGTTCGTCTGCATTCGCCCGGAGACCGACGCCGGCAGCATTCTCGGCCCCACGCAGAAGCTGCCATACGTGGATGAGAAGATGAAACTCGGACGCTTCGATATCGGCATCCGCAGGGAGCGGGCTTTCAGCGAGCGCTTGCTGATCGACACGTTCGCGCCGGCGGAGGGGCTGCATTGGGCGACTGTCGGCGACGCCACGGCCTCGCTGAGGGTCGATCACCGTGGCCGTCTCGCGTGGCGCGTCCCCACGGGCGAAAAGGCATCGGAGATCGCGCGCGCCCTCACCCCCTCCGGCGCCGGTGGCGTCGCGTTCAACATCCGCACGTCGATGGCGATGCAGGATATGCGGGTCGGCGTTACGGAAGCCGATGGCTCGCGGTATGAGTGGGAGTTGGCGATCCCCTCGATATCCGAGGCGATCGATGTGGACGACAGCGAAGGTGGCATCAACGAAGCCCACTGGGTGCGGGCCCGCGCGGACTTCGCGTGGATGGGGCTGTCGGAGGGCAGCGAGGACGAGAACGAGACGCTCGACACCGACTCTATCGACACGCTGTGGGTGTCCGGGCCCAAGGAATTCGGGCAGCGAGTCCAGATCGAGATCGACGACGTGTCGCTGCTGGACGTTGAGGTGATTGGAGAGCGAGTGCTGCCGGTTCAGACGGAGACCGAGGATGATGAGGAATAATAGGCGCGACACAACCGGCTTCACGCTCATTGAGCTGCTAGTGGTGATCGCGATCATTGCGATCCTGGCGGCGATCATCTTCCCCGTCTTCTCGCGGGCTCGCGCTAAGGCGCGCCAGGCCAAGTGCCTGTCGAACCTGAAGCAGATCGGCGCGGCGCTGATCATGTACACGGACGATCACGACGGCGTCTACCCGCGTGGGCAGTTCTGGCCGTTCGACGGGACGAAGTTGTGGACGGACGCCACTCAGCCCTACCTGCGTAACACCGACGTGCTGCAGTGCCCGTCCCAAGGAAGAGACCCACACGGCTATGGCTACAACATCGCCTACTGGGGTCACGGTGACTGGCTGGATGGAATGCACGGGATTCAGGATTACTATCCCGTTCACGAGTCCAATATCGTGCAGCCGGCCGAGACGATCTGGGTTGTCGACTTCGATGAATACTGGGGCTGCGGACTGGACTATGGAATTGAGGAGCCCGCCAAGCGCCACAACAAGGGCTTCGACGCGCTGTTCGTCGATGGCCACGTCAAATGGCTGAACGAGGCCGAAGAACGGCTGTGGACGGTGAATGAAGACTGACTAGCCGAGAGGCCCCCTGTCCCCCTCCGGCGAACCGCCCCGCACCCCGCTTCCGGAGGCCACCATAGCCATGAACGCTTGCGCGATCGCTGTTGGAATTGCCACCGTCATCTGCCTCACGCTGATCCCCCCCGATGAGGCGAGCGCCTCGCTCTACACGCCCGACATGATCGCCAACGCGCGTAGGAACATCGAACGCTACCCGTGGGCGCAAGGCCAGCGCGACCGGGCCATCAACCGCGCGAAGCGTTGGGTCGCGCTGGAGGACGAGGCGCTGTGGAGACTCGTCGTCGGGCAGGACACGCCTCGGTGCATCGACGTTACCATGACGCGCGGCAAACGGATGGGGTGCATCAACTGCGGGGACGATGTCTTCAACTTCGGCAACTACCCCTACAAGCCCGACTGCCTGACGATGGCATGGAAGATCAAGTGCCCGAGCTGCGATGAGATCTACCCCAAGAACGACTTCGCGGCGTTCTACGAGAGCGCGCTCGACGAGCAAGGGCTGTTTGACGTCGACCTCGGAGATCGATCGCTGCTCTTCAACGCCGAGCACCCCGACCCGAACGATCCGCTGCACGAGTTCGGCGTCGATGACGGCTTCGGCTACCATGACGATGAGGGATTCGAGCACCGTTACATCGGCTACTACGGTCACTCCGGGCTCTGGGTGAAGCTGCTGTCGGCCGCCCGCGACCTCAGCGGGGCGTACATCCTGACGGGCGAGCAGATCTACGCGCACAAGTGCGCCATATTGCTGAACCGCGTCGCGGACGTGTATCCCGATATGGACTGGGCGCCTTACGCAGAACGGGGCTGGTTCCACTCCGACGGCGGCAGCAACATGGGCAAGATCCAGGGGCGCATTTGGGAGACGGGCACGGTCTCGACGCTTGCGGAAGCGTATGACCGGATCAAGCTGGGCGTGGCGGATGACGACGAGTTGTTCGCCTTCTTGGCCGAGAAATCGACCACCTGCAAGCTCCCGACGCCAGTCACCGACCACGAGTCGTTCTGCAATCACCTCGACGACCACATCCTGCGCGAGGGGGCAAATGCTGTTCTCAACAAGCAGGCGTGGGGCAACGAGGGCATGCACCAGAGCGCCATGGCTCGTTGCGCCATCGCGCTGGATCAGGAACCCGAGACGAGCGAGTGGCTGGACTGGATCTTCACGCCCGCCGGCGGGCACGTGCCGTCGGTTGTCGTAGGCGGCATCGACCGCGACGGCGTGGGCGCGGAGGCGGGACCAGGTTACGCGCTCAGTTGGGGCAGCAACATCGGCAAAGTGGCGGATCTGGTCGCCGACTACGACGGCTACGACCGTCACGACGTCTATCGCGACTTCCCGCAGTTCCGCAAGACCTTCACCGCCGCCCAGCGCATGTTGGTGCTGAACTACACCACCCCCAACACGGGCGACTCGGGCCGCACGGGCAGCATCGGCAAGGTACAGGTGACGCCGTCGTTCATTCTGCGTGGATTCCGATACACGAAGCGTCCTGAGTTCGCCATCGCGGCGTGGCAGGCCAACGGGAACTCGAGCGAGGGTCTGCTCGGGTCGATCTACGACCCCGAGCCCGAGGAGCTGCCCAAGGAGATTGATGCCATCGTGGCGGCGGCGGGCGATCCATCCACCGGCAGCGACCACATGGCCGGATACGGGCTGGCGTCGATTGAGATCGGCGAGGGCAAGACGGGCACGGCGGCTTACGTCTACTACGGGCGCAACAGGGGCCACGGCCACGCGGACCGACTGAATATGGGGCTGTACGCGTTCGGCGTGGACCTCATGCCCGACCTTGGCTACCCCGAGTTCGCCACGCGCTGGCCCAAGCGCGCCCACTGGACCAACAACACGCTCAGCCACAATACTGTGATCGTCAATGGCGCGCGACAGACGACGAACTGGGTCGGCCACCCTCATTTCTTCAAGGACCTGCCCGGGCTCAAGGCCTTCGAGATCGACGGCGGCGGCGTCTACGGTGTGGACGAATACCGTCGGATGCTGGCTCTCATCCCCGTCGGAGATGGCGGATACGTGCTCGACGTGTTCCGGTGCGTGGGCGGCGACGATCACCTGTTGAGCTTCCACGGGCATGAGGGCGAGGTCTCATCCGACGGGCTCTCACTCGTCGCTCAGGACGGCGGCACCTACGCCGGGCCAGAGGTCGAGTTCGGCACCGAGATTGACGGCCCTGGTGATGCGTTCGCGTGGCTGTATGATGTGCGCCGCGACGACAGCCCTCCGGCGAGCTGGACGCTGGACTGGAGCATCAATCCCGGTCGCGTTCCCGGACAAGAGCCCGCGGATGTTCGGCTCCGCTGTTGGTTCCTCAGCCAGCTCGATGACATCGCCCTGGCCCACGGCGATCCCCCGCAGAACAAGGGCACGAACCCGAGGCATCTGACGTATGCCTTGGCCCATCGCGTCGGTGAGAATCTCGCGAGCAACTTCGTCTCGGTATTGGAGCCATACGCGGGCGCGCCTCTCATTGAGAGCGTCGAGCGGATGCCGGCTGATGATGACCAATCCGCGGCCCTCCGCGTGGTGCTGGCCGACGGCACGGTGGACTACCTGCTGACGAGCGCCGATCCGGCCGTTGAGGTCGCTGTTACGGACGGCCCCGCCTGCGCCGGGGCGCTTGGTCTGATCCGGACGCGCGACGGAGTGGTGGAGGAAGCCACTCTCATCGCGGGCACTCGCCTCGTACTCGGCGACTTTGAACTCACCTGCGAGGCGGATGCGCATGCAGGCACGGTCATCGACTTCGACCACGAGATGAGCGACAAGAACCTCATCTACGTCGATGCGGAGCTGCCGGTCGAAGGCTTGATTGGGCAGGAGATAATCATCGACAATGACCGCGCGCGCAACGCGGTCTATCGCATCGAGGCAGTCAAGGTGGTCGATGGACGAACGGCTGTCTCAGTGGGAGACGTCACGCTGGTCCGGGGCTTCATCGATGGCAAGGACTACGATTCCGGCTACACCTACAACTTCGAGGTCGGCGCGACGTTCAGGATCCCCAACCACGTTTCCGCGACGCGACGAGACAATGGCACCTGGGAGATCCTCACCACCTGCGAAGCAGATCTGAAGCTGCCTGAGTAATCAGACGGTTCAGCGACGAGCGCCCGGGAAAGCAAACAGCCTCGCGTCACAGGTCGTGGCGGCGAGGCTGTGGTGGCGATCAGATCCGCTGCGCGATCACTCAAACGGATTCTTCTCGAGCTGCCTCTTCACCTCATCAGGCCTCATCATCTGGGTGTGTCCATCCGCAAAGCCAACCGTGACCCTACCTGCGAACCGGCCCGGCGCGACCGAGTCGGGGCCGCCGAAGGGTATATCGATTCCATTGTCGGACGAGAAGAAGAGCACCGTCTCGGCCGGCTTCGGCAGATCACCCAGCCTCGCGCCCGCCAACGCCTCGTTGAGCGCGACCCCAATCTCAAGCTCCGGCGCGCCCGGGCACGCGTAGATGGCGCGGTTCTTGATGTACGGATCCAACTCGTTCGTCCAGTCCTCGGCGGGCAAGACCCCATCCCAGTCCTGAACGTACATCATCGCGCCGAGGCAGAGCTGTTTCATGTTGCTCATAGCGGCCTGAGCCATCGCCTTCTCGCGCGCCTGGTCGATCATCCCCGCCATCTCAGGAGGGATGCCCATCTGAGCCTTGGGCCGGTACGGTATGGGCGCCAGCGTCTCGCCCGTCGCGAGGTCCACCCGATAGACCTTGCCCTCCTCAACGATGAGCAGCACGTTGTCGTGGATCTCGGTCGCCGAGGCCTTGTTGTTCACAGCTCTCCCCAGCAACATGAGGAGCAGCATGTCGTCGTCGATGTTGCCGCCGCCCATCATCATCAGCATCATGATTGGGCCCATATCATCGCCCATGGCCTGGCCCATGAGCTGCAGCATCATGATGTCCTCTTCATCGGCTCCCATCTGACGCGCCAACTCAATCGGATCCATCGGCGGAGCTGGCTCTAAGGCCGCTGCTCCCTCCTCCGCCGCTACCGGTGCGGCGCCCCCCGCTTCTGCCGGCGCCGCTGGCGCCGCTGGCGCCGCCGGGGCTGCGGGCTGCGACATCGCCGGGGTCCCCACCACCACGAACGCCAAAATGCAGACGATCGCCATAACTCTTGTCATCACGTGACCTCCCAGTGCGCCGGACACCCCGGCGGTTATCTCCTGCCCCTATATACGGTGACGATTACCGGAGCGCCTCTGTTGCAGCTCATTTCGCGCTCAGAACGCACATCGCCCGGCCGATACTCGCGCCGGGCAATACAGTCGCTGTCAGTGCGGGTATGTCGGCTATTCCGGGAAGCCGGTGGCGAGTTCTTCCACCTGGACCTCGCCATCTTCGATCTCGACCTGTTTCGCGCGGTCTCTGAAGGCCTTCTCCTTGAACATGATCACGAAGGCGATGCCAGCCAGTATAGTGATGGCGATCGGCACCATGAAGATCTTCGGCCAATCCCAACCCTCCTGGCCATCCACCGTGACCTTGAAGAAGTCGTGGATCGATCCGGAGGCGAAGTGGCCGATGAGCATCCCAAGCCCGTTGGTTGCGAAGACAAGCAGGCCCTGGGCGCTGGCTCGGATGTCCTTGTGCGCGAGCCGCTCGATGGCGATCATCCCACCGACAAAGAAGAACGAGTAGCAGATGCCGTGGAGCGTCTGCGCGGCGATGACGAGCGATGTGGGCTGACCAATCGCGAAGATGGCGTAGCGGACGGGCCAGCCGAGGATGCCGAGGAAGATCGTGGTCCGCATCCCGAACTTCTTGATGCATGGCCACAAGAGGACCATGAGCCCGACCTCGCCGACCTGACCGAGGACCTGCGCCAACTGCGCCTGCCCCTCCGATAGGCCCACACCAGTCACGCCGTCGCTGAAGAACACTGGGGTCAGATTGTAGTAGAACGGCAGCTCGATGCCGACGATGAAAGAGATGACGAGAATGACCGCGAAGTTCCGGTCAGACATCAGCTTGAGCGCCTCAAGGAAGGCGTAGGGGTTCTTGGCCTCCTTGGCTGGCGGCGTATTCGGAAGCGTCAGGCAGTAGGCCCCCATCATGACGCCCATCACCGCGGCGATCAGCAAGCAATCGCCGGCGTGGGAAATCTCGGGGTTGGTCTTGTGCCATGCCTCGACATAGATCCCGAGGAAGACCTGAACGCAGATCCAGCCGATCGTGCCCCAGACACGGATGTTGCCGAACTTCTCGGAGTCACCCATGTGGTGGAAGGCGATTGTGTTCGTGAGAGCGATGGTCGGCATGTAGAGCACCGCGTGCGCGAGGATGCATCCCCACAGCGGCCAGAACTCGGTCTGGTTCCACGCGATCACGAGCGGGACAGCGCCGAGGAAGTGGCAAATCGCGGCGAAATACTGGCTCGGCATGAGACGGTCCGCGAGCCAGCCTCCGACAATCGGCGAGATCAGCGCGCCAAACGCCGTGGTGCCGAACACGAGGCCGATCTGGAAGCCGGTGAACTTGAGGTTGGTCATATGGATTGCGATCATGACCGCCCACGCGCCCCACACGGCAAACTGCAGGTACATCATCCCCGACAGGCGCATGTAGAGACCCGTGCCCCCCGGACCTTTCTGGTCTACAACTTCCTCAACAATAGGCTCTTGAGCCATTCGGTGTTGCCTCCAAACTGATTGCGTCGGCGGCCAATGACCGCGACCCGAGATACTTCGCCCGTGCGCGCAACCTACCTCCTCCGCGCGAAGGAGCGCGGTAGGGCTGACGGCGAAACGTGTCACCAGGTGATCCTGATGAGCAGAGACACGGTCCGAATCGCCGGCGTGCAGATCCCATGCACGGAGAGTATCGCCGACAACGCCTCGAAGGTCGTCGAATCGATCCAGTGGGCGGGCAGTGAGGGCGCGCAGTTCCTCATCACGCCCGAGATGGTCGTGACGGGCTACCACAACCGCTGGTCGCGGGACGAGGCCGATGCCGCGCACGAGCGCATCGCCGAGGCGTGTCGGGAGGTCGGCGTATGCGGGCTGATCGGCTCGGGCGAGTGGATCGATGGCAAGTGCTACAACCAGGCACGCGTCTACTCGCCGGATGGCGAATGCCTCGGGGCACATGCCAAGACGATCCTGACCACCGGCGACGAGGAGCAGTTTGCGCCGGGCGAAGAGCTGCGGACCTGGACCGTCGGCGGGCTGACGTTCGGCTGCCTCATCTGCAACGACTACTGGTGCAATCCCACCTGCACGGAGATCCCAGACGGGAAGCTCCCGGCGCGGCTCGGGGAGTTGGGCGCTCAGGTCATCTTCCACGCCATCGCATCCGGACCGGATCTCCGACACTCCCAATTCCATATCGGCAACCTGATATTGCGCGCCAAGCACGCGGGCGTCGTTGTCGCCACTGCCAACCTCGCGCGAGATTCAGGCGTGAACTGCCCGTCCGGGGTTCTCGCCCCCAGCGGCGAGTGGATCTGCCAGGCGCCGATTGATGGCGAGCAGCGCTACTGCTGCGACGTCGCCCTGCCTGGATGAAGGCCCCCCGCCTGTCAGAAGCGAAGCGTCCACCATGCAAATCGAGGCTGAGAGGGTACGAGCATGAACGGCATCCCGCTGGACACGCTGCCGGAAGTCTGGGCGAACGTCGTCGACAAGTTTCCACGCAAGGTCGCCGTCATCTACGAGGGGCAAGAGTACTCCTACGGCGACCTGAATGAGACCATCATCAAGGCCGCGCAGGTGCTTCGGTCGAAGTTCGGACTGGCCAAAGGCGACCGCGTCGCAGTGGCGCTGCCAAACTGCATCGAGTTCTTCATCACGTACTGGGCCGCGATCCTGTCCGGCGGCGTCATCGTCCCGCTGAACACGCGACTCCGCGCCGAGGAGATGCAGTTCGTCGTTGAGAACGCGGACGCGAAAGCACTGCTCGTGCATAAGAGCGTGTGGGCGGCCATCGAGCCGGCCCTCGAGGGGCGCGACCAGCCCCTCGTCACGTGCGACTTCGAACTCGACGGACAGATGACGTGGGAGACGCTTGTCGAGGGCGACGAATCAGCGCCAGAGCCCGAGACAACCACGACCGACGATCTCGCGGTGATCGCCTATACGTCGGGCACGACCGGTCAGCCCAAGGGCGCGCTGATGGACCACGGAAACATCATGTTCAACGTCAAGAACTGCCTGGTAGCCCACAGCTTCCGGCACGAAGACGTCCACATGCTCGTGGTGCCGATGTTCCATTGCACGCCGCTGTACAGCCTCATGCCGTCGTCAGCGTACCTCGGGTCGACCCTCTGCATCGCGCCCCGGCCGCAAATCGCCGAGGTCGCCCAGCTCATCCAAGAGCACAAGGTGACGAACTTCATCGGCGTGCCGACGCTGTTCCACTTCCTCGTGACTATGAAGGGCTTCGAGAGCTACGATTTCTCGAGCCTGAAGGTTGTGGCCTATGCCGGTGCAACCATGCCGTCGCAGACAATCGGGCGGCTCCGCGAGCGGCTGCCCTGGGTGGAGACGCGCAATTTCTTCGGCCTGACAGAGACCACGTCCGTGACGCACGTGCTGCCCTCGCCGGATGCGCTGAACCGGCCCGATTCCGTTGGCAAGGCCCTGCCCGACATCGGCGTGATGATCGCCGACGACCAAGGCAACGCGCTCGGGCCGGGGGAGATCGGCGAGCTATGCTTCCGCCGCGAGAACGTGGTGAATGGCTACTGGAACCGCCCGGGGCTATTGGATGAATCGATCAAGGATGGGTGGTTCCACACCGGCGACCTCGCCATGGTCGACGGCGACGGGTACCTGCACCTGCGCGGGCGCTCCAAGGACATGATCATCGTCGGCGGCGAGAATGTCTACGCCAATGAGGTGGAGGCGATCGTCATGGGCCACGGCAAGGTGATGGAGGTCGCGGTGGTCGGCGTCGAGGCTACGGGCGTGCGCGCCTATCTCGGGGAGCTGGTGAAGGCTGTCATCGTCCCCGAGGAGGGCGAGGAGCTGACCGAGGCCGATGTGAAGCGCCACTGCTCGCAGCACCTCGCCAGCTACAAGGTGCCGCAGATAGTGGAGTTCCGATCGGAGTTGCCGCGGAACCCGTCGGGCAAGGTGCTCAAGCGACAGCTCGCGTAACGCGCCGAACACAGAACACCACGCGGCCGGGAGCTGGATGCTCCCGGCCGCGTCTGTTTGCGCTGTACCACACCTTCTCAGTTGAAGTTGACGTCAACCTGCATCGTCAGAGTGCCTGGGCCGCCGGCATTGTAGCTGTTGTAGCCAAGGATCAGTCCGGCGTTGTCGGCCACCGCATAGCCGACGCCGACGTTGAGGCTCCCCAGCCAACTGTCGCCGCTGACGTAGTCCGCGCCGACCCACCACTCATCGTCCAGCGCCTTGTCGTAACTCAGCCAGAGCTGGTTCTCATCCATGCCAAGGTTGGTCTTGCTACCGAACGCGCCGCCAGCAGCGAAGCGCCCGATGTCGCTATCGTAGCTCACGAGACCGTAGAACTGGTTGGCCCCGCTAGACGTATTGTCCCCGCAGAGCCACGCCCCGATGGCGATGGCGATCTCGTCGTTGCTGTAGGGCTGCCACTTGATGTTGCCGACGAGCGGGTTGGTCGTGTCGCTCAACCAGTCGAACCCGACCTCTACGTCTTCGAAGACACCGTACGTCGCGCCGATCGACAGTGCGGAGGCGTTGCCGCCGCCCTGGCTCACGGTGAACAGCGTGTCGAGGTCCATGTGGACGACGCCCTCGTCGACGACGTCGGTTGACGGAATGAGGATGATGCTGGACGGCGTGGCCCCGGCAATCGAACCCACGAGCAGCAGACCGGCTAGCGACAGTACGAAGCAGGATGCGATTCTCATCTGAGTTCCCTCTCCCTATGTTGTGCAGCGGTTTGGTCTCTCTTCGTCGAGCGTCCCAATCTAGAGCGCGGTCACGCCATGGTCTCCCGTGCGAACCCTGACGACATCTCGGAGCGGCAAGACGAAGACCTTGCCATCGCCAACCTCACCGGTCCGAGAGCCCTCCACGATCGCCTTGACCGCGTCGTCCACCTGGTCGTCGCCGACCATCACGTCGAGCCGCACCTTCGGCAGTAGCGAGACGACGTACTCGGTGCCGCGGAACTGCTCGCGGACGCCGCCTTGCTTCCCGCGGCCTCGGACGTCGGTCACGGTCATTCCGATGATGCCGGCCTTCTCCAGGGCCAGCTTCACGCGGTCAAGCTCGCTCGGTCGGATGACGGCCGTAATCTGGCTCAACCCAGTGCTCTCGCCGACGGCGTACTTTACTTCGGTCGCCGGAGCGGCTTCTTCGGCGGGAGCGGGTGTCGCGACTTCCATCATCGCGGCGGCCGGA
>CAZKUN010000045.1:0-46433 GCA_964555935.1 uncultured Armatimonadia bacterium | reverse complement strand
CATATACTGGAGAGCGCAACTCTTTCATCGGTGCCTCGTCTCTCTTCCAAGAGGCAGCTTCTCCCAGCGCTGCCCCTATGCCTCCCACCACGGGTCGGCAGGTATTGGCGTTGGGGATCTGGAATCTCTGATGACTGCGGCCCGCGTGGGGCCGGAGGGGAGCGATCGCGTGGGAGGATACATCGGCGGGGCGGGCCCAGCGATGATCACCGTCTGCTCGGTGGCGGCGGTGTGCATTATCTTCGCGTTCCCGGCGTGGAAGATTCTGGGCCTGTGGCTAGAGCAGGAGATCTCCGCCGCCGAGTTCATCATCGCGATGGGGGTGCTGGTCGTCTTCATGTTGGGCATCGTGCGGACATGGGGCGAGCCGGAGGGCATCCTGCTTTGGTTGTTGATGATCCTTCTCGGCGTGGCCATCGCCCTCGGCACCCGCGCCTCGAGCAAGCGCCGAGTCAAGCAGTTCTTCAACGCCGACGTCGCGGCGGCCGAGAGGGCCCTCGCGAAGGACCCCGACAACGCCGCAGCCCACATGAGGCTTGGCACGCTTTACGAGCGCAACAACGACCCCGGCCGGGCCATCGAGCACTACGAGCAAGTCGTGCGGCTGGTCCCGAGCGATTCCGAAGGCAAGCTCTGCCTGGCCACCGCCATTGAGAAACACCGGAGGGCGGCGCTGCAGACCGTCGTGTGCTGGAAATGTGGATTGGAGAATGCTGAGACGGCATCGCACTGCGTCGACTGCGGCGAGTTGGTCTCAGACAAGAACCAGATTATCGGCTGGCTGACTTCCAAGAAGTTCATCCACATCAGCATCGGCGCAGGCGCCGTTTTCGTGCTCTGCGCCATCCTCGGAGCCATCTTCAAGTCGATCCCCTGGGGCCTCACGGCCTTCGCCTACGTGTTGCTCTTCCTCACAGTGATGTGCTATCTTTACCCCCGGTGGGTGCGCGGTCGGAACCAGTAGGACGGCGTCGCGCGGAAGTTGGACATGCACCGGTGAGGGCGCCGGTGCTACGCGAAGGTATAGCAGGGCGCGATGAATCGCGCCCATACACGTGGGGCGATTGACGTGACACCTCGGGGCAAGAAGGACCCAGACGACGGCACGCAGACCGTGGCGACGAACCGAAGGGCTCGCCACAACTTTGAGGTGCTTGACCAGCTTGAGGTCGGCATGGTGCTCCAGGGCGCGGAGGTGAAGAGTCTTCGCCAGGGAACCTGCAGCCTACCAGAGGCCTTTGCCCGCATTGAGAATAACGAGCTTTGGCTGCACGGCTTTTACATCGCCCCGTATGAGTCGTCATCCGCTTTGGCGCCGTCGCCCAGAAGACCGCGCAAGTTGCTGGCTCACCGCCAAGAAATCCGGCGGCTGACCCAGCGAACGCGTGAGCGTGGTTACACTTTGGTGCCCTTACGCGTTTACTTCAGGGATGGCAAGGCCAAAATAGCATTAGGCGTGTGTAAGGGAAAGAGGGCATACGATAAGAGAGAGACCATTCGGCGCCGCGAGGAGGAACGAGCCAACCAGCGTTCCTCGCGAGAGCACTAGCGCCGCGTGGCCCCAGACCGAAGACTACGACAGGAGGTGAATTCGCACTCCAGCATATGGCCAAGGTACTGATCGTAGACGATGATCCAGCGATGTTGATGTTGATGAGCCGGGAGATCGAGGGCTCCGGGTTTGATGTCCAGACGGCCGAGGGCGGCCGTGAGGCGCTCAAGGAGCTGTGCCGCGCAACGCTGAATGGCGGGTCGTTCGAGGTGATACTGCTAGATATCGCCATGCCTGACATCAACGGCTGGCGCGTGTTGGACGCTATAAAGGCCAATCCGCTTTGGACCGACGCGAAGATTATTGTCGTGAGCGGATACAGCCAGTCTCCGCAGGCCCTGATGCGGGTGACAAAGTATGACGGCGTATTCATCGAGAAGGACGGGGATTTCCAACAGATGGTGGTTAGGATCCTCGCCCGGCTCACCGCCGAGCCTGTTGTGCAGTAACGAGCCATGCTCATTCATCGAAGCTGATGAGGCCCCGTCCCAATTCGGACGGGGCCTTTCCGTGTTTTCCGGGTCTGTCGGCGTGAGAGGGATCACCCACGCATGCCTGGAAACATGCCCAGGACGGTCCGCAGGCAGGAATGCCTGCGCCACGGGAGGGCATTCGATGAGTGACTCAGCGCGGCAGTGGCACGTGGCTGTGGCGGGCAACGTCTTCGGCCCCGCCGATAGGGCGCTACTGGAGCAGTGGGCGGCGAATGGACGCATTCCCGCTGACGCGCAGGTGATGGAGGTTGGCGCGGATGCGTGGGTGCCTCTGAGTTCGGTTGGCGACCTGAGCGGTCTTCCTATCCCCACTCCCCTCCCCGGACCTCCTGTGTCCGCCGCGCCTCCGCCGACGGTTGACGAGATCGCCCCCTGCCCTCACTGCGGCGGGCCGATCGCCAACATCACCCCGTCGTATGGGATGCTGTTCGGCGTGATGGAGAAGCGGATCCTCCCCAAGCTGCGATGCGCGCGGTGCCAGGCAACAGTGCCTATCGATGAATTGCCGGAGCCGGCACGCGCGGAGATCATCCGCAGCAAGCGCTCAGGCATCGTGATCTGGATCTGCATTGTCTCCGTGGCTCTGGGGGGCCTGGCGCTCGTGGGTTGGGGATGGATCAGCGGCACCTTCTGACGGGCCCAATCTCCCCGCTGGATTTCCACCGGATTCGACTGAACCTGGGGCGATAGTGTATCGTTCTACACTACGTGAGGCGTCAGACTAGTATGATTCCTCACACTCCACCGGAGGGAGTGTCCCCGTGCGGAAACCCAAGTACTGGGGTTCGGCTACGGTCGGTGAGCGCGGACAGATGGTGATCCCGGCGGACGCCCGAAAAGCGTTGGGAATTGAGTCCGGCGACAAGATGGTTATATTCGGTCATGATGAGGGTCGGCGCCTGGTGCTGGTCAAGGCAGAGGTTGTCACCCAATACGTGACCGAGGCCTTGGGCGATCTCACCGCTTTCGAGCAGAAACTCCGGGAGGAGTTTCCCGAGACGGCCGAGGGTAGTGCCGCTGAGCCGGCGTCAGAATAGGTAGGGGCGAAGGCCCTCGCAGGCGGGTGCTTACCCGCCGACACGCAGAATTCTGGAGGCGCGGAATTGTCAATCAAGCACAGCGTGCTAATCGCGTGCATGCTCTCAATGCTCGCATGTGGCGTTGCCAGCTCCCAATTCGGACCTGGCGGCGGCGGCGGGAACCCGATGGCCGACATGATGCAGCGCGTCGTGATCGGCACGATCGAGGATACGAACCCGGTCAAGGGCTATATCCAGGCCGACAACATGGGTCGGGGCAGCCGGATTGTCATTGCGGGCGAGGATACTGAGGTCACTCAGCTAGCCGAAGTCCCCGTCACGGAGCTTAAGGTTGGCGACGAGATCAGCGTGACCGGCATGCCCACGGTCGTCGTGGCCGACAACGTGAGGATCGGTCAGGCCCTTGGATTTGGCGATATTATGCGCGCGCTGATGCCGCCAGCGGAGCCCGAAGAGGGCGCTGAGGAGGGCGAAGGCGGCGAACAGCAGGGCGGAGGCGGTGGTGGCGGGATGATGGGAATGATGATGGGCGGCGGAGGCCCGCAGCCCCCCAGTCCAAGCACTTTCACCGGCACGGTCAAGACGCTGGAGCCTTTGGTCATCACGCTGGTAGGCGGCATGGATCTGAACGTCGCCCTCGGCGAGGGCGCGGCGGTCGTTCGCCGCGAGCCAGCCACGAAGGACGCCGCGCTACCGGGAATGCAGATGGTTGCCATCGGGACGCCCGATGACGCCGACTACCTCGTTGCCGAGCGCATCTACCTCGGCGAGACGGTCTCGATGGGGCGCATGGGCGGTCGCGGCGGGCGTGGTGGTGGACGCGGAGGCGGCGAACCACCGATGATGCCTTTCTGAGGCGGGCGGGACGGCAACGGCGTCGCGGCTGAAGCCGCTCCTACGAGGGATTGGGAGAGGTGAGGGTGGCTCGATGGCGAGCCTTGGCACGCACCGGCGAGGGCGCCGGTGCTACGATGGGGTCGGGTGGAACGCGGTGTTGACGTAGCCCGGAGGAGGGTGACTGTGACAGACCATTCGGCCGGATCGCCTGTTGAACCGGCGATTCGGATTCTCCTGAAGGACGGGCTTCTCAGCGAAGCCGACCTTGAGAAAGCGCAGACCGACGCCGAGCGCGCCGGTCAGCCTGTTCGCGTCAGCCTCGTGAAGCTGGGTCTGATCACGAATCGGCAGATGCAGGAGGCTGTTGGGCAGTCGCTGGGTATCGCCACAATCGACCTCCGAGAGGTATCGCTCGATCCCGAAGTCATTGCCACCATTCCCGCCGAGCTGGCCCAACGCCACCAGATCGTCCCTCTTGAGGTGAACAACGGCGTTGTGACGGTTGCGATGGCCGACCCTCTGAACCTCGAGGCGCTGGACGACGTGCGGATGGTGACGGGCAAGGAAGTCCGGGCACTGTTGGCCGATGCCGGCGAAGTGCTGCGCGTCGTTGAGAACGCCTACATGCAGGAGATGATGGCCGAGGGCGAGGCCGACGTCGAGTTGGTCTCTTCCGAGGAGATCGACCCGAGCGATCTGGAACGGATGGCGAAGGAAGCCCTCGTCATTCGGCTGGTCAACACCGTCATCCGCCAGGCGGTAACGGATAAGGCCTCCGACATCCACGTCGAGCCCTTCGAGAATGAGATCAAGCTGCGCTATCGTATCGATGGCGTGTTGAACGACCAACCGTCTCCGGCTCAGAGGCTCCTGCCGGCGATCGTGTCGCGCATCAAGATCCTCTCGAACCTCAACATCGCCGAGCACCGGCTCCCGCAAGACGGGCGCATCGCGCTGATGGTCACCGGTCGCGAGGTCGACATTCGCGTGTCGATTATCCCGACGCTGTACGGAGAGGCCGTCGTGCTACGCCTCCTCGACCAGAGCCAGCTCGCCTTTGAACTCGACGAACTCGGGATGCAAAACGAGCAGCTCGAGCAGTACGTCAACGTCATTCAGAAGCACCACGGCGTCGTCCTCGCCACGGGACCCACGGGATGTGGGAAGACGACCACGCTCTACGCGGCGCTGCGCCGGATCTACAGCCCGCGCAAGAAGATCATCACCATCGAGGATCCGGTCGAGTACCGACTCGAGGGCGTCAACCAGATCCATGTCAACAACAAGATCGGTCTGAGCTTTGCATCCGGCCTGCGCTCCATCGTCCGCCATGACCCCGACATCGTCATGGTCGGTGAGATCCGCGATAAGGACACCGCGAACATCGCGATCAACGCGGCGCTGACGGGTCACCTTGTATTCAGCACGCTCCATACAAACGACGCCCCCGGCGCGATCACCCGGATGCAGGACATGGGCGTCGAGCCGTACCTCATCGCTTCGTCGCTCGAGGGCGTGCTGGCCCAGCGACTGGTCCGCACGATCTGTCACGAATGTCGCGAGGAATACGAGCCCTCCGCCGAGTGGCTGGCCACGATCCATCGCGAGCTTGAGATCGACCCGCCTGGGACGCTGGTCCGCGGGACGGGCTGCGCGTCATGCCGGTACACGGGCTATCAGGGCCGGACGGCGATTTACGAGGTCTTGCCGCTGAACGAGCACATCCGATCCATGATCATCCGCCGCGCCTCGGCCGGTGAGATCAAGCGCGAAGCGGTGATCCATGGCATGGCGCCGATGCGCCAGGATGGCTGGCTGAAGGTGCTGGCCGGCGATACGACCATCGAAGAGATTCTTGCCGTGACGCAGATCGAGGAATGAGCTGACCCTAGTCTTGGGGGATCGATCGCTCGATGCCGACTTTCAATTACGTAGCAGTTGACGATGCGGGACGGGAGGTTATCGGCGAACTCCACGCCGAGGATCTCCAAGCCGCCATCAATCGGGTGCGCGACGGCGGCAACTACCCGATGGATGTCAAGGAGGCCGCTCCCGCCCGCGAGGCCGGCGGTCGCAGCGCCCTGTTCACGCGGATCACGACGGCCGACAAGACGGTCATCACGCGCCAGCTTGCGAATCTCCTCGGCGCCGGGCTGACCATCATCCGCTCGTTGACGATCCTCATCGATAATGTTGATAACCCCCGCGCTCAGGACATTCTGTTGCGCGTTCGGGAAGAGATCCAAACGGGCGCGTCGCTCAGCGACACGCTGACGAAGTTCCCCGAGATGTTCGACGAGTTGTACGTCAACCTCGTGCGCGCCGGCGAGGCCTCGGGTGACTTGGAGGGCGTGCTCGACCGTCTCGCCGATTACATGGAGCAGCAATCGCAGCAGTGGGCGCACATCCGCTCTGCCCTGGCGTATCCGATACTGCTGATCGTGGTTGGCACCGCGGCGGTCTTCTTCCTGGTCACGTTCCTGATCCCGCGCTTCGTGCTGATCTTCGAGGGCCTGGGCCAGACGCTGCCGGCGCCGACGCTTGTGGTGCTCGCGGTCTCGACATTCCTCGGCAAGTACTGGTGGATGGTGCTAGTCGGCGGGGCCGTGCTCGTTTTGGCTTTCCGCTGGTACATCCGCACGCCGAGCGGGTCGCTGATCTTCGATTCGGTCAAGGTCAAGCCGCCCGTCGTCGGGCCGCTGTCGCTGAAGATCTCAACCGCCCGTTTCGCGCACACGCTTGGGACGCTTCTCAGGGGCGGCGTACCGATTCTCGAGGCGCTCGAATCGGTGCAGGGGACCATCGGAAACACGATGATGGCCCGGGCGCTGGATGAGGTGAGTGACAGCGTTCGCGAGGGTGAGTCGATCGCCGATCCGCTCCGGCGGACGGGCGCGTTCCCATCGCTGGTGGTCAACATGATTGCCGTCGGCGAGGAGACGGGCGACGTCGATGCCATCCTTAGCCGAGTGGCGAATTCGTACGACATCGAGGTGCAGAACACGGTTCGTCAGCTCGTCTCGCTGCTCGAGCCGATCATCATTCTCGTGATGGGCGTGGTCGTCGGGAGCGTCATCATCTCGATGCTGTTGCCGATTTTCGATCTGAACCTAATGGCGTCGGGCTGAACGCCGGCGCTGAATCCGTATCGATTCGCAAGGAGGACGTTGGTCATGAGTAGCTGCAAGCGGCTTGCCCGCACTGGTTTTACTCTCATTGAGCTGATGGTCGTCATGGTTATCCTGGTGCTACTGGCCGCGCTGGTTCTGCCCCGAGTCATGAACCGGGCGGAAGAGGCTCGGCGCAAGACCTCGATCATCCAGATGAGCGGCCTCCGGGGCGCGCTGGAGCAGTACCAGGTCGACAACTCAGGCAAGATCCCGAGCTCCGAGCAGGGGCTTGACGCTCTTCTGCATGAGCCGACCAGCTCGCCGAAGCCAAAGCGGTGGAGGGGCCCGTACCTCAAGGACACCGACGCAGTGCCCACCGACGGCTGGGGCAACGAGTGGAATTACATCTCCCTTGAGAACAACCGCAGCTACCATCTCTGGTCGCTCGGCGCGGACGGCGTCGAGGGCGGAGATGACCTGGACGCGGACATCAACTCTTGGGAGCGCTCGACCTGGGCCGAAGGGTAGACCGGAAACACGGAGCGCGCAGATAGATGCGATCAGATCGCGGCTTTACGCTCATTGAGCTACTCGTGGTGCTGACGATACTCGTGCTGATGGCGGCGCTGGTCGCGCCGTCGTTCCAGCGCCAGTACCACACGGCCAAGCTCAATTCGGCGGCCCGCGATACGGTGGCTCTCATGCAATACGCGCGGACGCAGGCCATCGTCGAGGGGACGACCTATCGGCTGAACGTCGACGCAGAGGGTGGCCGGCTGTGGGTTACGTTCTATGACGTCGAGTCGGAAGATGACTCCGAGTACGACGACGAGCCGGTGTTCATTGAGGACGAGTCGGCGCTTGCGGCGTCGCGAGAGTTGCCTGACATCGTCACGCTGGCCGAGTTGCACCTTGGCGATGAGGAACTCGCCGAGTACAGCGATGAGGCGGCGGAGGTCATCGAGGCCCAGGAGAAGCGGGTGAACGACGAGGGCACTCCGTATGTCTCGTTCTCACCATCGGGCACAAACGACGGAGCCCAGATACTGCTCGAGAATGATTTCGAAGACAACGTTGTCGTGACGCTGGACCCGATCACGGGCCGCACCGAGGTCACTGAGGACGCCGAGAATGACGAGTAGGCACCGCGCGCGCCGCCGAGGCGGCTTTACGCTGCTCGAGGTCATCGTATCCCTCGCCATCATGGGCGTGGGGATCGTGGCCGTCATCGAGGCGTATGGCGCGGCGATGCGGCTTAGCCTTCAGGATGAGTTCCTCACGACGGCGACGTTCTTGGCCAGCGGCAAGATGGAAGAGGTCATCAAGGAGACCTACATCACCGCCGGCCAAGATGAGGGCGACTTCGGCGAGGAGTTCCCGGACTTCACTTGGTCTGTTGAGATCGCGGACAGCGAGATCGAGGGACTGGAACTCGTTACGGTCACGGTCTATTGGTCTGTCGCGACTTTGGATGACTACCTCGTGCTGAGCACGGCCTTACGCGAGAATGATCCCAACGCGGCAGCCGGAGGGGGGGGCGCGCGATGATGCGTCGCCAGGGCATGTCGCTTGTTGAGCTGCTCGTGTCCCTCTCGATCGGCACGGTCGTCATCGCCGCGGTGCTGGGAGTGCTGTCATCGGCTCGCCGGACGCAGATCATCGGCGAGAAGCGGTCCGAACTCTTTCAGGGCGTCCGCGTGACGCTCAACCAGATCAAGAAGGACCTGCAGGCCGCGGTGCTTCGCGAGGAAGACGAGCAGTTCACGTTCATCGGCACGAACGAGATGTACAACGGACTCCCGTCCGACACGCTGGAGTTCTCATCCGCGTCTGGAGCGCCGATGGCATCCCTGATGCCGACGGGCGATCTGGTGAGGGTTCAGTACTATGTCGACATGGAAGAGCGGACGGACCGGATGGGTCTCGTGCGCTCAGCGATAGCCATGCCGCTGCCCGAGGAGATCGCGCCCGAACAGCAGGACCTGTCGACTCGCGAGTACTGTCCGTGGGCCGTTGGCCTTGAGATGACGTATTACGATCCGAATGAGGAGACCTGGGTCGAGGAGTGGGAAGAGCGCACGGACATGCCGACCTCCGTGCAGGTCGTGATGTACGTGCTCCCGGCCGAGATTGAGGAAGATGTCGAGTCTGACATCGAAGACATGATGCCGTTCTCCGTGACCGTTCATCTTGAGCTGGCGGCGGCGCCGATCGGCACGGGGCAAGTCGCGGAGTCTGAGCAGGAGCCCGGCCAAGGCGGTCCCGAGCAGCCTGGCGGCCCGGATGCGGAAGAGCCTGGTCCCGAGCAACCGCAGCCGAACATCCCGGGCATTCCGTCGATCCCAGGTTTGCCGACTGGTGGCGGAGGCGTCCCAACCATGCCGACGCCAGGGGGTGGCCGATGAGACGATCTCGCAGCCGCGATGACGGGATGGTCCTGATCATCACGCTTTGGGTGCTGACGATCCTGGCCGTGCTGGCACTGACGTTCGCCTCTACCATGCATGTTGAAAGCCGCGCCGCTCACAACGAGATGGAGCGTGCCCGCGCCACCTACGCCGCTCGTGCCGGTATCGAGCGAGCCATCGCGGCATATCAGTCGGACCAGACGGGCTACTTCTCAAGCCTGTCCGAGTGGGCCTACCTTGACTCGGAAGAAGACGAGTTTCCATTCCCGGACGACGAGCGCTACGAGGTGCTCGTGACGGATGAGAGCTCCAAACTCGACGTCAACGTGGTTGACGAGGAATCACTGAGCCAGCTCACGCAGCTCACGCCCGAACTGATGGCCTGCATTTTGGATTGGCGGGATGAGGATGACGAGACGCGTCGCGATGGGGCGGAGGCCGATCACTACGCGCGGCTGCGCCCGCCAAGGATTTGCGCGAACCGCCCGTTCATGACGATGCAGGAGCTGCTCTTGGTTGCCGGCATGACGGACGAAACGTACTACGGATCGCGCGCCAACCGGCCGATGGCCATCCGGTCACCGAGCGAGCAGAGCGAATCCGAGGAGATCCTGCCGCTTGAGAGCATCTTTACTGTTTACGGCGGGATGAACGACCAGGACGCGCAGGGCCGCGATCGGGTGAACATCAACGTCGCGGAAGAGGACGATATCTCCGAGATCGCCGGCGAGGTGCTGACCAGCAGCGACATCAGCGCCATCATCAACCGGCGCGGCTCGCGGCCTTTCCAGAGCATCGGCGAGTTGCTTCAGGTTCCCGGAATGACGCGGGAGAAGATGCAGCAAGTGGCGGACCTCGTCACCACGCGCTCGCAGCCCGGCGAAGACGAGAACGCGCAGCCGGGCGAAGCCCAGCCCGAGGAGGAGCCCGCGCCGCAGATTCCAGGGCTTCCCGGCGTCCCCGGTCAGGGCGGCGCGGTGCCGGGACTGCCGGGGTTGCCGAGTATTCCGGGCGACGCCGCGCGCCAGTTCCAGCCGCCGACGGGCGGTGGTGGCGGGATCCCCGGTCTGCCCCAGCCCGGACAACCGGGACAGCCAGGCCAGCAGACTGGTCCCCAGCAACCGGGGCAGGGCGGAGGCGGCTCCGAGGGCGACACGGCGGATTTGCCGGCTCCGGACGAGTATCGGCATGGGGTCTACAACATCAACACGGCCCCGGCCGAGGTGTTGGCGACGCTCGAGGGGATGGACGAGCAACTGGTCCAGGCAATCATCGAGGAGCGAGAGAACGAGCCGTTCGGCTCGCGGGGCGATCTGCTCAGGCTCGACGATGTATCTGACCAAGTCTTCACGCAGATCGTTGAGGACATCAGCGCGCGCAGTAGCTCGCTGAGGATTACATCCGTCGGCTCGCTCGAGGAGGGCCGGATTCGGGTGAAGCTGACGGTGATCGTGGATCTGAAGTCCGATGAACCGCAGATCGTCCATATTGTGGAAGGGTAGCGGAGTTGCTGCCTGAGCCACGTGTGGTTGGAGGGTGCGTTTGGCACGTAATGAGCCTGCAGTAGGGATTTCGATTGACAACGGCGTTCTGCGCGCGCTGGCGGTGGACTCAGCGACGGGCGAACCGATCGTGGGGACCGTGACGCCGCGTGGCGGGACGCTTCCGGACTCGCTACGCGACAGCATTCGTTCTGTTCGCGTGAGGCCTGGCGCCGTCGCCACAGCCTTCGGTCTTGACCGGGCAACGGTCCGCCGGATGACGCTGCCACAGACGAGTGGCGGGAACATCGACCGCATGGTGCGCTTCGAGGCGGAGCGATACATCCCGCTTCCAGTCGAGGCCGTCGAACTGGACTTCCACGCGATCGTCGACCGAGGCGCCGACCGTCTTGACGTCGTGGTTGCCGCGGTGCGCAAGAATGAGGCCGTCCAGCTAAGCACCGCCTTGCTCGGCGCCACCTCCGGCACGACTGTCGTCGATACGACGGCAACGGCGTTGCTCGCCGCCTGGCAGCAAGCGCGCGAGGGCGTCTCCGAAGCCGCCCTGATCGCCGACCTATCGGGCGAGCACGCGTCTATCGCCGTCTGCGAGTCCGGAAACCTCGTCCTCGCGCGATCGGTCGCATCGGGGGTCGAGACGCTACGAACGGCGTTGGCGGAGGACTTGCAGATCAGCGCGCCCGAGGCCGAGGAGGTTCGGCAGTCGAACGGCGTGACCGGCCTGGATGCTGGGCCGCCGCCCGTTGGATTGCCCGACGAGCCGATCGATCGCGAGCGCGCGACGGAGTGGCTGGCGCGGCTTGCCCAGGAAATTCGCCGGACGCTGGAGTCATTCCGCAGCCAACGCGGCGGGATGCAGCGCTGCACGGTTGAGATCACGGGCGAGGGAGCCGACACGCCAGGGCTTCGCGAGGCGTTGGAAGACGCCATCGGCATGGACATCGGCCTGTTCGATCCGCTGGCGGAGGCGTCCATCGAACTCCCGGGCCCGGGCCACGAGTTCACTATCGCCTACGGCCTGGCGCTCAGGGCAGCCGGCCGAAGCCCAGTTGAGATCGACCTGTCGCCGAAGGCCGAGCGCGCCGATCGGGAACGCCGGCGGCACGTGACGGGCATTGTCGCTGCGATCGCGGCGGCTGTGATCGTCTTGGGTGGCGCGTATTGGTACGCCAATAGCCAGTTGGTGAAGCTCGAAGCTAGTGCTAAGAGCACGGCGACGCAGGTGGCGGACCTGGAGGCGACCGTCGGAGATCTCGATCAGGCGCTGGCCGACGCGGCCGCAGTGTCGGATGTGGAGGACTTGCTGATCGCCCTCGACGACCCCACGTCGCGCCCGCTTGAAATGCTCCACGGCGTCAGCGTGTCGATGCCCGGAGGCGTCTGGCTGACTGATTTCCTCTACGACCGAACTCGCGGCGTGAGCGTTCATGACCACGCTCTCGATGCTGTCGCGGTAACCGAAGCGGTCCGCGTTCTGAGCCGCAAGCCGCACTTCTCCGAGGTGAAGCTCAGCAGTCTCAACGTCGTTACCATCGGAGATCAGCCTGTCTACGAATTCGATATCACCGGGGACTTCCCCGAGCCGGAGGGGAGCTAGGGCTGCCGCGATGAAAGTGACAGCACGCGACCAGAAAGTGCTCATAATCGGGCTCATCGCTGTCGTGGCGATAGTGGGCTGGATGTACGTCGTCTCGCCCATGCAACAGCGATGGTCCGGAGCCAAAGACAAGCTCTCGACCGGCGAGGAAGCCCTCGACAAGCTCAGCGGGCTCGCGGGTGAACGCGACCGTTACGCGGAGGACCGTCGGCGGGTCGCCGAGATGATCCGAGAGATCGATGAGCTCGACTCCTCGCAGACCGTCGTGCCGGCTCTAATCAACGAGGTCCAGACGCTGGGCCAAGTGCATGGCATCCAGATCACGCGGTACGAGCCGCTTCCGGCCAGAGTTGAGGATGCCTACTCGGCGCACTCGCTGAGTCTGAACTTCCGCACGTCGCTGCCCAGCCTCGTGGGGTTCGTTCGTGACCTTCAGAACGCGCGGCCGGTCATCGCTGTCAGGCGGATGCATGTCACGCCGCCGGGGCCGAATTCTGAGACTCAGGATCTGTCGGTTGAACTCCTGCTGTCCACGTTTGCGATTGAGGCCCTGGGGGATGCCCAGGCCGACGAGGACGACACGGTCTTGGTCGCCGAGGTTGAAACGGGATGAGTTGGCGCGCGCGAGTACTGATCGGGGCGGTGGTGATGGTCGGGCTTGCCGGCTGCAGCCGGGAGGTCGACGACCCCGCATCAGTGACATCCGTTTCGGTCGATGCGTCGCCCGCCGAGGACGAGCCCGACGTGCGGGCGAGCCACGGATTGGTGGCTTACGATGAGATCGCGCAGCGAGATATCTTCCGGCCGCTCGTGAAGGCCGAACGCGTAGCGGGTGGCGATGGGTCGGGCGCCGGATCGACATCCGGTCAGGCGGCGGCGAAGCCCGCAACGACGCCGGCGCCGCCAGCGGAACCGGCCGACCCGATGGCTGACCTGGCGCTGACGGGAGTCGTAGAGGTCGACCGCAAGTTGCAAGCGCTCATCGAGAAGGTCTCGACCCGGTCGGGGGAGTTTGTTGCGGTGGGTGGGGAGTTCGATGGTTTTCGCCTGGCGAGTATTAGCATCGACGCTGTGGAGCTGGAGCGGGATGGCCGCCGCCACACGCTGCGAATGGGCGAGAAGGAACTCGATGAGACGCCGAGTGGACCGATCGCCACCAGCGAGAAGCCCGAAGAGACCGCCGGGCAGGCGACTCCGGGGCGTGGTCCCTCCATGGGCTCAGGGCCGACGAGTGGCGATTTCGGCGGGGACATGCTGGCCTGGGCCGAGCGGCAGCCGCTCTCGACTTTGGAGCGGATGCATCGCCAGTACTCGAGCTACATGTCGCCCGATCAGCGGCGGCAGTCCGAGGAGTACCTCGAGAGTCGCCGGCGGCGCGGTCGCTAGATCTATCATTCCGGGCGCTGGCTGCCCGATGCAATCTACATTCATGCAGACGCAACAGCTCGCGGAAACTGCGCGAGCAGGAGGGCACTATCGATGCGCAACACAGGACTAACCCGTTCGGGACTGAGCGCTCGGAGGATCGTAGAGCTTGGTTGCCTCGTGGGACTGCTCCTAATCCTTGGACTGCAGAGCACGGTGACGGCCCAGGGCCCGCCGTCCGGGACAACTAGGACGACAGTAACGACGACCACGGCCACTCCCGGGGCGCCGACCGCGACGACCGAGGAGAAGCCCGCGGACGGCAGCGAGAAGAAACCCGAGGATGACGAGGAGGGCAAATCCGACGAGGACAAGTCGGATGAACCCGACAAGCCCATCGCGGTTTTTGTGCCCGAACAGCCGAATGGCGACAAGCTCATCTCCCTGAGCTTCGATCAGGCCGACATCGATCATGTCCTCAAGTTCTTGGCCGAGCAAAGCGGGCGGATCATCGTCAAGGAACCCTCCGTCCAGACTAAAGTCACCATCGTCAGCACCGCCAAGATCACCGTGACGGATGCCTTCAAGATCCTCCAGGCGCTGCTGAGCGTGAAGGGCTTCTCCGTCATCCAGGACGACGACGAGATCCTCCGCATCGTGCCCAGCAAGGCCGCGCTTCAATCGCGGTCGCGGGTCACGTCGGGCGATGCCGAAATCGACCGAACCGACGACTACATCACGCACATCTACCAGGTCGAGTTCATTGACGCCAAGAACCTGAAAGAGGACCTCAAGCCCCTCGTCCCCGACGAGCAGGGGCACCTCATCTCCAACGGCGACACGAACACGCTGATCATCATCGACACCGCGCGCAACGTGTCTCGGTTGCTGGACATCATCGCCGAACTCGACACCGACCGCGCCGAGGTGACGAACGTTGAGGTCATCCCGCTTGACTTCTCGGACGCCGAGGAGCTGGCAGGTAATCTCAATGAACTCTTTGAGCGCGAAGAGGGGTTGAGCGGACTACCCTCTGACGTGCGTCAACGGATACAGCGAGCGATGGGTGGCGGCGGTGGTGGTGCGGCGGCCGCGGCGGCGCTGGGTGGAGGCAACGGACTGCTTGACGCCAAGGGCCAGGTCAAGATCGTCGCTGAGACGCGCACGAACTCGCTGATAATCTCGGCATCTGAGTCTAACATCGCCGTTATCAAGGACATTGTCGAGCAAGTGGACGTGGACATGCGGCCTGACGTCTCGGCCAAGATCGTTCCGTTGCAGTTCGCCGACCCTCAGACAGTTTCCGAGCAGATCAACCAGCTCTACGATGAGTCCGGGTCATCAAGCGGCGGGGGCAGCTTCTTCTCGCGGATGTATAGCTCGCGGTATGGTCGCGGCGGTCGCGGCTCCACCCGAGGCACTCCCAGCGACAGCGGCTTGACGGGCAATCAGATCGTGCCGGACGTTCGCACTCGCAGTCTGATCGTTACGGCCGACGAAGAGAACATGCTGCAGATTATGGCTCTGATCGAGGAACTCGATATCGCCGCCGAGATCGCGGATGTTGTCCGCGTCGTGCCGCTGGAGAATGCGGTCGCAACCACTGTTGCCGAGACCGTCAATGATCTCATCAGCGGCGCGCAGCAGGGCGGCGGGTTCTTCTTCGCGCTCATGAACAGCGGTCGCAACCAGGGCGGCGACGCGCCGCTCGACCAGTTGCGAGACGCCAACCTCGTCGCCGACGCGCCGACGAACACGATCCTCCTCACCGGTCCGCCGGAGACGTTCGAGACGCTTGAGAGGCTGATCCAGCAACTCGATCGGCGCGTCCCGCAGGTATACATCGAGGTGCTGATCGCCGACGTCACGCTTGACGATGCGGACAAGATGGGGATGGAGTGGTCGCTGATCGATCGCAACATCCTGGGCCACTCGAGCGCGACGGGCACCGTCGGCACGAGCTTCGAGGGCGTGGTGAAAGGCTCTCCGGGTTTGAGCTACAATCTCATCTCAAACAGCATTCAGGCTTTCCTGAGCACGCTGGAGACGCGCAGCAACGTGGAGATCCTCAGCAGTCCGAACATCGTGGCCTCAGACAACACGCCCGCCACGATCTCTATCGGCGAGGAGATCCCCTATCAGGAGAGCATCACCGAGACCAGCGGCGGCAGCATCCAGCAGGATGTCGGCTTCGTCGAGGTCGCCACGACGCTTGAGGTCACGCCCCACGTCAACCAGCGGGAGCGCATCAGCCTCGAGGTGGTGCAGACCATCGACGCTCTGATCGGCTTCGACGAGCAGCTCCGTGCGCCACGCACGGCGAAGCGCCGGGCCGAGACGACGGTCGAGGTCCGTGATGGTCAAACAATCATCATCGGCGGGATCATATCGAAGCGCAAGTCAGTGACCATCGAGGGCGTGCCGATCCTGCGCAAGCTCCCATGGATTGGCAAGTTCTTCGAGAGCGAGAAGGAGGAGGAGAGTCGCAGCGAGCTGCTCGTCTTCCTGACGCCTCACATCATTCTCGATGATGCCCAGGTCGATGCGCTGACCGAGGCCGGGGCGGGTCGACTGACCGTCAATCCGCTGGAGGATCCGGAACTCAAACCGACCCAGCTTCCCAGGGCGGCGATTGAGGACAGGAACGGCTTCTTCGGCTCTGACACGGAGGACGAGGAGCCGGAGCAGCCCGAACAGCCGGCGCCGCCGCAACCGTAAGGGCAGGTGCGAATTGGCGTCGCGACGAAGGGCTCGCGCGCTGCCGATCGACACAGAATTCCAGGGGGGTGCCGTCGTGGCGTTCATGCCTGAGCTGGCCAAATTCATATCGTTCCGCGACGCCGCTGAGTGCGCGCGAGCGCGCGCTATCAAGCGCGAGGACATCTGCAAACACGCGAATCCGGACTTCAAGATTCGCATCGTCGACACGCCGACCGAGTTCTACGTCGAGTTCGCGCTCGACATCATCTCGCGGATCCAGCTCGCGCAGGCAGAGGGCCGTAACTGCGTCCTGATCCTGCCAGTTGGCCCCGTGCCGCAGTTTGACATCGCGGCGAAGATGATCAACCAGTTCCAGCTCTCATGCAAGCACCTTGTCACGTTCAACATGGACGAGTACGCAGACGAGAACGGTCAGACCGCGCCCGCCGAATGGGCCGGCTCGTTCGCGACGGCGATGCACAAGGGCTTTTTCTCGAAGATCGACGAAGACCTGAGGCCGCCGCCCGAGAACATCAACTTCCCAGACTCCGGGAATGTGGATGGCTACTCCGACATGATCGCCGCGGCGGGTGGGGCCGATTGTTGCTACGGCGGTATTGGCTGGTGCGGACACATTGCGTTCTGGGAGAGCAGCCTCGGCGCCGAGTACGAGACGCTGGAGGACTACTGCGCCGCCGGCTCTCGCATCGTCGAGCTGCACCCGATGACGATCATGCAGAACGCCCTCCACTCCTTCGGTGGCGACTGGTCCTGGGTCCCGCCTAAGGCCGCGACGATTGGCCCGCGGGACATCCTCGGGGCGAAGCACCGCTCCTTCTGGCTCGACGGCATGTGCGGCGACGGGACGGACATGGCCTGGCAGCGCTTCATCGCGCGTCTGGTCGCGCACGGACCGGTAAGCAAGGACATCCCCGGCTCGATCCTGCAGACGAAGCCAACCGACTACTCAATTCTCAGCGGCGTCGCCGACGACGTCGAGATCGACATGTCATAAGCGAGCTTGGCGCGCTCCCTCCACGTTGAGGGGGCGCGCCGTCGTTTTCCTCTGCCGGAGCCGCCCATGAGGTTGCACGATCGTCATCTGCTCAGGGAATTGGGCGCGCCATTCCTGATTGGCGTGGTGACCTTTGCCGTCATCCTACTGGGCGACGCCGCGCGGCAGATCAGCGACACCATCATCAATCAGCGCACGCCTCTGTCGCTCATCGCGAAGTACATCTGGCTGCGGACGCCCAACGCGGTCGTGTGGTCGCTGCCGGTAGGGACGCTGCTTGGCGTGTCACTTGCTATTGCGGGCATGACGCGCGACGGCGAGATCACTGCCATTCGCGCCGCCGGTGTGAGCTTCGCGCGCATCTGCATGCCGCTGGTGGCCATTGGGATCTTCGGCACGGGGATCGCGTTTGCCCTCAACGAGTGGGTCGTGCCGGACGCGAACGATGCGTCGATGCGGGCCCTCGAGGAGATCCGCGTAACTCAGGCGGTCATTTCCGAGGAGCGGAACCAGTTCATCCGCGATGTTGATGAGAGGCGCATCTTCTTCGTGGGGAGGATGAACGCCCATCAGAACTTGCTCGAGAATGTCGTCATGTGGAGCTTCGACGAACAGGACCGGCTCATCAGCATCGTCCACGCCGAGTTCGCCGATACGGAAGACAACGTGTGGATGCTCCATTTGGGGCGCGACCAGGGGTATGACGAGTGGGGCGAGCCGCTCGCGCCCGTCGCGTTTGATGAGATGGAGGTCAGACTGCAAGGCGCTTTGCAGAAGCACTATACCGACAAGCGCACGGCGTTTGAAATGAGCGCGGAGGAGCTGCGCAGCCGGGTCGCGACGCTGGAGGCCACGGGTCGCGACACGCACGCGGATGCGGTCGAACTGCAGTTCAAATACTCGATCCCCGCGGCGTGCGTTGTCTTCGCCCTCATCGGGGCGCCGCTGGCGTTCCGATTCTCTCGCTGGGGGATCTTCGGGGGCGTGCTGCTCGCGATACTGATGGTCTTCCTCTACAACGGCGTGCGTTCCTGGACGCTTGCCTTCGGACTCGCCGGAACGCTTCACCCCATCATCGCCGGATGGCTGCAGAACGTCCTCTTCGGCGGCATCGGCATCCTCATGATCTGGCGCGCCGAGCGATAGCTACTCGTCGTCAGAGAGCGCTGGTTCGACTGTCACGCGCACACGCGCAGGCCGGATCAGTCGATCCCCGATCATGTAGCCCTTCGCCAGTTCCTTGACGATCGTGCCCAACGGATGATCGGCAGACTCCTCGCGCTCGACGGCCTCGTGCAAGTTCGGGTCGAACGTCTGGCCCTCCGTCATCACCTGCTTCACGCCGTGCCCCTCAAGCGCGCCATGCAGTTGGTTGTAGATCATCTGAACGCCGGCCATCAGACACTCACCGTCCGACGACTCCACCGGCACTTCCATCGCGCGCTCGAAGTTGTCCATCACTGGGATAAGCTCCGCGACGATGGCCTCGTTGGCATAGCGCTTCAGCAGGTCCTTCTCTTGCTGCACACGTCGCTTGTAGTTGTGCATCTCAGCCGCGAGACGCTGCTTTTCGTCTTCCGAAGCCACGCATTGCTGCTCCATGTCGACGATCATCGCTTGCAGTCGCGCCAGCTCCTCGTCGACGTTGCGCTCTGCCTCCAGGAGTTCGCCCTCGATGGCTGACACGTCCGGGGCATCGGCCTCCGCCGCATCGGGAAACGGACACTCGTCGGCGTCTTGCGGTTGCTCGTCGTCGGGGGTGCTGATCTCAATGCGGCGCGGGGCGTCGCTGTCTTTCCGAGACTTCGGCATCACGTATCCTCCACGGGATCCGCCCCGGCGGGCGGGTTAGGCATCTTGGTTGGTGTTGATGTCGCGCTTGCGGATGACAATGCTGATCCTGAGGATTGCTTCGGCGATCTCAAGCGCGGTCTGCAATGCGGAGATCTTCACGGGAGCCGGGTCGACCACGCCGGCCTCCAGCATGTCGACCACCTCACCCGAATCGCAGTCAATGGCCAGCGCTCGGTTGTCAGCCGCCGCCTGTTCGCTGATCGCGGTCTCGACCTTCTCCAGCGGGTTGAAGCCGGCGTTCGTGACGATCTGAGAGATGGGGGCCTTGAGCGCGACCGCGACGGCGTCGATGCCGTAGGTGGCCATTCCCTGGACGCGATCGCGGGCAGCCAGCACGGCTGGAATCGCCCCGATCTCCGCGGCTCCGCCACCAGGCAGGACTCCGCCGCGAGCGACCGCCTGAACCGCGGCGGCCGCATCCTGGGCGATGCGCAAACGTTCGTCCTTCACCTCAGCCGTGCCCGCGCCGATCAGGATTGTCGCCGCTTGCGCGCCACGCCCGCCGCTGATGCAGATGTGCCCCAGTCGCTCGTCCTCGCTGATGGATGCCGCGTGGCCGAGGTATCCGCCGATCTCCTCGGGCGAGCGCCTGAGCCCTGCGCGCATCAGGGCCCTCGCGCCGCAGTGGTCGAGGATCTCCGAAATGTCTCGGCGCGCCATCCGCCGCGCGACCATCACGCCCGCGTCGGTCAGCAGCTCCTCGGCGATCTCATCGACGCGTCGCTCGACCGCGATGAACTTCACGCCTAGATCGATTAGCTTGCGGACGTTGGCCTCGAACTCCTCGCGCAAGGCTTGATGCCGGCGGAATCCGACTTCGGTCGTCAGGGCTTCGTCGTCGAGTTTCTCAGGCTCCAGCGCATCGGCAATGACGAGCACGGGCGCATCGCCAGCCTGCATGGGCATCTGCCGGTTCATGCGTCCTTTTTCAATGATCAGGCCGTCGAAGACGCAGGCTTCGGCGCCCTCCTTGGCGACCACTCGCCGCGCCAGCTTGAATGCCGGGTCGTTGAGCAGCTTCTCCTCAGGTATCATCCGGGCCGCGTCAGCGGCGAGTCGAGCCAACCCCTCGTTGCCCCGCGCCGAAATCCGCGCCGCGTTCAATAGCAGCGGGTCCTCGAGATCCGAGGCCCGCAGGGCCGCCTCGCCAATCGAGAGGATCGCGGCTTCCACGCCCACGCGCATGCCCTCGATGACTTTGGTCGGCGGGACGCCGCGCAGCACGTGAACGAGGCCTTCCTCGATCAGCGCCGCGGCGAGGACAGTCGCGGTAGTCGTCCCGTCGCCGACCTCGTCTTCCTGGGCCTTCGCAGCATGGATTAGCAGGCGCGACGCCGGATGTTGGGCGTCGATCTTGCCCAGGATGGTCGCGCCGTCGTTGGTGATCGTCACGTCGCCATGAGGGTCGACGAGCATGCAGTCGAGGCCCTTCGGCCCGAGCGTACCTTCTACCGCCGAGGCGATCGTCCGCACCGCCGCCGCGTTCGAGCGGAGCGCGCCGTGGCGGTCGTCAATGTCGGTGCCTGGGATCTGGTGGGGCGCGTCTGCCATGGTGTCACCGGTCCGGCCGCAATGGGGTCAGGGCCTTATCTCTCCGCTCTTGGGCCGAGGTGCTCGCTCAGTTCTTCCGCGACGCACGTGACCGCCGGCACCGCGCGCCAGTATGGCATTCGCCGAGATCCAACGGCTGCAACCACGCCGCGCGCCCCGGCCGCGCCCGTGTATGTCGTTGCTACGACGCCAAAGCAGCTTGCCGCGGCCATCGGGTGCTCTTCGCCGATCCGGATGCAGACTGTCGATTCAGCGGCCAACGGCCGAAGCATTCGCCGGATCAGCGTCCGCTCGTAGAGGGCCTCGACGACGCGCTGAAGCTCTGTTGCCCGGCTGAACTCGGGGTCCTGAATGACGTATATCGCGCCGTCGATGTAGACGTCGTGCTGTTGCTCGTGCTCGAGTCCCCGCCTGATCGCCTCGACCACCGCGCGTGGCACGGCTTGGTCGCCCATCTCGCGAAGCAGCACCTCTGCGTCAACCCGCGTCAGCGCTCCGACCTCGGCGCCGACGAAGCGGGCGTTGACGACTTCGCTCATCCGCTCGAGTTGCCGCGATGTCACGGCCTCGGGTAGTTCGACCAGGCGGTTTTCGACCTCACCGTCACTGGTCACGTAGACCAGTAGCACGTTTCGCGAACTCACGGGCGAGGCGACGAAGTGCTGGAGCTTCTGCTCGGGAGCCCTCGGCGACATGACAACCGCCGGGGCCTGCATCAACGACGACAACAGGCGCGCGCCCTCGCGGAGCACGTCGATCTGTTGCTCGCGCTCCGTGTTTCGGCGGAACTCGCCTTTGATCCACGCGGTTTCGCGCAGGTCAAGCGGCTCGGTATCCATCAGGTGTTCGACGAAGTACCGATACCCTACATCAGTGGGGACGCGCCCGGCGGACGTGTGGGGTTGGCTGATCAGCCCGAGTTCGGTCAGCGCGACCATCTCGTTGCGGATGGTCGCCGAACTAGCCGTGATTCCGTGCTGCTCGCGCGTGGTCCTTGAGCCGACGGGTTGGCCGGTGCGGACGTACTCGGTCACGATGGCGGCGAGCACGCCTTGTTGGCGCTTCGTCGGCGCGCTTGTATTCGGTCTTGGCACGTGCTCACCCCCCTTGCCCGCAGTCTCCGTGCGGCACGTCGCCCCTGCGTAAAGCGTCGCTGCGAAGGTAGCAGTTTCACCGCGCAGTGTCAACCGGAGCAGGACGCGTCAGGCCCCGACATCGTATGCGAACAGGTACTCGCCATGGCGGATGAATAGCCGCCCATTCGAGACCACGGGGAACGCGTAGAGCGGGCCCGTTCCGCCCGGTGGTATCTGGAAACGGCTGATGACGTCGAGACCCTCCGTGATCGGGCGGATGAGGCCGACTTCGCCTTGGTCGGTCACGATGTAGAGCAACCCCTCGACGTAGGTTAGCGCCGATGAGAGCTTGCCCGCGAGGTCATCGATCGTCCAGACGGTCTCCCCGGTCTCGGCGTTCATGCAGACCATGTGCCTGGTCTTGTGGTTGTTGTCTGCCTGTCCGTACAGGTGCCCGTCGATCAGCATCACGCCGCCGTGCTCGTTGTCGAGCGCGACCTCGTGCCACGCCTCGGTCGTCGACCACGCTCCATCCTCGATCGCGAGATCAACCCGCGTGGCGCCGTGCCCCCACGTGCCGAAGATGTAGAGGCTGCCATCATCGTAGATAGGCGTGTCCACATTGACGCGGGCGGGGTGAGGATGCTTGAAGAGCAGCTTGCCGGTGTCGGCGTCGACGCCGATCAGGGAGGCTCCCGTCATTTGCACGATCACGGAAGTATCCGCGAATCTGATCAGCATTGGCGAGGTGTGGCTGTGGTTGTCGCCAACGCCCGTGCACGTCCAGCGCGTCTCGCCCGTGTCCCGATCGAGCGCCGCCATGAACACGTCTTCGCCGCCTGGGCAACAGATGACGATGTCGCCCACAACAAGCGGACTTTCCGCCACGCCCCAGGTGATCTCGCGACCGCCGAATCGCTCGAAGAAGTTGACCGACCATTGCTCCTCGCCGGTCTTCGCGTCGAGGCAGATCATGTTGCCGTGGCCGTTCGTGCAGAAGAGTTTCCCGCCGTCAATCGTCGGGGTGCAGCGACTGCCTGGATACGACTTCTCATAGGCCGGCCCGTTGGCCCGACGCCAGAGTTCGTTGCCCGCCGGATCCATCGCGAAGATGACCATCTCGCCTTCGACATCGCCGGTGGTGTAGATCATCCCGTCCGCGACGGCGACGATGGCATAGCCCACACCCAGGCCGCTTACGGTCCACGCCAGTTCGGGGCCGCCTTCGGGCCACTGCTCGAGCAAGCCCGTCTCTTCCGAGCGGTTGTCGCGCCCGGGTCCATAGAACTGCGGCCAATCATCCGCCGCCGCCACTCCGCCGATAAGTATCATCGTCAATGCCAGTCTGAATGTCATGCGTTGTTGTCCTCCGCGCCACGCTGTTCGGGTCCCGTCGGCCCTCGTCCTCCCCGAGATGCCCGATCGGTTCTCGCGGCTAGTACTATAGAAGCGCGCCATACCCCTCGGGCGTTCCCTGTGCGGGCGGAACACTTGGGCTGGCCACGGTGACGGCGTCGGGCCTGAAACGCCTATTGTCGGGGGGCGAGGTCACAGCTCGACGATGGTCACTCCGTCGCCGCCGTCCTGGGGTTCGGCGATGGCGAAGCCGGTGACGCTACGGTGGTTCTTGAGGAACTCGTGGACCACCTTGCGCAGAGCGCCCGTGCCCTTGCCGTGGATGACGCGGACCCCCAGGTGGCCAGCGAGACTGACATCATCGAGGTACTTTTCGAGTTCGTCCAGCGCCTCCTCGGCGCGCATGCCGCGCAGGTGGATCTCCTGAGGAACGCTGATGCTCTTCTCGATCTGCAGCGTCTCCGCCAGGTTGCGGTACTTGTCCGCGATGGGGTCGCGGGGCGGGGATAGGTCCTCGGTGCTCGCGTCGATTCTCAGCGACCCCACCTCGACCAACACGCGGCTGGTGTTGATCTCGCGCACGATGATGCCGTCACGACCGAGCGATCCGATGTGGACCTGATCGCCGATGTCCGGCGAGAACTCGGGATCCACCGGCACGTCGGTCGGGACGATGAGGTCCGGCGGCGGCGCCTCTTCCCGGTGCTGCGTGGCGCGGTCTTCGATCTCGTCGCGCAGGTCGGCAATCTGCTGGCGGCGTCGCTCGGTGACCTTCGACTGGCCCTTCTGTCGCTGCAAGTCGGCGATGATCTCAACCGCCTGCGCCTCGGCCCTGGCCACGATCTCGCGCGCCTCCGCGAAACCCTCTTCCAGCGCCTCGCGTCGTTTGGCCTGGAGATCGTCCAGCTCTGTCTCGTACATCTCCTGCAGCTCTTCGAGCTCCTGGCGCTCTTCCTGGGCGAGATCGGCCTCGCTGTGAAGCCTCATGCGCGTGCGCTCCATGCGCCGGATCACGTCCTCGACTGCCGCGTCCTCGCGGTTCAGCAGCGAGCGGGCCTTCTTGCCGATGACCCTCGGCAAGCCGAGCCGTTGGGCGATGTCGAAAGCGTTGCTGGAGCCGGGCGCGCCGATCATGAGCTTGTAGGTCGGGCGCAGCGTCTTCACGTCGAACTCGACTGATGCGTTCTGCATGCGCGGCGTGGTGTAGGCGAAGGCCTTCAGCTCGTTGTAGTGAGTCGTCGCCAATGTGCGCGCGCCGAGGGTCTGAAGTTCATCAAGGATTGCTCGGGCCAGGCACGAGCCTTCGGTCGGATCCGTGCCGGCGCCGACCTCGTCGAGGAGCACCAGCACGTTGACCGTGCCCGGCGCGCGTCGGTTCCAGGCCTCGAGCTTCTGCAGGACGCGGATGATCTGGGTCATGTGCGAGCTGAAGGTCGAGAGGCTCTGCTCGATCCCCTGCTCGTCGCCGATGTCGGCGTAGACCTCCTCAAAGACCGCCATCTCAGACCCGCTCTGAGCGGGGATGTGCAGCCCGCACTCCATCATCGCGCAGAGCAGGCCAACGGTGCGCAACGTGACCGTCTTGCCGCCCGTGTTGGGGCCGGTGATGAGGAGCGTGTCGAAGTCGTTGCCGATCCAGACATCCGTCGGCACGACATCGCCCTCAATGAGCGGGTGCCGGGCCTGAACGAGGTGGAACGTGCCGGGCTCGGCAATGCCGGGCTCGGTGGCGTCCATGCGCTGGGCGAGGTTGGCCTTGGCGAAGATGAAGTCGATGACGCCGAGGGTCTTGAGGTTGCCCGTGATGTCGCCTGAGAGACCGGCGACCGCGAAGGTCATCTCCTGAAGCAGGCGGTGCTTCTCTTCCTCGATGGCGAGTTCAGTGTCTCGGAGATCGTTGCCCGGCCCAACCGCGTCGAGCGGCTCCATGAAGACGGTCGCGCCGCTGTCGGAGCGGTCGTGCACGATCCCCGAGAATCCGCGCTGAGACGAGGCGCGGATGGGGATGCAGTGTCGCCCGCCGCGGATGACGATGAGTGATTCCTGCAGACGCGTGCCGCTCGTCTCTTTCGTGAGGACGCTCTGCATCAATGACTGTAAGCGCTCGTTTAGCGCGGCGTGTCGCCGCCAGAGCGAGCGGAGTTCATCCGTAGCGTCGTTGCGGACCTCGCCCTCCTCGTCGATCGTCGCCTCAACCTTGTCTTCGAACTCCTTGGCTGATGCCAGCATCCCCGCGAGGGTCTGCAGCCGCGGAAGCTCGCCGTCGGGCGTGGCCGCGAAGTAGGCCCTCATGCGGCGCGCCGCGCGGAGGGCGTCAGCGACCGAGCGGAGCTCCAACCCGCCGAGGACGGACCCGGCATTCGCCTTCGGGAGGAGGTCGCTGACGTCGGTGAGCCCGCCAAAGGGCGCCGTGCCATGTCGGAGCAGCGCGTGACGCGCCTCGGATGTCTCCTTGAGCCGCTCGCGGATCCACTCGCCATCCTTCGACGGGCGGATCCCCTTCGCCCGGCGCCTGCCCAAACTGCAGGCGCAAGACGAGACGAGCTGCTCGCGGATCTTATCGAATTCGAGGACTTTCAGCGCGTGGGCATCCATGGCTTGGGCGGGGAAAAGGGCAGCAACGAGGCGTGAGCCTCGTTGCCACGCGAAGGGCTCAGATTCCCAGGCGTTCCTTGTGGAGTTGGATGTTCTCTTGCAGCCACTCCTCGACTTGCTGGGTGACCGACGGGTGGATCGACTCGTCGAGTTCTTCGGGCTCGGGCGGGTCCAGATCGCTCAGCCCGCGGATGACCGCCTCCGTGCCGCTGGCCATCGCGCCGTAGTCATACCCACCCTCGAGGGCGACGAGGATCTTCCCCTCACAGAGTTCATCCGCGAGGTGTTTGAGCATGCGCGTCATCTCGTAGTAGCCATTGTTCGTCAGGCACATGCGCGCCAGCGGGTCGGCGAAATGGGCATCGAAGCCGCATGAGACGAAGATCATTTCGGCTTGGAATGACCCGATCAGCGGCAGAATAAGTTCGTCGAAGGCGCGGAAGTAGTGCTTGTCCTCGGCACCGGGCGGGAGGACGATGTTCGTATTGGTGCCCGCTCCCTCGTCGACGCCGACCTCGTCAACCGTGCCCGTTCCCGGGTAGAGCATCGCCTGGTGGAGCGAGATGTACTGCACGTCCTCGCGGGCGAAGAACGCGTCCTGGGTGCCATTGCCGTGGTGCACGTCGATATCGATGATCGATACCTGGTCGCGGTGCGCGCGGCGGACGGCGCACTCGGCGGCGATGGCGATGTTGTTGAAGAAGCAGAAGCCCATGCCGCGGTCGGGCACGGCGTGGTGACCGGGCGGGCGGATGAGACACAGCGCGCTCTTGATCTGGTCGGTGAAAATGGCCTCGCTCGCAGCGAGGCATCCACCCGCGGCGAGCAGCGCGACGTCGTAGGTCTCTGCTGTTGCCGTGGTGTCCACGTCGAGGCTTCCGCCACCGGCGCGGCTGATGGCCTCGACTTCCTCGATGTAGTCCTCGGAGTGGATCCAGCCGATCTCCTCAACCGACGCGGGGTGCGCGGGGATGTGCTTCAGGTCATCCCACAGGCCGATTCTCTTCAGATGCGCGACGGCGGCCTCGAGCCGTCCGCCATTCTCGGGATGGTGCGGGTCGCCGTGAGTCAGATACGCGTCGTCGTAGACCAGTCCAGTCATTAGAATCTAGTCCTCATCGGGCTCGGGATACGCCCTCATCCGCTGCTCGAAGGCAGGCCCAAACCACGGGATGGAAGTCAGGACGGGCCCATCGGAGTAGTATACCTCCGCATACGCCGCGGCGCCGTCGAGCACGGCGCTGTCGGGGCCGGCTAGCTCCGCGACGAAGGCATCGCCGTCGGGCGTAGCGGGAAGCTCCGTCAGCGTGTACGCTCCGTCGACGGACACTTGGACCGTCGCGGATTCGACGCCCGTCGCCTCCACCGAAAACAGTAGCGCGTCGCCGTCTCGGGAGACAGTCAGTCGCGGCGCTTCCGGTAGGTCGCCCTGGGTCTTGAGCCGGGAGTTGATCGCGGCGGTGACCGCCCGCAACTCCTTCGCCTTGGCCTCGGAGCGGTTGTCGAACGCGTCGACATGCGGGTTGTCGCCGGCGAAGTACCCGTGGTCCCAGTTGGCGACGATCAACATGCGGAAGTCATCGTCCCCTGAGGCCTCCGCGCTGGTCTTGGTGCAGTAAAGAGGGAAGTACTCATCCTGCGCGCCGACGACGAGCAGCACGGAACCATGCTGACGCCCGCAGTATAGCATAGGGTCGTAGTACTTGGCGAATGTGTAGAACTCGTCTGGGATGTGGGTTTGGCCCTGTTCGTCGCGATGGATGTAGTTGGCCCATCCGCCGTGGTCGAGGGCGAGAACGATGTCGCCGCCGGTGGCGATAGGGATGGCGAGGGCCAGGCGCGGGTCGACGCCTCCGGCGATCCAGGCCATCGTGCCGCCGCGCGAGTAGCCCGTTATGCCGATCCGGGCCGGGTCGACCTCGGGCAACGCCGTCGCCAGCGTCACGGCGCGCATGGCCGACGTGACGTAGTGATACATCCAGCCGTCGCGGGGATCGGTGAAGTTGACCCAGTTGCTGTAGAGATCCTCGGGACCCGTGCTCTCGCCCGTGCCCGGCCGGTCAATGGCAATGGCCGCGACGCCGTGTTGCCGGCAGAAGGTGTCGGCGGAGTCTGCGTCGCCGGTGCCCATTACCACTGCGGGCACCGGCGCGTCCGCGGTGGGAAGGGCGATGTGGGCGGCGATGATGACCTCGCCCTCCGCCCAGTCGTGGGAGTAGTAGCGGATGTCGCGGGTGCTGATGCGATTGGCGCCCCAGCCGATCTGGCGCTCGCGGAGGGTCTCGATGCGCAGGTCCTCCGATGCGATGCGCTCGACGTCCCACAGCTTCGTAACGTCAGTCATGTCCGTCATGGCGGGATCTCCTTGTTGTCCGCCGAGGCCACCTGGTGAGTCAGGCGACCCGAATGGCGAGGAGTGGCTGAGTGATGTGGGCACAACAGGCGGCTGGTAGACGGCCTGTTCCTTCGACGCGGAAATGTTGACCAGTAGCACCGCGACCAACGCGAGCACGACGCCGGCCATCCCCCATCGCGTGGGCTTCTCACCCCAGACGAAGGCGGCGAAAGCGAAGGCAAATACGAGTCCACCGGCCGCGGTGACCGGGAAGACCACGACTCCGCTATACGCGTCAAGAGCCGACAGCATCGCGGTGTTTGCCCCGGCGTTCACGAGTCCCAGAAACACGCCCACGCGCAGGTCCACGCCCGACAGTCGTCGCGATACGAACGCCCAGATGAGGCCCGCCTCGATGGCCGCGACGGCGAAGAGAATCAGCAGGAACGCGGGCCTCTCGCCCGGCGTGCCGAGAATGTGATAGACCTTGTTGACGGCCGCGCAGGCACCAGTTAGGATGAAAAGGCCCGCCAGAGCGAGGGCGGTCCACTTGGTGCTTTGCCCGTTGCCATCTGTTGCTGACCCCGCCGCCAGCATGGGCAGAGCGACCAGCGCGAGGATGGCGCCGATGGTCTGCACGCCGGTCGGGGTCTCCTGCCACAGCACGAGCGACATCAGGACCGGGATGATGACGCTGATCCTCATGAGCGCCGTGGTGACGGCGACGCCCTTGGCCTTGAGCATGGGCGGGATGAGGAAGTATGCAGACGAGTAGAGGATCCCGCCGATGATGCCGATCAGCCAAGTCCGGCGGGAGATGTCGAGTCCCGACGTGATGACGAGGAGAGGAACAAAGCAGACCGACGCGACCACGTAGTTGACCGCGCCGATGGCCGTCGTGTCGCCGCCTCGCCGCTGACCGTACCGGACGACGATCGCGAAGGCACCCATCAGGACAGTTGACAGGAACAGTGGTATCATGGGGAAGAGCGCTCGCCCGAGTAAGACGGGGCGCCGTGGCATTTCGCGGCCGAGCGCGAGTAACCTGCACGAATGAATGGCATGCATCGCTGATGTGCCTCGCCATGGCGGTCGGTGGCGCAGGTCTGGATGCTCGGGCGGAGAAGGTCCGGGCCAGATCGCACCGGCGGACGCTGTGGCGGGATGTTGATAGAGATTCCGCAGATTCCTAAGGGGCTGATTCACTTGCCGAGCAAACCCATCAAGATTGGTATCATCGGGTGCGGGCACATCGCCCATTCGCACCTGCGAGCGTACGAACAGATCATGCAGAAGGAGGGCGACCTCTTCCGGATCACGCACGTGTGTGATCGCGACGAAGAGGCGGCCCGAGAGATGGCCACCCATGTGGCCGAGTGGCAGGACATCCGGCCGATGGTCCACTCGGACGTGCACAAGATGATCGCGCACTATGAGGTGGATGGAGCCGACATCTGCACGCCGCACTATGACCACCACATCACCGGAGTGCAGTGCCTGGAGTTTGGGACCAACGTTCTCATCGAGAAGCCGTTCGGGGTGACGGTTCGCGCGAGCCGGCTGATCATCGAGGCCGCGCGAAAGAATGGGCTGATCACCGCCTGCGCGAACAACATCCGTCGCGAAGCCGCGCAACGCGCCGCGTATTGGGCCATCAACGAGCGCGGCATGATCGGCGAGCCCCGGATGTTCTTCATCCAGCACGCCGGCTATCACCGTCCGTCACCCCCCCCCCCGCCTGGCACTGGCGCACCGACAAGATGATGGGCGGCGGCGGGATGATCATGGACCGAGGCGTGCATTTCGCCGACACGATCAGCTACCTGTTCGGCGCGCCGAGTAGGGTCTACGCCACCGTCCGCCAGCATGAGAAGTGGCCATATATCCGCGACGGCAAGACTGTCTACGATGACCGCGAGGATACGTGGATGGCGATGTTGAGCTTCGAGAGCGGAGTCGATGGGTTCTGGAGTTCGACGGCGGTCGCGCCCGGACAGGAGGCGAGCAACATCGCCTACTACGGCAGCTCCGGGTGCATCGTTGATGAGGGCAATGTATTCGAAGGGCCCTTCCCCGGCGCGCGCATCATCCGGCCTGGCGACGAGCCGCAGCTTCTGTCCGACATCATCCCCGAGTACATGGCCTCGCTCAGCGACGACGACCGCGAGCGCTACTTCCCGCACGGTTTTGAGGATGGCATGGCGCTTGAGATCTACGATTTCCTGCGCGCCGTTGCCACGGGCTCTCAGCCTGAGATCGACGGTGAGGCCGGCTTGCGCACGAAGGCGATCTGCGAGGCGGTCTACGAGTCGGCGCACTGTGGCGAGGCTCTGCCGTACGAGGATGTTGTATCCGGTTTCATCGAGGGATACCAGCGCGAGATCAACGAGCACTGGGGCATCTAAGGCGCGCCCGGGCTCGGACGGACCTTCAACAGGAGGCAGGCCACGTGCAATATCGACCGGTTGGTGATACGGGGTTGGATGTCTCGGCGCTTGGCATCGGCACGATGCGGTTCCATGACCGCGAGAATGCAGTGGAGATCATGGCCAAAGAGATTGAGCTCGGCTTGACGTACGTGGATATCGGCGCCGCTTACAGCTACAAGGAGTTCGACGAGAACGCCGAGAGCTGGGTCGGTTCCGCGCTCGAGGGAAGGGATGTCTCGAAGCTCGTGCTGAGCGCGAAGGCTCAACCCCGGCCCGGCGATGGGCAAGTCGAGAAGAACCTCGGCATCAGCACGCGCGACCAGATGCGCGAGTGTATCGACAACTCGCTCAAGCGGTGCAAGGTCGACCGGTTTGATTTCTACCAGTTCTGGGACTTGAGCGCCGCGGAGCACTTCGCGGTCGCCACGGAGGGCCCGGACTCTCCGCTGCGGGCGATGCGCGAGGCGAAGGACGAAGGGCTTGTCGGCCACCTCGGCTTCACCAGCCACGGCCAACCCGACGACATCATTGAGTGGCTGGAGAAGGTCCCGGAGTTTCGGTTCGTCACGCTCTACTACAACTTCAACGACCGGTATCCCGAGCGCGTGATCGAATACGCGAAGGACCACGGCGTCGGCATCTGCATCATGGGCCCCCTGCGTGGCGGTCTCCTGGTCGGAGAGTCCGAGCTGTTCGCCGAGCGCTTGCCGGAGTTGAAGGGCATGCCGGTGCAGGAGATCGCGCTGCGGTTCTTGCTCGGATCCGACGCGGTCTCGACGGTGATCTCAGGCATGAACGACCCGGCGCATGTCGAGCAGAACGCGGCCGTGGCGAGCCTTGAAGAGCCGATGAGCGCCGAACAACGCCAGCGCTTCATCGACGCTTTCCGCGAGTTTAGCCAAGGCGAGGACCTCTGCACGGGCTGCCGGTATTGCATGGGCAAGTGCCCCGAGAATCTCCCCGTGTTCATGATGATGGGCTTGCTTCAACTTCACGAGGTCTTCCACATCGGAAGCGCCTCCGAGCGGCTGGCGAAGGCCTACGGCAACGAGCGCTTCGATCCGAATCGATGCTCCGCGTGTGGTCAGTGCGTTGAGGCATGCCCGCAGGATCTGCCGATCCCGGAGCGCATGGAGCGGATGGCGTCGGTGATGAAGGCGCTGGCGGAGGGGTAGGGCAACGGCAGGGCTGACGGCAGGGGTAACGTCGGGGCTGACGGCGGGGGTGACGGCAGGGAATGGCACGACGGAAAACTGAGACGGCGCTGAGATCTCGACTCGGCGCCGTCTTTTCATGCAACTTACTCCCGCGTCAGGCGTCCAGCATTAGTGTGAGTTGAGAATTGCCAACCGGGGGTGGTCTGTCTTGGGTTCGCGGATGATCGCCGTTTCATGCTGTCTCCTCTGCTGCACCGTTGCGATCTCCCAAGTTGCGCCGACGTATGGCAACCGTCCGATTGACCTGTTGCCGAAGAGCCATTTCGCCGAGCCCGAGGACTACATGCCTTGGGGCGAGCGTCCGGCGACGGAGTTTGAGCTGGCGCTCCACCTGAAGGACAACTTCCGCGTCGGCGATCAGGGCATTGAGCGGCTGTGCGTGATCGAGGCGCGCCGGCCGGAGGGCGGTGAGCGCGCGCTGCGGCTCGCGCTGACGAAGATGGATGGTGAGGAAGTGTGGTCCGCGTCCGGTGACTGGATCGGTCCGAATCAGAGGATGAGGGCGGTCTGGTTGCCGGTGGCCGCGGCGGATCTGCGTCTCGCCTCAGCCGGTGAGATGCTCGCGCGAGTGGACGCGCCACTGGGCGGCGGCGCTCCGGAACTGGTGCCCAGGCCGTACCGAATCCGGCCGGCCACCGAAGTCGACGCCGGACTTGCACTGCGGTCCCCGCTGCAGTCAGTGTCCATACTACACGAGGGTCCAATCCCCGACATCACCTTCGGCGCGAGCTACGCCGACCTCCGCTACACCCGCCCGATTAAGGTCGGGGATGAGACGCGGACGTGGGACGAGATCTGGAGTGGGAGCGAGAAGCGGGATGTGGTGGTGAGCTGGCCCGATAGCGTGGCGCGGTTCGTGTTCTGGCGCGGGGTGAATTACGTGGGGTGCTGGGCGCTGCCGGAGGCGTGGCTGACGTATGAGTGGCTGGAGGCGGAGCCGGATTTCTACGGCGCGCGGGGCTGCGTCGAGCCGCTGCAGGACAAGAACTGCGAGCACTCCAAGGTGGAGATCATCCACTCCTCACCCGCGCGCGTGGTGGTGAGATGGTCGTACAAGCTCGTGGATGTGGATGTGAGATGGATTCGCGGAGAGCACGCTGAGGAGACCTTCACGTTCTATCCCGATGGCACCGGGACGCGCTATCTGCGAGCGTTCGTTGAGCCGGGCTGGCATGAGAACCAGGAGTTCATCATGATCAACCGGCCGGGGCGTCGCCCGTCGGATGCGCTCGATCCGCAGGCGATCACGTTCTACTCGCCCAGTGGCGAGCGACAGACACCGCATTGGCCGAAGCCCGGGCTCGACATCAGCGACTGGCCGCAGGTAATATCCATCGTTAACATCAAGGGCGGGCCGAGGCCGTTCATGGTCACGCCGAACGCGCCGCGCCAGGTGAAGATGTGGGCCGACCCGTACATCGACAAACCTGACATCTTCAACTGCTACCCCCACTGGCCCCTCACGCGCGGGATGGAGACGAGTTGGCTGGAGGACCCGGCGCTGTACGAGCACCCGACGCACTCGAACCTCGTGAATCTGGTCAACGACCCGATCCGGGAATCCGACGGAGAGGAGGACTACGTCTGGCTGATCGGGACGGTCGATCGGGCGGCGGACGTGCTGGATGCGGCGAGATGCTGGATTGAGCCGGGCGAAGTCGAAGTGGTCGCGGGTCGCGGGACGGCGGAGTATAGTCAGGCCGAGCGAGCGTACGTCCTGGCCGGCGTGGCGCCGGGGGAGATCGTGGTGACTCCCGCACCCGACGCGCCAATCGTGAACCCGGCGTTTCTGGTGCTTGGCGGAATGGCGCGGGGGCTCATCGGCACGGTGGAGGGCGCGGAGGAGACGCGCGTTGCCGTCGAGGGCATCCGCACCATCATCTGGGCGAAGGGGACGTTCGCCGAGCCGTTTCGCGTGAGGCTGGAGGCGACAGACTAGTTACTGTGTCTCTGTCTCCGGTTCGCTTGGCGCTTCGATGATTGCGATGCCGGGCCCGCGCAGCGTGAGCTTCAGTCGCGAGGTTGCCACGATGGGGTCGGCGACCGGCGACGTGGTCGTGGGATCGAAGCGGCGGAGCCGAACCGGACTGACATCGGGCGTGCCGTTGAGCTGAATCTCGAAGGCTTGAGCCTCGGCCGAGTTGGCGATCAGAACGTGCCGCCCCGCTCCGGTGGTGACTGGCGCCATCACTGCGGACGCGCCCGCCAGGATCGGCTTGCCGACCGTGGCTCCCAACGGGACGAAGCGCGAGAAGAGCGTGGCGGCGTGGAATGCGGGCGTCGGCGTACCGTCATCCCTGAGCAACCCCCAGCCGTGGCCATACGCCTTGAACCAGAGCACGCGATCGACGTAAGGCGCCGCTGAGATGGAGAATGCGGTCAGCCACGCGCCGCCGTAGTGGTCTTGGATACGATCGTCTCTCGCGCGACCGGAGGCCTCGCGGCCGGAGTTCAGGGCGCACTCGGTGATCCACACCTCGATGGCAGGATCGCGCTCGGCGACCAGTTCGCGGACCTCCTGGGGAGACATCTGATGCGGGAGGTCGGAGGCTTCCCCGCGACACGCCACCTTGAAGAGGTCATCGTCCGCGGCGATGGGGCTGTGGGCTCCGTAGAAATGGAAGCTCACGAAATCCAACGTCCGGGCGTTCTCGACGAAGTACGTCAGGTTGTCATCCCACGGTGAGGCAAAGCCCAGCCCGCCCACCTCGGCCAGCGGGTCGGCGTGTTGGATCTGAGCCGCGAGGGCATTGTAGGCGTCGGTGGCGTCCTCGATCTTGCGGAATTGCCCGCTGAGAAGCGGCTCGCTCCCGACCTCGTAGGAGTGCGCGCCAGCCTCGTCCTTGCGGCGTTTGGCGATCTCCGCGCAGAGCGCGCCGAAGTCGCGCCACCCCTCGGCGGGACTGACGCCCGTGCGTGACAGCGGCTGGTCGAAGCAAAGCAGCGGATCGCCACCGATCGTGCGGATCCAGGCGAGGATCTTCAGGAGTTCGGAGGTCTTGACCAGTTGCCCTTCGCGGTCATAGAAGTCCGATAGCCGGACGCGGATGGTCGTGCGGCCGAGCAACGCGAGGGAGGCCATGACCTTGGCGGAGAAGATCTCATCATCGAGGAGCCTCGGGTACTCGCTGCCGAGGCACGCGCCATGCTGGAGAACGCTTTCTGAGCCGCCGCGATCGAAGTCGACCAGCGTCGCGCCGGCGGACGCGACGGGAGCTGTTGTGGCGGGAAAGACCTCGGCGCGGATGTCGTCGACCGTGAGGCGCAAGGGTTGCCAAGTTCCCGTCTTGACGAACTGCAGAAGCTTCACGTCGGGGAGCGCTGTCGTGTCGAGAGCGGGACCGTTCTTGGCCTTGAACGCGCCAAACGGCACGCGCAAGGCATGCCATTCGTCCGATGAGACCGAAACGGTTTTCGTGTAGGATGTGTCGACCGCGCGGCCGTCGGCGTCCTTCGTGTAGGCTCGTAATACGAGATCGATCCGTCGCCGCGGTCCGTCGCCGCGGATCCACATCGCCAAGCCGGAGCAGCTGTTATCGACCCATGTCGATCCATCCACCGACGTCGTCACGCTCGCCCACGTGTTGCGGCCGGCGGTGAACTCAATCAGCGCCGCCTGCGCGCCCCCATCGGGCGCATCACCCGCAACCGCGTAGATCGCGGCGATTGTAGACCGGGCGCGGTCGACAGCGAGGGCGTCATTGCTTCGCCACTTGCTCGTGCCGGTTTCGAAGTTGTCGATAAGCACCGCGGGGGCCCGTCGCTGGGCGTCGGCGTCGGTTGGCGGGATCAGCAGTAGCGCGAGTAAGGGTAGCATCTGGTTCCCTCGTGGCGTGAATGAGCGGCATGGTTATACTAACCGCTCGCGAGTCCGTTGAGTGCCTCAATAATTTGCACGCGAGCTTGCTCGAGCGTCGCTGGATCCTCGGTGTAGCCAATCAGTTCAGGCCCATCGCCGGCGACGGCCGCAAGCGCGCGGCTCAAGGCTTGCTCGGCGGCGTCGGCCTGGGCCTCTCGGCCATCGGCACGCGCGGCGTCGATCCGGTCTTTTAGAATGCTGAGCAACTCGTGATCCTCGATGCCGTCGCGCAGGATCTCCCAGCGGGGCGTGGAGTAGGGCCCATCGGGGCCGGGGTAGACGATGAAGAGGTCGCCCGCGGCGTACTTGCCGTCACCCTCGGGGACGCCGCTGGGGTCGACCGGCCAGCGCTCGTATGACCAGCGCAGCAGGCCCTGAAGGCCCTCGCGGAACATGAGCCACCCAATGACTCGGCTATCGATGTTAGGTGAGGTGATGAAGGTGTTGGGTCGGTCCGGATGGCAGCAGATATAGGCCTCAACTATCCCGCCATCAAGCACCTTTGCCTCCGCCAGTTCGCGGTCGTAGACATCATCGCGGAGCTTGAATACCATGCGGTCGATTGAGTCGGCCAGCGCTTTGCCGACCTCGAGCGAGTCGAGCGCGACGGTCGTACCGAGCTTCGGGTGAGCGGCGTGGACGAGTTCCGCGCAGCGCTTGAAGCGGTCAAGCGTTGGGACATCGGGCCGATCCCGCGGCTCGTCGGCGGGACATATATACACGTCATCAAGCCAGCCGTTCTCTTCGAGGTGAGACGCGAAATCAGTGAGGAAGGCTGTCCAGGCCGAGTCGTATGGTTCGTCACCGGGGCTGGCCGATATGATCTCCGTGTCGCCATCAGGCCCGACCCACGTGATCGCGCTGTCGCCGGACGCGTTGAACATCGAGTAGTACTCAATGCCCTCGTCGATCCCCACCTCGCGGCAGACCTCGATGTAGCGGTCAAACAGCGTGTAATTGAAGACCGGTTCGCCGGCCTCGTCGCGGCGCCACTCGACAAGGTCGCGCGTGGCGAACGCCAGATCCTGGCCGTGGTCGGCCATGTCCTGCAGGTAGGTCCGGATCAGCGCCCAGTGATCGCGGCTCCAGAGCTCGAGACCGTACTGCTCCGCGATGCGATGGGGCGACTGCCAGAAGCCGATCGTCGCGCGGTAGTCCGTTGGGTTCGGCAGCGAGATCGGATGGACCGTGAGGGCCACGGGCACTTCGAGACTGGCTTCGTCGGATGTCGCCTGGATCGTGCCCTCGTAGTCGCCGGGCTGCGCGTCGGCCGGCACCTTGACGGTCACCCACAGGGCGGATGTGACGCCAGGCTCTACCTGAATGCCCATGCCGGAACCAAGCGGATCGGCGAGCATGTCGGGGTACGGGCGCTTCTCGGACGCCGTCACGAGGTGATCCGCCGCGGGCACGTAGCCGACAGGCCGGATGATGATCTGCTCCGCGTCAATCTCTCCGGCCTCGCCCGCAAGGCTCGACGCTTCCACGGAGATGACTTGCGGCGCGCTCTCGAATGGCACGATCACGATCTGAAACGCTTCGGTCTCGTTGCGGCAGGCATGAAGCTGGACCGTCTCGTAGGCGGCGACGGCTACATCATCCTGGAAGACCTTTGCCAACGGCGTCGTCGTCGCCAGGGCGAAAGGGAGCGCTATCCTTCCCGTTACGCCGACCGCCTTGATGCGCTGAAGCAATCGCCCAGCGTCGCCGGCCAAACGACGGGCGGCGACCGCCATCTCCTCCTGCTCGGGACGGGTCATCTCGCCGCGGCGAACAGCGAGATCGCTTAGGGTCCGCCATCGCGTCGCTAGCGTACCTATGCCCCCGCTAAGAGCAGTCTTGCCGTCTGATGCCTCAAGCTTGGCCCACTCGCGACTGGCTGAGGCCAGCGCCGCCTCCGCATCGAACAAGGCGCGGGCGATGGCAGGCGAGCGGATCGGCAGGGCCGCGGTGCGGAAGACGGGCTTGCCCGTGCTGTCGGTTACCGAGATGAGGACGCTGCCAACGCCGTCCTGCGTGACCTGGTAGGGGATGTCGACCGGAGTTCGCGACCCGCCGGGCGCGGGGAATTTGACCGAGCTGAAGTAGTGTCCGGATCGGTCGCGGCCATGCACGCGGATGTTGGCCTTGTAGTCCAGGACCTGTGGAGTCGCGTTGTCCGCGAAAAGATGGGCTTCGTTCAGTCCGAGCCGCCGCTCGCCCATATCGGCGACCTTGAACGAGATATTCGGTCCACCGAAGGTCAGCAACCCGAACCGTTCCGACTCGTGGAAGCCGTTCTCGAAGCCGTTCCAACTGCTCGCCTCACCCAGGCGGGGCATGTTCCTGGCGGCTCCGACGTGCCACGTGGTCCCCGGCGCGGGTGCCTCGCCGGCACCGAAAGGCAAGGCCAGCTCAATCGCCCACGCGCCATCGGCGACAGAGACACCCTTCGCCCACTGGAAGTCATCGACTCGGCTCTGGTTCATCTCATCGAGCTGAGTGCCGATGGAATTGATGACCAGATGCACGTACGTCTCGCCCGTGCCGATCGCGTCGATGAAGATCTCGAAGGAGTCGTCCCTAAACACGTCCCCGTCGCGCTCGGTGACCCCGGCGACGAGGGCGTCGGTGTCGTCATCGTATAGCACGGCCGCAACATAGAATGCCGAGTCATCGTGCATGACGCGGACCTCGGTTGAGTGTTGCGGCAGTCCCTCGCCGCGGAGGAGCACGAACGGACCCAAGCGACCGGCGGCGATCCACTCATCGGCGGTTACGTTGCCATCCAGTATCGGTGGTCTAGGCGCTCGCGGGCATGTAGCCACGACCTGAGCCGATATGCCCGAGCACGCCGTTGTCGCCGCCACGGCATGCGCTAACCAGGTCAAAACGCGTTTCACAATACGCCTCCCGTTTCCCCAAGTCTAGCCCCACCCATATTTCGCCGACCAGGGGCGCCTTCCCTTGAGGCTCCGCGTGGAGGGAGGGGGTGCCTGATGGACGAACCGGCAGTCATGCCGCATGGAAACGCAGAAACGGGGGAGCATTCCGCATGAAAGCCCAAGTATTCTACGAGCCGCTAAAGATGGATCTCGTCGACGCGCCCGATCCGACTTGTGGGGCCGCCGATGTCGTCATTAGCGTGAAGGCCTGCGGGATCTGCGGGTCGGACGTCGCCTACTACTATGGCCAAAGCAGCCTCGAAACGCCCGACGGGAAGGGTCCGTGCGTGCTGGGGCACGAGTTCTCCGGCGAGGTCGTTGAGGTCGGCGCGATTCCGAAGGAGCTGGGCCTGTTTGCGCCTGGCGATCGCGTGGTGCTTGACCCGGTGCAGTACTGCAATTCATGCGAAGTCTGCAAGATGGCTCAGCCGAACCTGTGCGAGACGAAGAGCGTCCTGGGCGTCTCCACGGACGGGGGATTCGCCGAGTTGGCGCGCAGCGCGTATACCGGCGTCCATAAGCTGCCGGAGAACGTGAGCTACGATGAGGGCGCGCTCACGGAGCCGCTGGCCTGCGCGACGTACGCCGTGAGGAACCTCAACGTTGAGCCCGGCGACTTCGTGGTGGTCTACGGCCCCGGAGCGATCGGTCTGATGATGCTCCAACTGGCGAAGGCGCGCGGCGCGGGCACGGTCGCCGTTGTTGGGACGCGCGACTACCGTTTGGACCTGGCGAAAAAGCTCGGCGCGGACATGATCCTCAGCACGGACGAGGCTTCCGAGAACTACTGCGCCGACGTCCCGGCGCTCATCGCCGACAGGACCGACGGCAAGATGGCCAACGGCGCGATCACCGCGACCAGCGCGCTTCCGGCCATGGAGCAAGCCCTGGAGGTCACCGGCCGTCGGGCGACCATCGTCTACTTCGGGCTGCCCGGCGACACGGATCGGCTCAGCGTGCCCGTGCTCGACCAGATTCTCTATGACAAGGAGATCCGGTTCTCCTGGCTGGCCCCGAACGCGTGGCCGGCGGCGCTGCAGGCGCTGGGCGCGGGTCTGGTGGACGTGGCGTCGCTCATCACGCAGAGCTACGCGCTCGAGGACCTCGCGCCGGCACTCGGGGAAGTCAAGGACCGGGTCGGCGATCCGATCAAGCCCGTCGTCAGGCCATAGCGCCTGGCCATTTCCTTGCGCAGACCATCGGGTCGCGCGCGGGCTCAAACCGGACGTAAGGGAGCAATACCATGACGCGCAATACGAGATCAACGCGCCTGAGCGCGGCGCTGCTGGCGGCGAGCGTTCTCATCGTCACCGCCCCATCGGCGCTGCTTGCCCAGGGAATGCCGGCGGATGTTGTGGAGATGTACGAGGGGATGCGCGTCGCCATCGAGGTTGAGGACATCGAGTCGATGATCGGGTATTTCACCCCGCTTGCCGTGCTTCAGGCGCAGCTTGGCGAGGGGTGGCTGAAGGACGTCTCGGGGATGTTCGGCAAACGCGAAGAGATCGCCGCGGAACTGCAATTCGATGAAGTCGATGTCCAAGGGGACAAAGCCTTCGTCATGGTCACGTGGGCCATCAGCGGGACGACCACGGAAACGGACGAGGCGTTCGGCGAGACTCAGGAGCGGGCGGACATTCTCGTCAAGCGTGAAGGCGCGTGGCAGATTCTCGGTTCTGACCTCATTGACACCGAAGCGCTCGAGACGCTGGTGACGGGGCAGACCTATTCGGATCCCCGGGCCGGGCTCACGCTGACGGCGCCCGATGATTGGCGGCTCATTCCCTTTGGCGCGTCGGGGAGAGGGGTCGTCGCCTACTCGCCCGACCTCACCGCGATGATCGTCTGGTTCGCCGTCGACCTTCCCGGCACGTTCAGCGCCCAGCAGATGGCGAGCAGCTCGGAAGAAATCCTCAAGAACATCGGCCCATCCGTCGGGCTGTCGACCAAAGACTCCCAGGCGGGCGACGCGACATTGGCCGGCCGAGATGCCTACCACTCCAGCCACGTGCTCGTTGACGCGGCCGGCATGGAGATCTTCATCGATCGGATCTATTGCGTCGTCGGGCAGACCGCATATGTCGTGGCTCAGAACGCCATCCCCCCGGCGGGTTACGCAGCCCATAAAGACGCCCTCGACCGCGCGCTTGCGAGCACGCAGATCGTGGCCCCCGAGATCGCCGAACTGCCGCCGGAGGCAGGACGAGTTGAAGACGGCCAGTACATCAACGACACGTATGGTTGCTCGATCGACATTCCCGAGGGCTGGGACGCGAAGATCGGCACGGGGCAGTGGAATATTCAGCTCTCGATGCGTCAGCCGGGCGGCGACAGCTTCATGACGCTCGGGATGATCGATCTGCCCGCCCCGGAGATGACCGCCGAAGCCGCGGTCATGGGCGATGTCAATGTGGCCGCCCAGGTGATGGAGAGCCACGCGGTCATCCGCCAGGGAGACACGATGGTGGGGGAGCTGCCCGCGTACGAGAGCCTCACGAAGTTCGATATGGGGGAGACGTCCAGGCAGCGGTATCGGGTCTATCTGGTCGATGGAGACCATCTGTTCTTCGTGTTTGCCGACGCAGTGCCCGCGGACAGCTATGACAGGCTGCAACCGATCCTCGACAAGGCGGCTCAGTCGCTAAAGATCTACGATCCGCCGGAGGCGCCGGGAGAATAGGCGGCATTTCGGACCTTAGCATGTTTCCAAATGCTTCCTACGAGGTACAATAGTAGAAACAGGCAATCGAGGGGAGCGAGACCAATGAGGAAGCAACTCGTCGTGCTGACGCTCGCGGCTCTGCTGGGGGCGGTGGGAAGCCACGCGCTGCAATATTGGCTGGTACCGGCTCCAGCCCACGCGGACGGTATTTCCGGTGATTTCGGACGCGCATTGCTCCATGAGGACGGTACGTTCGTCGTCACCGCGCAGGACTCCGTGCTGACGTTCCTGCCCGACGGAACGGTGACCGTGCGCGCGCCTCATCAGGTCATCATCGGCGCGGCCGACGATGTGAAGATCGAGGGGTACCGCATCAAGCTCGACGCATCAGGCGACATTGAGATCGAAGGCTCGTCGCTGAACATCGACGTCTACGACTACGAGAATGAGGCGAACCGCATCGAACTGGGCACTTCCTCGTCCGAGGTCACGCTCGCCGACGGGGACGAGTACGTAGCGCTTAGCGATGACGGCGAGATCGTCAAGAGCCAGCGGGTCAAGGCGCGGTAACCGCGAGCCACTATGCAGAACCACGGAGCGACGGGGCCAAGACCCCGTCGCTCTGTGGTTCTGGGTGGTTCGTGTCTAGTCCCACGGCCAGTGGTGCCAGTAGACGCGGACCTGGCCATGGACCATGGAGCTGATGTCGCGGACTTCCCAGTAGGCCTCGTGCTGCATGGCCTTGGCGTGTCCATCCACAAAGCTGGTGTCGACCTGGCCGTGAGGGTAGTCGCCCGCGCCGCTAGAGGGCATGTGGCGGATCGCCGGGTAGTAGACCGCCCCCGACCCCAGGCCCCAGTCGTACATCACGTGGTCGCTGACGAGGACGGTCTCAGCCGCGCGTTCGACGGTGATCAGGCGCTTGCTGGGAGCAGGACGCCGGTACATGCCCATCGGCCCTCCGCCGTAGCCCCCCAGCCCGTCGTAGCGAGCCGTCCCGTGGAAGCTCACGAGGCTATAGATCGGGGGGATGCCATCGACGAACGAACCGGCGGCAGGCGGGTAGCCATAACTCCGCATGAGGTCATCGTTGTTGCGCCAACTGGTGCTGGTGCGGCTCGCGGCCGGGCAGATGAAGACCTGATCGTTGGTTGCGTATGGTTGCAGGGAGTGGATCCACGACCCCAGGTACAGTGGCGTGGCGACGTAGCTGCGCACCAGCGGGAGCATCGAGTCGCTGTCGCCCGCGTACATGCGCATGGCCATCCCGATTTGGCGCAGGTTCGACATGCATTGGGTCTGGTGCGCCTTCTGGCGGGCCTTCGCCATGACAGGGAAGAGGATCGCCGCCAGAATGGCGATGATGGCAATCACCACAAGCAGTTCGACAAGTGTGAAACCCAAACGACGACCGTGCATGGGCGTCTCCTCGGGTCGAGCGGACGTGCTGTAGGTATTCGCGGCCAGCGTCCCCATCCCTCTGAAGGGCGCGCGCGGCCGGTCGCCGAAGATGGGCCAAACCGCACGCGGGGAGCGTCACGATGAAAGTGTCTCGCAGGGATTTCGTCAGAACTGCAGCCGGCGGCGTGGCCGCCGCGTCCGCACTGGGCTCCGCAGCCGCGAGCGACCAGCCGCGCCGGCCGATGAACGTCCTGTTCGTGATGACTGACCAGCAGCCGCTCAGCACGCTGGGGTGCTACGGCAACTCGCTCGACCCGACGCCCAACCTCGACAACTTGGCGGCCACCGGCGTGCGGTTCGACAACTTCTACATCGGCGGGTTCCCGTGCAGCCCCTCGCGAGCGTGCATGCTGACCGGACGCCACCCGCACGGGCATGGAGTGATCACCAACGATATCCCGCTGGAAGAGGATGTCCCGTCGATGGGGCATATCTTCAGCGCCGCCGGCTACGACACCGGGTGGTTCGGCAAGTGGCATCTCGGCGGGTCGATGTACCGGGACCGGCCGAACGCCCCTGACAACAACAACTGGTATTTCAAGCGCGAAGACGACGAGAAGGGCTACCGGTGGAAGCGGACGCCTGGGGGCAAGGGCGAGGATGAACCGCAGTGCGGTTTCGACACGTGGGTCGGCGGGTGGAAGCATTACCACGAGTACATGCGCGGCGTTGGTCTCGGCGACATGCTGGACAAGAATCCCAACATCGGCAACCACAACGCCGCCCCGAGCGGACCGGATTCGACTCACTCATATTCGATGCTGCCGCCCGAGCACCACATGGCGTCGTTCTTCTCGCAGGAGACGGAGCGCTTCATACGTGGCCATCAGGGATGCGACACCCCATGGGCCGCAGTGCTCTCCTACTACGGCCCGCACCTGCCCGTGGCGCCGCCGAAGCCATGGGATGAGAAGTACTCGCTCGACCAGTGTCCGCTGCCGGACAACCACAACGATGATCTCGTCGGCAAGCCGCTGAAGCAGCGTTCGAACAGGCGCTGCTACGTGCTGCCGCAATGGACGGACGAGCAGTTTCAGGATTACATCAGGCGTTACTACGGCTACTGCGCGTACCTCGACGAGCAGATGGGGCGCGTCTTCAGCACGCTGACTGACTGCGGCATGGATGACAACACCATCGTCATCTTCACCTCCGACCATGGCGATATGGTCGGGGCGCATGGCTTGGTATGGAAGCTCTGCACGTGCGGGTATGAGGAGCTGTTCAACGTGCCATTCATCGCGCGCGTGCCGGGGATGACGCAGCCCGGTTCGGTGTCACAGGCGCTCGGCAGCAATGTGGACATCATGCCGACTTTGATGGACCTGTGCGGCCTCGGAAGCGATGACGAGATGCACGGCGTCAGCTTGCGCAAGTCACTGGCTCGGCCGAAAGCGTCTGTTCAGAAGCGGATCCACAGCCACTGGTGCGGGCAGTCGTTCGTGACGTACGACGGCACGTGGAAATACGCGCTCCACTGGAAGAATCGCGACGTGGATGAGCTGTACAACCTCGAAGACGACCCAGGCGAGATGACGAACCTCGTCGCCGACGAGCGCTACGCGGGCGTCGTGAAACGCAGCCAGAAGGCGATCTTCGACTGGCTCGAGGAGACCGACCACCCCTACCGACACATCGTGATGGAGCAGGCGAAGGAGACGGTTCAGTTCACCCTTGTCGACGCGGAGCCAAGCGCGACGGCATTCGAGTATCTGGGCGGGCGAGAGTTTGAGATGGAGATCACGTGGAACGTGGACGGCCCGCTGGGCGATGAGAAGTACTGGGCGTTCACTCAGTTCCTCAACCGCCAGTATGCAACTGATGGCGAGATCGTGTTCCGCTTCACGCCCTGGCCCGACCCGGCGACCACTGAGTGGGAGGCCGGGAACAAATACAAGATTGGGCCGGTCAAAGTAACCGTGCCGGATCACGCGGGGGCGGGGAAGTACGGGGTCAGGAGCGGGCTCTGGAATCCGGATACGGGCAAGGGCCCGGGCACGCTCGCAAATGGCGAGGGGAACTCGAAGATCATCGGCGAGCTTGAGATCAAGAAGGACGGCGATACGATCACCGATATCACGTACACGGCGAGGCCATGAGGATCATACCGATCGCGACATTTCTGATGACGCTTGTGCCTACCTCGGTTGCTCTTGGCGCCGGGCCGGAGGCCCGACAGGTGCGATTCGTCGCGCGAGACGAGCCCGATATTACGCTTGAGGGCACGCTCCACGTGCCCGAGCGCGAGGCTCGAGTGCCCGGCGTGGTTGTGTGTCACCCCGACCCGCGCATGGGTGGAGCGTCCGACGACGCTGTCGTGGTGGCGGTGTCGCACGAGGCGTTCCAGCGAGGCATGGTCGTGCTGCGGTTCAATTTTCGCGGCGTGGGGAAGTCGACCGGCGAGTACGACGGCGAAGCCGAGGTGAATGATGTCTTGGGCGCGCTCGATTTCCTGAGGGAGCAACCGGAGATCGACCCCGAGCGGACATTCGTGGCCGGGTACTCGTTCGGCGCTTCGATGGCGCTTCTGGCGGCGCTTCAGGATGATGAATCGCCGGCGTATGCGGGCGTGTCCCTGCCTTACTCCGGCCTGGCCCACGAGCAGGAGTTGCTCGGCACGGCATCTGAATTGGGCAAGCGGGCGTTCATCGTCATTGGCGATGAAGACCAGTACGGAGACGCCGATGCGATCCGCGAATTGCTGCCAGCGGAAACGACCCAGGTGACCGTGCTGCCGGGAGTAGCGCACTTCTACCGCGCGGCCGGCGCGCTTGAGAAGATGGCGGAGGCGGTGGTTGACTTTCTCGCGGGGGTCGGGCCTGACTGAGGTTACGCCAAGCGCGCGAACTCGCCTCCGGGCATGCGCTTGATGACTTGCTTGACCTCCAGCATCATGAGCGCCGCAGACACGCTGGCGGGCGGCAGACGCGTCCCGGCGACGAGTTGGTCGAGGTTCTTCGGGCCGGCGGATAGCTCGCCCGTGACGGCCTGTTCGTCAGGCGACAGATCGACGTGGACTTTCTCCGGCTGGCGGCGCTCGGGCACGGAATGGAGCGCCATCCCCAACCCATCGATGATGTCCTCGACCGTTTCGACCAGCCTCGCCCCGTCCTTGATCAGCGCGTGGCACCCTCGGGAATTGGGCGAGCCGACATTCCCCGGCACCGCGTAGACCTCACGGCCCCTGTCGAGCGCGAGGTTCGCCGTAATGAGCGCGCCGCTCTTTGTCGGCGCCTCGACGACCAGCGTGCCCAGAGTCATCCCGGCGACAATGCGGTTTCGTTGCGGGAATACCTCACGCGACGGCGGCTTGCCGATGGGCATTTCCGTAATGACGACGCCGGAATCAACCATCTGCTCGCGGATGTCGCGGTTGCTCTTGGGGTAGTGATAGTTGACTAACTACCATAAACCATGATACGCTCATTTCAGCGCAATCCGGAGGTGCTGGGATGAAGCGTGCATTCGTGTACTGTCGCGTCTCCACTGAGGAG
>CAZKUN010000044.1:0-47103 GCA_964555935.1 uncultured Armatimonadia bacterium | reverse complement strand
GAGGTCCACGGCTGGTGTGAGAGTCAGGCGGGCTGAGACGCCGTGTTGCCAAGGCCGCTGCATGCGCCACGGCGCGCGTGGCATTCGTCTCGGCGGCGCCTTGCCCCTCTGACTAGCAGGCGAGATGGCGGCCACGACATGGCGCATTCACCAGCGAGCTCATAGAGCCGCGGCAACTGGGTACATCTGCTGCAACGTGTGGACGCCCCCCGCCGCCCCCCGGCTCGCCTCCACTCGCCGCTAGCACGTCCCGGGCAGTGAGGTGACGAGGCGGCTCCGCGCGCGTGCGTCGAGTCGGTAACATAGAGGCGTCACCGTCGTAGGACAGGCGCAGGGAAACTCCGCGAGCTTCCACGCCTGTCGCCGTCCCTCATCCTTACGCCGACCTCCGCCTACCCGTGTCGGACACTTGTTTTGCCGCCGTCTGCAAAACGGGTGTCTGACACTAAGACTCCCACTCTCATCCTCCTCGGGGATGCGCCGCCACGCCGGTCTGACGCCGCCGTCGCCTTTCCCGTACGACGCTCGTCTCGATCGTCGATGCCGTCGCCGTCCCTCATCCCTGCGCCGACCTCCGCCTACCCGTGTCGGACACTTGTTTTGCCGCCGTCCGCAAAACGGGTGTCTGACACCAAAACTCCCACTCATATTCCTTAGGGCTCCGCGCCGCCACGCCGGCGTGACGCCGTCGCCGCCTCACTCCCGCTGTAAGGCCGCAACGACGCTCTCGTCGTACGTATCAAGCGCCCAATCGAGAGGGGTGCGGCCGTCCAGATCCGTCACATCGATGTCCACGCCGGCCTCTACCAGCGCGTCTATACACTCCGCCACCCGGTCGCGGCCGCCAACGAAGTGCAACGGCGTGCCGCCTTGCGGGCCGGCGACGTGTGGGTCAGCCCCGCTCGCGAGCAGCAGGTTGATGTCCTCAAGCCGGCCCCTCATGGCCGCCCAGTGCAGCGCGGCGAAGCCACTATAGTCCACCGCGTCCAGATCCACCCCGTGCTCGACCAGCATGGTCAACGAACGCGGCATAATTCGCTCCCGCAGCATGCGGTCTACGAGCGTCATCTGTGGAGGGGGCCGGCGTTGGGATCCGCGCCATGCTTCAGTAGTAGCGCGACCATGTGATTGGCATTGTCGGCGGCCACCTCCTCAGGGATCTCGCCCGAATCGGTCCACCGCTGGCTCTGGTTGTAGATGCTATCCACAGCCCCGTGCAGCGGAGTCTTCAGCGTGTTCCATGGCGCGCTTGCTTCGCCCATATCCGGATCGGCGCCGCGCTCCAGCAACACGCGCGCAATCTCGACGTAGCCCTCCGAAGCCGCCGCGTAGAGTGGCGTGCCGCGTACTCGGCTGGCGAGGTCAGGGCCGGCACCATGCTTCAGCAGCATCCGCACCATCCTCAGGTGTCCGCCCCGTGCCGCATGGACCAGGGGCGGGCCGTAGCTGGGATCCGCGAGATTCGCGTCGGCGCCGTGCTCCAGCAGCAGACGAGTTATGTCGATGCCCCCGGTTGCAGCCGCGAAGCTCAGAGCCGTGCCCTTGCTCAGATCGGCGAGATTGGGATCGACGCCGGCGGCCAGGATGGCGCGGACCCGCGCATCATCGCCCAGCCTCACGGCTGTTGCCAGTGAATACTCGCCTCCGGCTTCGGCGAGCAGAGCCGGCATCCCCCATGTCAGCGGATCGACTGGTGGTGGTGCCCCCATCGTGCCCGCCATCATGCCCCCCGGGGCCCCGCCGCCCACGCCCCCCAGGGGGCCGAGCCAGCCTTCGGCCAGCGCCACGTCGAGCGGCGTCTCGCCGTTGTCGTCAGCCAGGTTCGGATCCGCACCGGCATCAAGAAGCAACTGGATCAGGCGCGCGGACCGGTCATCCTGCGGACGAGGCATCATGCCCCCGCCGAGGCGGTGTCCGGCCGCGTAATGCAGTGCCGAACGCCCGCCCGCTTCAACGGCGTCGACATCCTCACCCGCCGCAAGCAGTTCGGCGACACCCTCCACGTCCTTGGCATCAACAGCCACCGCAAGCGTGTACTCGACCCCAGCGTCACGGAGAATCCGGACAGCCTGCTCCTGATGGATGCATTCGAGGATGGGTCGCACACCGTCATCGTCGCGGGCGTCAACGTCGGCCCCAGCTTCAATCAGCCGGCGCACCTGCCCCGCACCCAAATCGTGTCCGGAATGGAGCGGGGTCTGGCCTCGGTCGTTTCGAGCGTTGACGTCGGCGCCTTGATCGATTAGCCACTTAAGGAGCGCGTCGTGTCCATCCCCGAGGCCATCCGCGACCTCGTGCAGTAGGGTGTCGCCATCGGGGCCTCGGGCGTCGATGTCGAGACTGTGCTTGAGGACATACTGACGCAGTTTCCGCGAGTTGCGGAGGAGCAGACCCCAGATCACCTGCTGCCGATCGGCGGCGGCTTCGGCGGGCGAGTCCATGCGGTCGAGCAGCACCTCCACCGTCTCTGGCGACCCGCTGTCGATGGCCGCCTCCAACAGGGAGCAAACGCCGGGCTCGCGGGCGGGCAGGGGACCGCTGTCGAGGAGGAATGCTAGCAACTCGGGTTCACCAGCAAGGGCGGCCCACGTGGCAGCCTGCCTCACGGAGGTCCGGGTTGCACCGTGCTCTATGAGGAGCCGGCACACTTCGATGGCGTTGGGCGGCGCCTTCTCCGCGTAGATGCTGCCGCAGAAGTCGCCGCTGTAGACTTCGCATCCGGCGGCGAATTGGATCGCAGTCATGTCCATACCCAGGCCCAGACCAGCATGCACGCGGGCACCGCTGTCGAGCAGCAGTCGGCAGATACCCACATGACCCCGGGCCGCCGCGACGGCGAGCGGCGGGTAGTCGTCGCCGCGCGGGGCGTTGACATCCGCACCCGCATTGATGGCTCGCCGAACGGCGAGTGTCGAGCCGTACTTGACGGCCCGGTGGATATTGCTCGACGTGTAGAGATGCCAGGCCGTGGCGATCCCAACCAACGAGATGGCTGCAGCGGCGATCACGCAACGGCGGCGGCGAGTGAGAGCCATCGAGCCCTTCCCTCACGATGCGGTTCTCTGTAGACGTGAGGTCGAGTCGGTGGTTACGCGAGTAAGAAGGATGCCGCCCATCACCCCGCCGTGACGGCGCGGAAACTCGATCAGTTTCCCTCGGGAGTTCGGCCTATGCGGACAGCTGCGGATGGGGTCAAGATCGCGACGAGGAATCTGGCTGCGTTGGGCGAGGCTGAGGGTTCAACCGGCAAATGACCGGAAAAACGGGCACTTCGAGATTCGGCGTGGTCGCGTGCTAGCGTTTTCGTCGCTTTTCTTGCGGTTTTCTAGTCGATTGGTCGTGAAAAACAACCCCTAAGTCGATAGTTTTCTAGCACCGGAAGGGGCCGTCTGGGACCTTTGACCCCCCATAAATGACAGAGGACCCAGCCGCCAAGTCTGGGTCCTCAAAAGCCTTCCGGTCTGAATCCCCGTTCCGGGATACTGTGCCGGCGGGCTCCCCGATATGATCTACTACACATCGTAGCAGATCCTTCTACTAGTGTCAATAGTATTTTACCCAGAAAGGTTCCGCGCAATCGAAATTCTGCTTCAGGGGGATATCTGGGGATTGGCGTTTCCGCCGATGTTGCCGGGCTCAAACGCCTCCACGTGACCATCCAGGAAGCCGAAGTTGTCCTTGCCCAGATGCCTCGGGCTGGTGCACCAGGTGTAGTGCATGCCGCTCGTACCCGTGACATGCGCCCCGGCATCCCACCAGAGCAGCGCCTGGGACGGCCCGCGCACCGTGGACGGGTCTACCCCGCAGAGGATGTCATTCGGCGCGTAGCCGGTCTCAAGGCGCTCAGACGGGCAAATGAACACGTCGCGGCTCGCCACGTACCGGGCTAGCGCGCTCTGCCAGTCCAGCATCGTCGGGAGCTGGTCGTCGTGGTCCGTGGCATAGCGGCTCGTGGCGTTGATGATGTCCCTGAGGTTCTTCGCGCAGGCCGCCGATGTGTTCTTCTGGATGTTGCGGCTGATGGGGATGATGGCGAGCAATCCGCCGATAGCGAGCAGCGCGCAGACGATCATGCATGTGACGCAGCCGCGGTTGCGCTGTCGCGGCGGCTTTGGCTGAATGGCGACCGCCCGCACGACATCCTGGTAGGCCACGGGCGGGGGCGGAGCGACGAGATCGTGGCCAAGGACCTCGTGAGCGGGCAGGAAGTCGCCGTCGGGCCCGAGGCGCGCTTCATCGCCAGGCGCAACGCGCGCCTCGCGGACGCAACGCTCAACGTCCGCATGGCGTAGTGGCCCATAGATCTCGCCGGATCGCTTGCGGATGAACCACTCCGGCTGGAGGCCGCAGCCCGGGCACTCCGACAGGCCGGGCGGCAGGTTGGTCTGACAGGACGGACATTGCACCGCTGGATCACCCTCACTTGCTTGCGCTGACCATCTAGACGCCCGAGGCGAGGAGGGGTTCCGCCGAGGATGCGCGAAAATGAGCGCTCACGCAATGAAGGAGAGGGTTATCCATGTCAGAGCGCAAAGCTGCCCTAGCAATTGGAGCGCATCCGGACGATGTCGAGTTCATGATGGCCGGCACGCTGGCCCGACTGGCCGACGCGGGCTACGAGTGCCACATCCACACGGTCGGGAACGGCAACTGCGGAACCGCGACGTACACGCATGAGGAGATCATCCGCATCCGCCGCGCGGAGTCTCACGCGGCCGCCGCCGTGATGGGCGCGACGTACCATCCGGGTTTCGTGAATGACATCGAGATCTACTACGAGGATAGCCTCCTGCGGCGCGTTACGGCGCTCGTGCGGGAGGTCGAGCCGGAGATCGTGCTGACGCAGTCGCCCCAGGATTACATGGAAGACCACATGAACTCCTGCCGGCTGACGGTGACGGCGTGTTTCTGCCGAGGGATGCGCAACTGGATCAGCGAGCCGCCGCTGCCGCCCACGCCGCAGGACATCTACGTATATCACTGCCAACCGCACAGTAACATCGGGCCGCTCGGCGAGCCGATCCGGCCGTCGCTGCTGGTGGACGTCAGCGACAAGATCGAGCTGAAAGAGGACATGCTGCGCTGCCACGCAAGCCAGAAAGAGTGGCTGGACGTGAGCCAAGGCATGGACTCGTATCTGGTGGCCATGCGCGACATGCTGGCTGATATCGGCCAGGCGGGCGCAAAGCCGGTGGAATACGCGGAAGGCTTCCGCCAACACCTGCACATGGGGATGTCGGCGGAGCCGTGCGACAAGCTGTCGGAGGTGCTGGCAGATTACGTGCAGCCGGCGTGAGGAACGCGGCCCGCGCGGCGTGCGTTGACGCTAATGGCAGGCGCGTGATAGACTTGTGAGTGTATTTCTCGACCTCTAAGGGGGCAGCATAAGTTGAGCGACGATACTCTCGACATCGACGAACTGGACGACATCGAGGCCGATCCAGAGCCCGAGGATGATGCGCCCGAGTCCGACGAGGAGCGTGGCCCCGGCCTGCTCAGCAAGGTCGGCAGCAAGGTCGCCGCGCCCTTTGCTCAGATCTCGTGGGGCAACCTCATCTCGATCAAGACGGGCATCATCGCCCTGATCGCGTTCCTGCTGGTCTGGCTGCTGCTCGTGAATCTCGCGCCCGTGCGGCTGGTGCTGTGGTTCTGGGCGGTTGATGTCCCGAAGGCAGCCCTGTTCATCGTGGACGTGGCTCTCGGCGGGCTGCTGATGTGGCTGTGGCTGCGCCCGCGTTTGAAGGGTGATGGCGCGAAGGAGGAGGGCAAGTGAGGAGATTCAGGCCGGCTCAGTACCTCACCGTCCTTCCGTTCGCCGCGATCCTGCTGGCCCAGGACGCCAAGATCCACACGCGGGTGGAGGACGATGGCACCGGCGTTCGGAAGGTCGAGATCGCCGCTGACATCCAGCGCAAGGAACAGATCAAGGGCGACGTTGTCCACCTGTTGCCCGATGTCGCGGGACGACGCCTCGACAGCGTGAAGACCGCCAAGAGCTTCCGGATCTTCGGCAACATCCGCTTCGTCCGACCGGCGAAGAGCGGGTTGGGCAAGATGGAAGTCGAGCGGAAGACGGAGTTCGGCGGATGGCCCCCGGTCCAGACGACCTACGCCTACGCGGACGAGATCAAGCGGGTTGGATATGAGGAGAACGAGGCCGAGGCCGCGGCGGCTCCGAAGAGCGAATACGCCTACACGGTCACGATGCCCGGCACGATCGATGAGACCTCCATCATGCCTGTCGGAGGCCTGGTGGACGGCCAAACCGTCAGTTGGACCATGAACGCCGGCAAGGAGTCGGTGAAGGTACACGTGGAGTCGATGGAACCGGCATGGGCGCCGATCGTGCTCATCAGCGCGATACTGATCGTCCTGATCGGCTCGGGTCTGCGGTGTGTGCTCGTGAAGGTGAGGAACAAGCCGAGGAAGATTTAGAGGCGAGGGGACAGGGGACAGTAACAGGGGACAGGGACGGAAGAGGCGGACGGCGATGCCGGGTGAAACCCGGCGGTCCCGGTAGGCTACATTGGGAAGCAAGCAACGACAGCGGCCTACCCGGAAGGGTGGGCCGTCTTGGCGTGTGAGGGCTAGCGAGGGAGAGGGTTAGGAGTGCATGATCGAGACGATCATGCCACGAGAGGGTGGGAGTGGAAACTCAGACACCGAGTTTCCCTGGTCCAGTTAGGCTGCATTGGGGAGCAGGCCAGGTGTGGGAGGATCGAGCGAGGGGTGGGCGTGCGGCTCTGGAAACTCACACGACGAGTTTCCCTGGGAGCCGCAGGCACAGGAAGGCAACGGCGACGGCGTGCGAGACGCCGAGAGGAGCAGCGATGATCGTGACGAGCCTACTGGGTTTGGCTTGCCTGTCTTCGACCGTCTCGGCAGCCGGTGAGGACCGTGACGCGCCGGCGGCCGAGTTCAGCTTCGGGCCGCTGACGGACCTCCTCACCGACGACGGCCCGATGTCATTCGGCCTGATCGTTAGCGCGGATGTCGTCTCGTGGTCGGCGCCGGACGCCCAGGACCTGCTGATTGCCCGGTGTTGGCAGGGGGTATTCCTCTATCCCTCAAAGGACCTGAAGACCTTTGGCGAACCCATTCAGCTCTGCGATCAACTCGGCCATGTCATACTGATGGTCGAGCCAGTGGACTGGGACGGCGACGGGCGCCAGGAGGCCATCGGCACGGACCGTGAAGGCAACATTCTCTGCCTGAGGCGGGTCGGGGAGTACCCCAATCTGCGCTTGGAGGCCGCGCAGGACCCACTCGTGGCGCCCGATGGGCTTCCGTTCAACATCCCGTTCGTCAACCCGAAATACAAGCTCTCGGACCGACCGGAGTCTCTTTGGCCTCAGCATTTTAACTACACGTATCCGACTCGCTACTGCCCGGCCGGCACGAGCGCCCCGGACCTGATCGTGGGCGACTGGGGAGGCGTTCTGTGGTACTTGCCGCATGTCGGTGTCGAGGATGGCCTGCCGGTGTTCGCGGGGCAGGCCTACACCAAACGCGATGGTACTACCTTCGCCAGGCCGAAACACCTGCTGGCCGACGAGCAGGGCGAGACGCTTCTGCTGGGGGAAGGCAAGGTAGACGGCACGCGGTACCCAGGTGGGGCCTCTCGGCCCGTCACGTACCGCAACGAGAGCACGCGCTCCGACGACCTGATGGTCCTGTGCGGGATGATAGGGAGACAGCTGCGGTACCTGCGGCGCGTCGCATCGGGGCCAGAAGGCGAGCCGGTCTTCAGGGACCTGGGCGAGGTCACGATCGAGGGGATGCCGGATGATGGCTATGATCCGTACAGCTACCACGCCGTGGCGACCATTGTCGGCGACGGCCCGTGGCCAGACTTGCTTCTCACTCGCGGGTGCGACATAGCTGTCTGTCCGAATCAGCAGATCGCCGGACCCGTGCCGACGTTTCGGTTCAGTCACTGGATCGCCGGCGAGGACGTGCCGACGCGGGGGTATAACTTCACCGAGATCCTCACAGATCACCGGGGGCGCCGCTACTTACTGGAGAACGACACCACCTGGCACTTTCGCGAACTCCTGACTGCCGATGGGCAGCCGCGGGTCAGCTCGAAACCCTACCCGCTGCACGACCAGAACGGTGTCTTCCGAGTGGATGGGGGAACTGACGCCCAGCACGGCGCGAATTGGGGCTTCCACCGAGCGGCGCTATGGGACTGCGATGGCTCGGGCAAACAGCATCTGATCGTCGGCACCGACAAGGGTCTGCTGTACCTGCTCCGGCAGGAGCGACCGCTCGGCAAGAATGGACGCTTCGAGTTCCGCTCGATCGGACCCTTGGCGGACTCCGAAGGATCCGTGATCCGCGTCCACCATCGGGTCGTGGCGGCGCCAATCGACCTCGACGCTGACGGCCGTCTCGACCTGGTCCTGGCGGGGGCCACGTATGGGCGAGGCGACCCCAGTCCGGGGAGCGGCATCTACTTCACGCGGAACATGGGTCTGCGGGCGGATGGCACTCCCGTGCTATCCCCCGTTGAGCCCTTGGAGACGGTTGGGCACCAGCATCCGGATTTCAAGAACCTCCACGCTCAACTTCAGGCGCTGGATCTGCTGGGAAGCGGCGAGCGATTGCTCGTGGTCGGCACGCAGCGTGGCGATGGCTTCCGCGGTCACGTCTACCGCCCGGCCCAAGACCGGATCGCGCTGGAGCATGCAGGCATGACGCTGCCGCCCATCTCCATTGAGGAGCGGCTACTCGACCTCGATGGCGACGGAGGCTGGGAGTACGTGCGCAGCGGCGGCGAATCGTTGATCGCCCGGCATGCTAAGCTGATCGTTACGAGGAGCGACCGCGAGACCGACTAGGGAGCGGACCTGCGATGTCGAGGCCAATGGTCGTCAGCAGCGGCGCGCGGTCTTGGCTCGGTAGCCAGACAGGGCACCGCTCTGTGGTAGGTATTCCATGTCACGCCCCCCATGCCCGGGCCGACAGGGATGACGACGGGCTTCGCGGCGACACCTCGGTGGTTTGGCAAGAAGCGGCGGAAGGGGAAGTGAGTGGGTTGGGAGTGCATGATCGAGACGATCATGCCACGCGAGGGGGGAGTGGAAACTCAGACACCGAGTTTCCTTGGGCGAAGGACGACGAAGACATACGGCCGGTGCCGGCTGAAAGCCGTGGAAACTTGGGAACTCAGACGACGAGTTCCCTTGCGAGTTTCCCTGGTCCAGTTAGGCTACATTGGGGAGCAGGCCACGTGTGGGAAGATCGAGCGAGGGGTGGGCGTGCGGCTCAGGCGAGCCGCAGGCACGAGACGGATGACGACGACGCGGCCCACCTTCCTCGATACGGCGTCGCAGGAGAGTGCTACGCGACACGCGCACAGGCCACCTTCAGCGCTTCCGCCCCCTGCGAAGCGACTCCAGCGTGGCCTTCGCGTATGCCGCATAGCCCTCGCGCAGTTGGGTCACATACTCCCCGTCCGACCCCAGGTCCCCGGCGAGCGCAGCTCTCCCACCGACACAAGCAAACGTATACGCGATGATCATGTCAACGTGCCCGGCCTGCACTTGGATCTGACGGCGTACTTCATCCATCGGCGCCGGGCGGAAGCCCTCCTGCGCGCCACCAGGGCTCCCCATGCCTCGCCAGATCTCAAGGTCCGTCCAGATGTGCTTGCCCGAACCCTCGTGAGCCGCCCGGTAGTCCTCATACACCCTGTCGAGGTTGTCGATCCTGAACTCGGGGTCGAAGGTGTGCTTGTACGTCTTCTCGTCGTAGCCGTTGCCGACCCCGTCCTGGTAGGCGAAGATATCGACATGGCTCCGTGCCAGGATCTCTGGGCTGATGATGGGATTGCCGGCCGGGCAAACGAGCACCGGCTTGTCCGGCGCCAGGGAGTGGCACGCGTCGGCGAGGGGGTCGTAGTAGCGCGACGCCTTGGGGAGGTCGTTCATCTCGTGAGTGAAGTACCATCCGTAGAACGACGGGTGGTGCCCGTAGCGCCGCCAGAGCTCTCGGGCCATACGTTTCCCCAGAACAACGGCCCTCCGGACACGCACGGGATCATCGAACCCGCCCCACAGCAACCACAGATCACCCCCACGCCCGTTGCCCAAGATGACGTGCATGCCGTTTCGGTCGGCCTGTGAGAGGATCGCTTCGATGGGGTCATAGTCCACGTCCAGCGGCTCGAGGAACTCGGTCTCGATTCGCGAGGGATAGTAGATGAGGCCCTCTCGCGGGCCGAGGGAGCCGCCGCTGCTCTCCACGTAGCCAACAAGGAGGAGGTTGATGCCTAGCTGATGCACGACATCCACGGTGTCTCGAACGTCTTGTTCGGTGGCCCCCTTGGGGCCAGGATAGCCGCCGTACGGGATCAGCCCGGGCCCGTAGAACATGCCCTGCAGCAGGGGCACGGCCCGTGTCTCACACGAGAGAACCTCCAGCGGCCAAGAGCCCCTGGCCACGGTCTCGCCCTCGGAGGTGACGCTATAGACAAGGCGACGTTTGCCCATGTGGCCCGCGGTGGGAATCCACGCCCGCACCAGTGCCGCGCTGCGCCCCGCGACCGTGAGGCTCTCCTGATGAACAAGGCGGCCTCGACGCGGCCGATCCCAGTAGAAGCTGGCGTCATAGGTGCGTGGATTGCGGCTGGTGTTTCGGACCGCAAGGCGCATTTCGACTTGGACTCTGTCCGTGACGGGCCCAGGGGGAATGACGGTCAGCCCCGTCGTCGTGCCTGGGGCCTGCGTCGAGGCCGGCCGGGCGACGGCACCGGCTGATAGGAGACACAAGGCGAACACGATCAGTCGGCGCATGGCAACCACCATCGCTCTAAGAATCTGCGACCTACACAGTCCTCTGCGGCTACTGCCGGTGACGCTCTGCCACATCGGCGACAATGGCCGCGGCGGCCTCGCACGTCTCCTCCGTGTATTTCTCGCAGAACGTCGGCCAGTAGACCCAGTGCTTGAGGTACTCCGCGGCATTTGGGCAGCTCTCCGCGCTGTACGTGTAGTCGCGAGATGCCGGTGGCTTGGAGAACGGGTACCGGCCGGCGCGGGCATAGTCCTCCAGGAACGCCATTGACGCCGGCATCAGGTACATCGTGCCGACATCCGCCATCGGCACGCCGCCCTCCTGGACCTCGGCCGCGAACTCCACGTTTGAGCAGTCGAACTCGCCCGGCTGGAGACTGAATCCAAAGGCCCAACAGGAGTAGGTGTCCTGGTAATCCGGGATCGGCACGGGCGTGAGGCCTGGTATGTCGCCGATCAAGCTCGTCAGCAGGCGTACCATCTTGTCGCGCTGGTAGATCTGGTCGCGGATGATCTCCAGTTGTGCCAGGCAGATTGCCGCGGTGCAGTGGGGCATCCGGTACGCGTAGCCGGGCGACGTGTGCATGCGACCGAAGCCCTCCACCATCTCTCCGCCACGGCTCTGGCCGTGGAAGAGCACCGCCTCGGCGAGGTCGTCGTCATCGGTGACCACGCACCCACCGATGTCGGACCCCATTGCCTTCTCGGAGTCGAACGAGAACCCGGCCGCCTTGCAGAGCGTCCCCGCCAGCCTGCCCTTGTACTCGCTGAACGTCGCCTGGCAGCAGTCCTCGTAGACGATCAGACCGTGCTTCTCCGCCAACTCGTTGATCGGGTCCATGTCGCACACAATGCCAGTCATGTGGACGGCGAGAATCGCCCGGGTTCGATCGGTGATGAGCGGCTCGATCGTCTCGGCGCTCAAGTTCACCGTCCCTGGCGCGGCATCCGCGAAGATGGGAATGAAGCCCTCGCGGAACAAGCCCTGGATCGTGCCGTAGTCCGAGATTGGGCTGGTGATGATCTCGTCGCCTGGCTCGAACTGGAACGCGGCGGCGAGCGCCGCCAGAGCGGGGGTGCAGCCAGGCGTGGCGATGCAGTGCTTGACGCCCAACTCCTCGGCGAACGCCTTCTCGAAGCGCCCGATCATGTCGACGATCAGGCCGCTCTCGGCGAATTCGGTGAGGTACCTCACCGCATTCGGCCCGACAGTCCGGGGGTACTGCATGGGGATGGTCACGGGCTTCCCGTCCTGCCCGTCCATCATGCGCTTGGCGCCGTACTGTGCTCTTCGCGGCACTTTCTCGGTCATATTCGCCCACCTCTGGGTCGCGTGCCGGAACGGCACACCGTTTGGCGATGGCGGCTTGGCTTCAGGAAGCCTCGGCCGGTTCCAACCAATCTGCAATGTCTCTCAGCGTGTAGACCGGGAACGGCTCCGGTTTAGCGGCACAGTGTTCCAGCAGCGCCGGCAATACGCGGTTCTCCGGATCATGGATGTAGTGGCTGTAGGGATGCCACGCGGGAGTCCAGAGCAGTCCGTTGTCGTACGCGTAGTCAGCCGTAGCCAGAATGTGCTCGATCCAGGCGTCGAGCGCCCCTGGAGGCGTCCACGTGCAGCGCCACCCGTCCGGCACGGGCTTGTCCCCGTAGGCGATCCTGAACTCGCGGTACGCCTCGTCATCGATCTCCTGACCGGCCGCATTGCTATCGAACCACATTCGGTCCGTATGGCTCTGGATCGGTATCTCAATCAGGCCGGTGGGGTACGCATACGGCGCCTCTCGCGTCGGCGCCTCAATGCTCGCGTGCAATCCCTGGTTGTACTCCGAGAAGCAGTAACGTCCGCTGACCCACTTGAAGCCGTTCTTGAGGATGATCTCCTGGTTCGCTTCAAGGCCATCCAGCCCCTGATCGTAGCCGCCAGGACCACGCAAGAGGGTCGAGTTCCAGCCCAGGCGGTCCTCGATCAGCCGATTCGAAAGCGAAAGCTCGTGATCCAGCGCCTCGAGGTCATCGGTCACCAGCAGGATGTGGGTGTATGTGTGGGAGTCAACGATGTGGCCGCGAGCGAGGATCTCCTTGAGCGATTCGACGACCCGTGGCTCCTCGAGGCCGTCGCAGATCTGCATAAAGTGGAGCCTGACGCCATGCTGCTCGGCAGTGTCACACAGCCGCAACATGTATTCGTGCAGGAACGGTGGCGTGCGGCCGTGGCAGACCATCGGCTCCAGATAGCCGCCCCCGGAATCGGTGTCGTAGCTGAGGGCGATGGCTGCGCGAAGCCCCCCGGGGATGTTCACCTTGACGGGCCCGTGGCTTGTGTCGAGTGCGTTGCCCATTCTGAGCCTCCCTGTCTGCATTGGCCTGGGGCCCGAGACCGAACATCCGTGGCGGCGACCTGGAGCGGCAGTACGCCTCCGGCGCTCCCGACACCTCCACGCCGGCTCAAGCTGCTCGCGGTCGCCCGCGAGGCGTCGCCGCTCAACGCCCCCAGGCAGGTGATGTGAACCGCTCTGCTCCTCGCCCGAGAGCAGTCCCGAGGAGCCATCCAAACCACTGACACCTGGGGTGGCTCAGTCCATCGCTGTTGCCTGGCAGAGAGAGGTCCGCGAGAACCCGTTATCGTTGTTGCTGGGAGGGTATTGGTTTTCTACAGCCCGTAGGGATGGTCGAGGCTCGGACGTGCGGCTTTCGCCCTCACCGATGGGGAGGTGAGGGCGGTTACGCGCGCGAGGCGGAGGGGGAAGTGAGGGGGCGGGAGTACACGATCGAGCTGACCGGCCAGGTGGTCAATGCAACTCGCACATTGTCGAGCGGGGCCTCAGCGGACCTTCCTGAGGAACATCACCCTCACGATGTCGGTGCGGCCGGACGCCCGCTCTTGCTTGGCGATGTCCCTCCGGGCTGCCGTCGACCGATTGACCTCGTACTCGCCACGGTACCCCCAGCGAGCGTAGCCGCTCTTGACGAACATGGGCACCGGGTACCGCTGTTCGCAGAGCACCTCTGCCCATCGGACCGTCTCCGGTCCTGGGCCGACCAGCACGACGTCCGGCCCTCTGGGGTTCAGCCCCGGCGTGAGGGTGCCACACACCACACGGCCGTCTTTGTGCGGGAGGTAGCCCGTAGGCCCCCCGCCGAGGGCCTCCCGGATCTCATTGCGGGTGTACTCTTCTCCTACGACGAACTGATGCTCGTTGCCATCACTCGTGCTCATAGTGCACTGCCTCCTGTCTCGGTGTGGGGCCTGCCCATGCAGACCTACGACGCCACCCCTTCGGCCAGCCGCTCTGGCGGCCCCTGGGCCAGGCCCCAAAAAACGAGGGCCGACGGAGAAGTCGAGCAGATCGACACGGTTGGTACCTGACATCGCGGCGGTCGTCGGGTGCAACCCTCGACGTGATGGACGAAGACCACGTGCGCGTACATCGAGGGGTGGGCGTGGGGCGTATCTACTAGAGTCAAACGCTCGGCCGATGGCACCCGTTCCGCCAACGGCGGAACGCGACGAGATGACTGGCGACTTCGTAGGCCCGCACGACGCCGTCCTATGTGGGGCTCAAGCTCGGAGCACCAGGATCACGGCAGACGACGAAGGCGACGGCCTACCGGGAAGGGTGGGCCGTTTCTGCGTGTGAGGGCTGGCGAGGCGGGCAGATGGTTTGGCGAGAAGCGGGAGGGGAAGTGAGTGGGGTCGGGAGTGCATGATCGAGACGATCATGCCACGAGAGGGTGGGTCTGGCCAAGCATTGGCGTGCGGCTCAGGCGAGCCGCAGGCACGAGACGGCAGCGGCGACGGCGTCGGGGTTGAAACCCCTCTTACAGGGGCTGGCGAGTTCCCAAACGGTCTACCCTTCGCGGTAGGCCGTCATGCTGTCGATGAACTGGGTGAAGAGGTATTTGGCGTCGTGGGGTCCGGGTGAGGCCTCGGGGTGGTACTGAACGCTGAAGACGGGCAACTCGTCGTGCGCCATACCCTCGTTGGTCATGTCGTTGAGGTTGACGTGAGTCATCGTCAGACCCTTGCCCTCGAGCGAATCCATATCGACAGCGAAGCCGTGGTTCTGACTGGTGATCTCGATCTGACCCGTCGCGATGTTGCGGACGGGCTGGTTGGCGCCGCGATGGCCGAACTTGAGCTTGTAAGTGCTGCCGCCGAAGGCGAGACCGAGGATCTGGTGCCCGAGGCAGATTCCGAAGATGGGGCGCTTGTCGAGCAACTCGCGGACCGTCTCGATGAGGTATGGGACGCCCTCAGGATCGCCCGGTCCGTTGGCCAGGAATATGCCGTCGGGATCGAAGCTGAGAATCTCCTGGGCGGAAGCGGTCGCCGGCACGACGATGACCTGACAGTTGCGTTGGTCGAGTTCGCGGAGGATGTTGTGCTTGATCCCCGAGTCGACGGCGACGACGCGGAAGTGGGCATTGTGCTCGGGCTGAGCGGCTCGCTCCTGCGGGACGCTGATCGGCAGGCCTAACTGTCCGGCTGTCAGCAGAGCCTGCTCGGCAAACGCGCCATCGACCCACTCGCGAGTGTCGGCGCGGGTGACGTCCTTGACCAGGTCGCGGCCGATGAGACCGGGATCGTCCTGGGCGCGCTTGATGAACTCGTCGCTAGACGCGCCGTCGGTTGAGATGATTCCCTTCTTCGCCCCATGAGTGCGCAGATGCTTGGTGAGCGCGCGGGTGTCGATGCCCTCGATGCCAATCAGACCGTTGTCACTGAGGTAATCGCCGAGGCTCATCTCCGATCGCCAGTTGGATGGGTAGTCGCAATACTCGCGAACCACGAAGCCCTCCACCCAGGGCTGGGTGGATTCCATGTCTTCGCGGTTGATGCCGTAGTTGCCGATGAGGGGGTATGTCATCGTGACGATCTGGCCGCGATAGGATGGATCGGTGAGGATCTCCTGGTAGCCGGCCATGCTGGTGTTGAAGACAACCTCGCCACAGCGGCTGCCATCCGCGCCGAAGGCGGTTCCCTCAAAGACGGTTCCATCCTCAAGCGCAAGCACTGCCGGTCTTTTGCCCATGGCCAGACTCCTCAGTCGGTTCTCGATCTCGAACTGATCTCGAGACCCGGACGGAACGGATCAGACGGGCTGGAAGCCCGTCTCTACGCGGGTCTCGGAACCGTTCCTATATGACGGCTCCGTCAAGCACTTGGGGCACGCCGTCCACGAATGTCGCCACCACGCGTCCGGACAAGCGGCGGCCGGCGAAGGGCGTGTTGCGGCCCAGGCTCTGGAAGTCGCCAGGCTCCACCGTCCACTCGCTCTTGGGGCTGAAGACGGTGAGATCAGCGGGCGCGCCGGCGTCGAGCGCGCCAGCCCTCAACCTAAACATCGAGGCCGGCCCGCACGTCATCGCAGCCACGACGTCAGCGATGCTCATCCGCTGAGATGACACCAACTCGTCGAACGTAACGGCGAGAGCTGTCTCAAGGCCTACCACGCCGAAGGGGGCGTCGTCAAGTTCTGCTTGTTTCTCTTGCGCTGAATGCGGCGCGTGATCGGTGGCGATTGCCCGAATCGTGTGAGTGCTGAGCGCCCCAAGAATCGCCTCGCGATCGCGCTCGGACTTGAGCGGCGGGTTCATCTTGGCGTTGGTCCCGTGCTCGGCGACGGCGGCGGATGTCAGGCCGAAGTATTGCGGCGCGGTCTCGGCCGAGACAAGGGCGCCCCCTCGCCGCAACGCGGCCAACGGCGCGAGGGCCGCGGCGGAACTGATGTGGGCGAGATGAAGCCTGGGCAGGCGCGCGGCGCCTGAGGCGGCCTTCTCGTAGGCGGCGGCCCAGAGGCGCGCGGCAGCGGCTTCGGCGAGCGTCTGCTGCTTGCCGGCAGCGACGGGCGCGGATCGATCGACAGCGCCGCCCTTCGTCAACCCGACGAGTTCGCAATGCGCGATGAACGGTATGTCCGCCGCGGCGGCTAGCGCGAGCGCCTCGGCCATCTGGTCGGTGCTCTGCAACGGGAAAGCGTCATCGGTCACGGCGACACAACCAGCTGCTCGTAGTGCCTGGAAGTCCGCCCACTTCTCGTTCTTGTGGTCGATGCTCGCCGCGCCGATCGGCAACACGTGACAGCGCGCCGACCGCTCGATGATCTCGAGAAGGTCAGCGACGCGCTCGGATCGATCGATGACGGGCTTGGTGTTAGGCATCGCCAGGACGGTCGTGAAGCCGCCGGCGACCGCGGCGCGGGTTCCTGATTCAATCGTCTCTTTGTGCGTCAGGCCCGGCTCGCGCAGGTGGACGTGAACATCCACGAGGCCCGGAAGGATGATCTTGCCCGCGCAGTCGATGACCTCCGCGTGATCAGGCACCTCGGGCGCGGGGAATCCCGCGAACGCGCCATCACGGATGAGCACGTTGCCGTAGGAATCCGTCCCGGCACATGGGCACACCATGCGAGCATTTGTCAGAAGCCAAGACGTGTCCGTCACGAGTCACCTACCCATGAAGAGACCCCTCCGCGTCTCCACGGAAGGGCCTCGTCGGCAAACACAACGTCAAGCGGCGGCGCGGGCCGGCGAGCCCGCTTGGCCGCGCTACTGAACCGTTACGTTGATGCGATCAACTTGCGGAATCCGATTGCCATCCGGATCCGTCACTGTGAGCGTTATCTTGTAGAAGCCGGCTTCCTCGAACGTGAAGCTGGTTTTCTCGCCGAGCGCATCCTCGGCCACGCCGTCGACGAGGTCATCGAAATCCCAGGAGTAGCGAGCCTGGCCCGCCAGCTGAGCCGCCGCGTTGAACGTGACGCTCTGGCCAACGCGAACGACGCGGTCGGGACCGGCGTCGGCTTTCATCGGCTCGTCTTCCTGGACGATGCGCATCGCGCCAATGTAGTACTTGCCCTTCTGGTCGCCAAAGAGAGCGAACTGCTCGAGCGTCGCTCCTGCCTTGTCCGCCGTGCCGGCGAATTCAGACAGTCGAACCGACACGCGCACCCAGCCCTCGTTGTCGGAGGTCTCGGCGTTCATGCCGAGGTGCTCGCCAACGGGGATGGCACCGGAGTCGATCAGACCTTCACTGGTTACGAGCAGGGCGCGGATGTTGGCGATCTTGCGGGGCGCGTCTTCTTTCTCTGTCGCCTGGCCGCCTGCGCCGGGGGCCATCACGCCGCCTTCGCCCATCATTCCGCCGCCGGGCATCATGCCGCCGGGGCCCATCGCCCCGCCTTCACCCATCATACCGCCTTCGCCCATCATTCCGCCGCCGGGCATCATCCCGCCGGGAGGCATCATCCCGCCGCCGGGCATCATTCCGCCGGGAGGCATCATTCCGCCACCGGGCATCATTCCGCCACCGGGCATCATTCCGCCACCAGGCATCATTCCGCCGGGAGGCATCGCTCCGCCACCGGGCATCGCTCCGCCGCCAGGCATCGCTCCGCCGCCAGGCATCGCTCCGCCGCCAGGCATCATTCCGCCGGGAGGCATTGCTCCGCCGCCAGGCATCGTCCCGCCGCCGGGCATCATTCCGCCGGGAGGCATTGCTCCGCCACCAGGCATCGCCCCGCCACCGGGCATCATTCCGCCGCCAGGCATCGTCCCGCCGCCGGGCATCCCAGGCATTCCGGGCATTCCGGGCATCGTCCCGCCGCCGGGCACCATTCCGCCGCCGGGGCCACCCGTGGCTGCCTTCTCCGGCTCGGGGATCTTGACCCAGAAGTCGAGGTAGCTGTTGTCAGGCTCCTCAAGGTAGGGGCTCAGATCCAACGGGAGCTGCAGCAGCACTCGTCCGCCCTCGTAGAGGCCGAGCGTGTCGACCCGGACAGACTGGCGCTGGAGATACTTGGCCGTGTCGTCCGCCTGGATCTCTCCGGCACCCCAAGATGCGAGGGTGACTTTCTCAACCTGACCCGTGGCCTGGTTGAACGGGAGCAACACGGTAGACTGATTCGCCCAGCCAACACCGATGGCTGACGCGACCAACATGACCGCCATTGTAACGACTGCCAACTGGCGGAACCTTCTCATTAGTGGCTCCTCCTTCCCGCCTAGGGCCCGCGCCGTGCAAGCCGAGGGCTCCATCCGTCTGAGACGCATAGGTCGGCGGTCAGGTTGCTTATCAATCGCTGTGCTTCGAAGACTTCATTCCACGCGCGTGGCCGCACTCCTCCTCGGTCAGCGCGAGAACCGTGGTGATTTCCGCGGCGACGCACATCCCGCGAGGAGTGAGGCTGAGTCGATCGTCGGCGATGGTTGACAGCCCCTCGTCAACGAAGCGCTGGATGTCATCGCCCCGGAGCGCCGGCAAATCGACGCCATGGCGCCCATTGAAGGCGTGAAGCGAGATTCCGTCTCGCAACCGCAGGCCCATCATGAGCGTCTCGTTGGCCGCCGCCGCCCCGGTGCAGGTCTCGGCGAAATCGACGGGCGATTCGCCTGAGGCCAGTTTCTGCGAGTAGACCTCAACATCGGCCACGTTGCGCCGTCTCTCGCCAGCGACGAAGCTCCACGCGGCGGCGCCGATGCCGAGATACGGCTCGTTGCGCCAGTAGGTCAGGTTGTGCCGGCACTGGCGACCTGGGCGCGCGAAGTTGCTGATCTCGTAATGCTCAAAGCCCAGTTCAGTCAGCGTCTCGCTGGTCAGCATGAACAGGTCGGCCTGCGGATCCTCGGGCATGGGCTCGACCTCGCCCGCGTCGACGAGATCCCACAGGGGAGTGTCGGCTTCAACCGTGAGCGCGTAGGCGGACACGTGAGACGGGTCAAGCGCGGCGGCCCGATTGAGCGTATCGCGCCAGCGCGTCGGCGTCTGGCCTGGGAGGCAGTACATGAGGTCGAGCGACACGTCATCGAAGCCCGCGTCATGGGCGGCGCGCACGGTGGCCTCGGCCTCGGCGGCCGTGTGGACGCGCTCAAGGAACGCAAGTTCATCGTCGTCGAGGGATTGGACGCCGATGCTGAGGCGGTTCACCCCGGCGGCCCGGAGTGCGGACAGGTCGGAGGCGGCGAGGGTTCCGGGGTTGCACTCGACGGTGACCTCCGCGTCCGGGGCGATGCCGAGGTGATTGCGGCACGCGTCGAGGATGTGGTGGATCTGATCCGGGGGGAGGATGGTTGGCGTGCCGCCGCCGATGAAGATGGTGCTGAGCAGCGAACGGCCGCAGGCAGGAATTCCTGCGGCACGAACGGCGGAGGCGGCGAGGGTGATCTCCGTTTCGAGGGCGTCGAGGTAGGCATCGACGAGGTCGTCGCGGCCCGCGAGGGAGTAGAAGTCGCAGTAGGGGCACTTGCGGGCGCAGAATGGGATGTGGATGTAAAGCGACGCGGGAGGCTGACAGGCGGGGACGCCTGTCCTACGACGACGAGCCGGGCGGTCGGATGGGCTCATATCTTCAGGAGCGACATGAACGCTTCCTGAGGCACGTCAACCTGGCCGACCTGCTTCATCCGTTTCTTGCCGGCCTTCTGCTTCTCAAGCAGCTTGCGCTTGCGCGTGATGTCGCCGCCATAGCACTTGGCGATAACGTTCTTGCGGAAGGCGCTGATGCGACTCGAGGCGATGACCTTCGCGCCGATGGCCGCCTGGATGCGGATCTCGAACATGTGCCGAGGCAGCAGTTCCTTGAGCTTGTCGACGATGGTGCGAGCGCGGATCTGGGCCAAGCCCTTCTCGCACAGGAACGTGAGCGCGTCGACCGGCTCGTAGTTGATCATCACTATGACCTTCGACACCTTGACCGGCGTGTAGCCCGAGAAGTCGTAGTCAAGCGACGCGTACCCACGGCTGACAGACTTGAGCTGGTCGTAGTACTCGAGCAGGATCTCAGCCAGGGGCAACTCGTATTTCAACGTCACGCGCCCGCCGACGGTGTGCTCCATGTCCTTGAAGATGCCGCGCCGTCCCTGCGACAGCTGCATGCACGGCCCGACCGCGTCCTCGGGGCACATGATCGTCGCGCTGATGTAGGGCTCCTCGGTGTGCTCGATCAGCCCCTCCTCGGGGTAGTTGGCCGGGTTCTCAACCTCGATCATCGTGCCATCGGTCATGAAGACCTTGTAGACGACACTGGGGGCCGTGGTGACCAGGTCGATATCGTACTCGCGCTCCAGGCGCTCCTGAACGATTTCCATGTGCAGGAGGCCGAGGAATCCGCAGCGGAATCCGAAACCAAGCGCGCCTGATGACTCGGGCTCGAACAGCAGAGAGGCGTCGTTCAGCGAGAGCTTCTCAAGGGCATCACGCAGCACGTCAAACTCGGCGGAATCCGCGGGGTAAAGCCCGGCGAAGACCATCGATCTGGGTTCGCGATATCCCGGCAGCATCTCCGAGGCGCCATGACGCGAGGCGGTGATCGTGTCGCCCACACGGCACTCGCGGGAGTTCTTGATGCCCGCGCAGAGGTAGCCGACGTCGCCGGCGCAGAGCTTGTCGGCGGGCTCCAGGGCCGGGGTCAGCACGCCGACCTCGTCGACCTCGACAACCGTGTCGGTTGCCATCATCCGGACCATGTCGCCCTTGCGGACCTCTCCCTCGACGACGCGGACGTATGCGATGACGCCCCGGTAAGGGTCGTACTCGGAATCGAAGATCAGCGCGCTGAGCGGCTCGCCGGGATTGTCCGTCGGTGGCGGCACGCGCTTGACGATGGCCTCAAGCACGTCGCGGACGCCCTCACCTGTTTTCGCGCTGCAGTGAAGAATCTCGCCGCGGTCGAAACCGAACAACTCCTCGATCTGCTGCATCACCTGCTCGCGGTCGGTGTTCTCGATGTCGATCTTGTTGATGACCGGGATGATCTCGAGGTCGTTGTCGATGGCCAGATAGGCGTTGGCGACCGTCTGGGCCTCCGGGCCCTGCGACGCATCGACAAGCAGCAGCGCGCCCTCGCAGGCTTTGAGGCTGCGAGAGACTTCGTAGTTGAAGTCGACGTGGCCGGGCGTGTCTATGAGATTCAGGTGGTACGTCTCGCCATCCTCGGCGACGTACTTGAGGTAGACGGCGCTGGACTTGATCGTGATGCCACGCTCGCGCTCAAGGTCCATGCTGTCGAGCAGCTGGGCCTTGGCGTCGCGCTCGCTGACGGCATCGCAGATGTCGAGGATGCGGTCGGCGAGCGTGGACTTGCCGTGGTCGATGTGAGCCACGATGCAGAAGTTTCGCGTGTGTTCTCGTTTAATCTGAGTGTCGGTCATCGGTGTAGCATAGGCTTTCTACGTCTTCGAGTTCGGGCCGGCGGATCGGCGTCGGAATCGGGACGCAACAAGATTGATGGCTGTCTGGAGATCTTCGACCTTAAGTATAACGCATAACGCAAGAAAAGTGGCAACTCCGGCGGCAAGAGGCACGAGGCAAACGAGCGCGTTGTCCCAGAGAGTGTCGGTGCCGACAAGCGATTCGAGCCATGCGGCGCCATACCAACACGCAGCGCCCATCGCCACGCACGCCACGGCAACCTTACCGAGCATGACGACCATTCTACGACCTTCCAACGGTCCGACGCGGGTCCGTAGCAGCCACGTGAGCATGACGGCTGTGAACAGCGTCGAGAAGCTATAGACGGCGCTCAGGCCCGCGTTGCCGTAGTGGTCGACGACGATGGCGGCAAGACTCACGTTGAGCAGGGCGGCGGCGATGCCGACCCACAGCGGGACCTTTGTCTCGTGCAGCGCGTAGAATCCCCGAGCGACCACGTACTGCAACGACAGGGGGGCGATGCCAAAGCTCCCCCAGAAGACCCACGCCGCCGTGAGGGTTGTGGCCTGCGGGCCGAACGCGCCGCGCTCGAACAGCAGACGCATGATGGGCACGGCCAGGCAGGCGCACGCTACCGCGGAGGGGATGCTCAACAGCAGCACGGCGCGCATCGTCCGAGCGAGGTCTTTGCAGTACGCGGCCATGTTGCCATTGGCGAAGTGGGTGGCAAGCGTCGGGAAGAGCGCGATGGCGATCGCGGCCCCGAACATCCGAGGCGGCAGTTTCAGAATGCGGTTTGGGTACTCAAGGTACTGAGCGCCCTCGGCGGTGGTGGCGAAGTTCGACACGATGACGAAGTTGATCTCGCTGACGGCTAGCCCGGCGACCACGGGGGCCGCGAGAAGCGCGAGCTTCTTTAGCCCCTCGTCGCCGAGATCATAGGCGGGCGTGAGCTTCGCGCCCAGCTTCATTAGCGGTGGTATCTGGATGAAGACGCTACCAACGGCTGCCCCTAGCACAACGAACATCGACAGGCACCACAGCCGGTAGCCCAGTTGATCAGGGCCGGGCTCGTAAAGGCCTGCGTGGCGGGCGATGGGCAGCGAGGCGAGCGCTCCGCCGATGATTACGAGGTTATAGACGATGGGTCCCGCGGCAGGCGTCTTGAAGTGCTTCAGGGCATTGAGCGTACCCATGAACAGCCCGCCGATGATGAAGAAGAACTGAGCGGGGAGCATGGCGCGCATGAGTTTCGCGCATAGGTCCTGATACTCGGGCTTCAGCCCCGATCCGACGGCGTGCCTGGCGAGCAGGGGCGCCTGCCACATGCCAAGGGCCACGACGCCGGCGCCGAGGACGAGCAAGACGAGCAACGTCACCCGAAACGTCCGCCAGGCCTTGGCGGTCTCCCCGGCGACCAGGTACTCGGTGAAGACGGGTATGAAGCCGGTTCGTAGCGCGCCACCGGCGATGAGGAAGTAGAACAGGTCCGGTATACGGAAGGCCTGCGTGAAGGCCTCAAACGCGTCGGAATCGCCGAACGCATGGGCATAGACCATGGTGCGGACGACGCCGGTGATGCTGCTCGCCAACGTGGCGAACACCATCAGCGTCGCGGCCGATCCGAGGGCGCTACGTCCCTGACTCTTCTGCTGTGTCTCGTCCTTAGCGCTCATAAATGCCCAAGTGCTCGTCTAGCGGCTGCCGGTCCTTGCAATCTCGCGCGGCTTTGTGCTATACTCCCGTTCCCTGGGACGGCTGACCTGCTTTACGCGTGGTCGGGCGGACGTTTGGGGCGACGCGTAACGACGGGTCGACTATCCCTTTTGTAGCGCAAGGTGGAGAAGCAACATGCCGCAGAATCGATCGATGAAGAAGGGTCTGCGTCAGCAGATCAAGCGTACCGAGCGAAACAAGGCCTACCGGACGCGCATGCGTAGTGCGATGAAGGTGGCGAAAGAGGCTGCGGACGCGGGCACGGATGATGCGGGCGCGAAGCTGATTGCCGCGCAGAGCGCGATCGACAGAGCCGCCCGTGCGGGCGCGATCCATCATCGGAACGCCGCTCGGACGATGTCGCGTCTGACGAAATCCATCGCCTAGAGTCTGATCGAACACGGGACTGACACCACGGCCGACCTCGCTCAGGGGTCGGCCCTTTCGCGTTCTGGGTGACCGCGTCGGATCTGGAGATCCGACCTACGACGGCAGGTACGGCGTCGGGGTTGAAACCCCTCCTACAATGACAGCGGGGGCTCCCTGAGTGATTCGGGAGCCCCCGTTTGTTGCATCAGAGCGGGAGATCTACCCCTCGGCGACGACCGGATTGACCAACGTCCCAACTCCCTCAAGCTCGACGCGAACAACATCGCCGGGCTGGAGCTTCAGCCCCTGCGCGTGGCCGACGCCCGAGGGCGTGCCCGTCGCGATGACATCGCCCGTTTCCAGCGTGAAGATGCTCGAAGCGTACTCGACGATGTCGGGGATCTTGAAGATCATCTGGCCCGTGTTTCCGTCCTGCCTCAACTCGTCGTTGACCCAGAGCTTGATCCCGAGCCGGTCGACGTTTTCGAGGTCAGACAGCGGAACCGCGCACGGCCCCATCGGCGCGAAATTGTCGCACCACTTGCCGTTGAGCCAGTCGAAGAACTTGTCCCAATCGCGGTCCTCGGGCCGGTCCCAGATCTTCAACTCGCGCTCGGAGATGTCGTTGACGATGGTGATCCCGGAGACGTGGTCGAGCGCGTCTTCCTGGGAGATGAACTTGCCGGGTTTTCCGATGATGAGCCCAAACTCGGCCTCGTAGTCGACGAACTGAGCGCCCTTGGTGACGATGATCGGGTCGCCATTGCCGCAGACCGTGTTGCCGGGGGGCTTCATGAAGATGCGGGGCGTGGCCATGTCGCTCTCGGTGACGCCCGTGCCCTGGAGCTTCTTGCTGGTGCTCTCGAGAATGTGGTCGGCATAATTCCCGGCGAGGCAGAGCAGTTTGCCCGGATACAGGATCGGGGCTTCGAGCTTGACGCTCGCCAGATCGAAGATCGCGTCTTCGGGCGCGTTGCCGGCCTCGCAGCACTCGACCATTTGCCGAGCCTGGGCGAGAGCCGTATCGCAGGCGAGAATCGATGCGACGCAGTCAAGGGTGTGGCAGCACTCATCATTGCGGGCGCTGAGGGTCTCGATGTCGAGGACCTTGTCGCCGACAATGACGCCGGTGCGGGTTATGCACTCGCAGGAATCACATTCGCACGGGGCCTCGGGAAGCGTGAAGTTCACGAGTTTCAGGGACATTCGGGATCACTCGTTTCTCAGGGAATCGATGGGTGAAATCCGCCAACGACGGCGGACGGGGATTCTACATGGGGTGAGGTGGTAAGTCAAGGAAACCCAAACGACGGGTTTCCTCCGGAGAATGCAACGTGGGGCTGGACCGTTGCATTCTCCTGCAGGCGCGGTTGCGAGGAGGCGGGCGACTTCGGACAGCGTCGGATCTGGAGATCCGACCTACGAAGGCGAGGGCATGGCGCGCGGTGGATTGCGGCCCTACTCGACGTCGAAGAGGGGTCCCCAGCGGACGAACTGCTCGGAGGCGCCGGCGCGGGTTAGCTCGCCCATGGCGCAGAGGCGGTATCGGCCGGCGGCGAGGGTGACCTCGCGGGCGAAAGTCTGGTCGGCGTCCAGCGCGCCCAAGTCGTAGACCGGCCAGGCATCGGCGGTATAGAGCAGGAGGCTTGCGGCCTGGATCGAGACGGCGGCGCCTTGGGGGTTCGCGCCATCGAAGCGACGGGAGGTGTCGAGAGCGTACTCAAGCTTCGCCCCGCCGGCGAGCGGAGAGGCCTGGCAGCGCAAGAAGGGCGCGTCGACGGTGAAATTCGACGGCGTGCTGCTCGGGCCGCCGCCGCAGACCGGCAGGTGGTCTCGCGCCATGATCTCGTCGTAGTCGAACAGCACGATGCCGTCGCCGCCGAGATTGCGGGACATCTCGATCTGCTCCAGCATGTGCTCGGGCGTGAGAGCCGTCTGCTTGACGCGCGGCCCAAGCCCCACGCACATGGGTACGTCGTCGCGGATCCAACCGCGCTGAAGCGTGACCCACTTGATGAAGTCCTCGTCCTTGCCGAAGTAATCCATCGGGCAGACGAAGTCGCAGAGCCCCTCGTCAACCCAGACCTTCCAGTCCTGGCCGAAGCTGACGCGGTGACCCTCCCAGTTGACGAAGACATCGGCGGAGAACTGAGTGGCGGGATTGTAGGCCTTCAGCCTCGCGCGCAACTCGCGCATGATGCTGTTGATCTGCTCGCGGCGCCAATCGGCAAAACGGCCGCGGTACTTGCCGCTGTAGCAGTCCGAGGGCCAACTGTCGACGGTGACACCGGCGTCTCGCTGGAACGTGGCCTTGCAGGTGCGGCAGTAGCACCACTCCCGGCCATCGTAGCGGATGTAGTCGAGCTGAATGCCCGCGACGGGGTACTTGGTCGCCATTTCCATGCAGACGTTGATGACGAGGTTGCGATTCTCGGGGTGGGAGGGGCAGAGCCAGGTGGAGCTGACCTTGCCCTTCGTGCTGACCTGGAGCCGGCCGGCGTTGCGGTACTCCTGCTTGATGCTGTCGGAGGACTCGTAGACGAACAGGGCGAGCATGCGGGCGTGGACGGGGATGCCGTACTTTTGGCCGGCGGCGCAGGCTTGGGCGATCTGGTCGCCGTTCTCCTTCGCGTAGTCGCCGAGGGGCAGGTAAGCCGATGGGTAGTAGGCGACTCCCGCCGACGCGAAACGAGGCATGATGGCGTTGAAGTTCGCGGCGGCGAGGTTTGCCATCGTGGCTTCCCACGTCGGCCGCCCGCGATAGATGCACCAGACGCCGCGAAGCTCGCCGGGCTTGGAGGGGTACGTCGCCCAGAAGGCCTGCATCGCAGCGGCGCGGGCGCCCGTGGCGGCGTCGACGGCGGCGATGGCCCGGTCGTCGTGGAGGTCAACGAGGGCCTGGTCGCGGAGGGCGACGGCGCGCTGGGCGGCGGCGAGGGGGACATCGACCTGGTGACCGAGTCGGCGGCGATTCTCCAAGTGCTCGATGAGTCTCTTGAGGCTGCCGAACTTGCCGACGGCGTTGAGCTGATCGAGTTCGGCGCGCGCAACGCCCGGCCAGATCTCAGGCACGAAGTGGCCGATGATCGCGCGCAGGAGCTGGCCTTTGCGATAGTCATCGCCGGGCGTGAAGACGTGCGACATGAACGCGCCGCCCTGTCCGAGCACCACGGCGGGCAGGCCTGAATCGGCCCCAGCGGCACTGGCCCAGTTGGCGATCGTCACGGATTGGGGCAGGGGCTCGCAGCCTCGGACGTTCCAGGAGGTCTGCGTTACTCCATCAGGCGCGCCGGGCAACCGCCCCTCGTGGAGTATCATCTGGCCGAACTGCCCCGGCTCCTCGGAGCTGACGACCGACCCCGGCCGCACTCCGGACGCCACAAGCAACTCGTCAGGCCCTACATAGAACGGAATGACCTTGCCGCCGCGACCAATGAAGGCGCGGATATTGGCCAGCTCACCCGCCGAAATGGCGCGGTTGTAAGGGAACAGAGCGACGCGGCAGCTCTGAGGAAGGCCCCACTTCTCGACCGTCGAGTCCTGGGATTTCTCAAAGGCCACGCTCGACAGCTCGAGAGCCCGCGTGACCGCCGCGAAGTACTTGGCGGACTCGGCGCGAAGCCCGTCGCCATCGGGGCCGAGAAAATCGCCTTCGACGACCACGACGGGTGGTCGAGGGGCGTCGGTCTGGGCGATCGGCGGGATGGGCAGGAGAAGCGCGAGGGCGAGCGAGATCAGGTCGAGCAAGGGCGGTGCCTCCCAGATAGCGATCAGGGCGCGACTAGTCGCGCCCTCGAGGTCTGCGTGATGTGACCGCGTCGGATCTGGAGATCCGACCTACGACGGCTGCGTTACGGAGTGGCGGCTGCCGCAGCCTGTCCCTGGCGCCAGTGGGCCAGGATGTACACGTACCAGTTGATGCCCATGCGGAAGGCCTGTTCCTTCGTCTCATCCGGGACATACGATCCCTTGGGCACCTTCCACGCGTCGCTGTAATCGTTCCTGGAGTATATCACACCCAGCCGGCCGCCCTTGGTGCGCAGGCCCTGAATCGGCAGGCGCTCCTGGACATCGCCGGCGGGGAGTTCGTCGATCACGTAGAACGAGCGGAAGAGTTCGTCGTCCATCGGGACGGGCTCCAACTCCTCGCCGAAGACCCGACGGATCTCGTCCGGGAAGACCTGGTTGAATGGCCCGTGGCAGTCCTCAGCGAGGATCGTGCCGCCGTTCTCCACGTACTTGCGGAGGGCCGTTCGCTCCTCAGGCGTCCAGGCAAATGCCTTGTGGCCGCTGATCCACAGGAGCGGCTGATCCTTGATGGCCTCGTACTCGAGGGGGACGTAACGCTGGTTGATCTCAACGCGGACGTTCGTGCGCTCGCGCATGACGCCGAGGAGGTTAAGCACGCTGACCTCGTCGGTGTTGTAGTCGGAGTTGGTCACGCCGACAGGCACGTCGTAAGTGCCGACAAGATCGGCGTAGATGCCGGTTGGGGCTTGCTTGCCGACGATACCGCCGCCGATGCCGCGCCCGCCCGGACCGTCGCCGCCGCCAGCCAGGCCGCCCAACGTCCCGACCAGTCCAGCAGGCAAGACGGGGATGCCCGCGACGCGTTTCGCCAGGGCGACCAAGTCGCCAGGCCCGCCTGTGCCGCCAGGTCCGCCGCCGACCGTGAGGGGCCCGAAGATGCCGAGGCCGCCGGGCTGATCTCCTCCGCCACCACCGCCGCCGCCCGCCACGCTCGGCGCGGGGATGTCGACGCCCATGCCGCCGGGCACTCCGCCGAATCCAGGAGATGACTTGTCGCCGCGACCGGGATAGCCGCCGCCGGAGCCGCGACCGTGTGGTCCACCGAACAGCCCAGGGCCGCTACCACCGGATCTGCCGAGGCCAGGTTCGAGCCACGCGAAGCCGGGCGCACCGTCGGTCGTCGTGCCATCAGGAAAGCCAACAGGCAAGGGGGAATCGCCGTGGCCGTAACCGCCGCCAGGGCCAGCCATCGCAACGCGAATCGGCTCGCCCATGCCGCTGCCGGGGCCGGCGTCGTCGCCGATTCCGCCGCCCACACCCGTGCCGTCACCATCGCCAATTCCGCCGCCCGTGCCTCCGCCTTCGCCGCCATCACCACTGGCATAGCCGCCAGGGCCCGCGCCGCCGGAGCCGTCGCGGGCGTAGAGGATCGCGCCGCCTGGGCCGCCCCAAGGGCTGCCGAGACGCGGGGCTGACTTGCCCATTCCGGATCCGCCGCCGCCACCAGGGCCGCCGTCTCCACCGGGGCCGCCGGCCACGAGCGCGCCGAGGCCGCCACCGGAGAATACGATATCGCCGCCACCGCCGCCGCCCGTGCCGCCGGCATCGAAACCGTCGGCGCCAGGCAAGGAGGCGACCATGTCGCTGGTCGGAGAGGTCATGACATCAACGGCATTGCCGGGAGCCGCAAGGCCGGGCGTGTCGCCCGAACCGGGTGAAGGCTCGGCATTCGGGCCGGTGCCGGTTGTGATTCCATTGAGGGGGCCGGGATTGCCAGGCATGCGTTTGGAGTCGGGCGCGCCAGGACCGCGCGTCGCTCCTTCGGCAGCTCCAGGCGCGTCAGGTCGGCCGTTCGCGACGCCGCTGCGCACGAGGGGGCCGGTTGTGACATCATCGCGGCGGGGCCGCAGAGCGACTCGGGGCGCGCCGCCCGTCGAGCCGCCCGGATTTGGGCTGACCTTGAGGGGGCGGGGACCGCCGGTGCCGGCGATTTCCTCGCTGACGCCGATGCGGTGCTCCTGTCCGGGCAACGAGGAGCGGTCCTCAACACCCAGGTCGAGGCCGATCTGGGGCGCGCGCTTAGCGTCGCCACCGGATGCGGGCTCGGGGCGCGTGACCTCTGGGTTGCCAAGGTCGGGCGCGCTGGGCGCGGTCGGTTGCTCAGTGCTGACGATCACGCGTCCGGGCTCAGGAGGCCCAGGCACGTTGGTGGGATCGGTCTTCGGGCCCTCCGTGATGGGCTGAGGCGCCATCGCGACCATGTCGGACGTGTCGATCGTCGGTGTCGGCTCAGGCTCGGTCACCGGGACGACGACCTCATCCGGGATCGTGGGAGTCGCCTTCGGAATCTCTATCGGCTCGGGTTCGGGCTCGGGAGCCGGAGGCGCCTCGGGCTCTGGCTGGACGACCGGTTCCGGCTCAGGCTGCGCGTCAGGCGTCGGTTCAGGCGCCGGTTCGTCGACTGGCTCAGGCTCCGGAGGCGGGAGCACACGCGCCTCAAGAGTCTTCTCCTCGGGCTTGGGCGGCGTCGGCGTGCGGCGCACGATGCGTCGACGCCGGGGTCGGGGTTTGGGCTTCGGTTTCTGTTTGGGCACCACGACGGGCTTGGGTTTTGGCTTGGGCTTGACGATCTTCACGAACTCGATGCTCGTCTCTTTGATCTCGCGGACGAGCTTCTTCCCGACGGACTCGTTGTTCGCGCCGACGGGGACGCACAGCAATATCGCGACGTGTGCCACGATGGACACGCCGACGAAGATCGCCATCTGTTTTCGGGAACGCCGTTGGTCTTTCATGTGGCTCCCCCAACGGGACGGCTCAGACGGGCTGGAAGCCCGTCTCTACGCGGGCGACTGACAGGCGAGACGCCTGTCCTAACGACGTCATGCATCGGCGGGACGCCGATGCCACGGGCTGGGCCTACTGTTCTTCGAAGACGGCGGCGAGCGTGATAGCAGCGCCGCTTTGTTTGGCGACATCCATGACGCGGACGACGTCACCGTAAGGCACGCCCTGGTCGCCGCGGATCGTCACCGACTGCACGCTCTCGTCGCGAAGGGCCTCGGTTAGCGCGGCCACGATCTGGCCGGGGTCGGCCGGGACGATGGTCTTGTTGATATGCACTTCGCCCGAGCGGGTGATCCACACGGTGACATCGCGCTTGGGCAACTCCTGCGATTCTTGAGCGATCGGCAGGGTGATGTCGAGCCCGGTGTCCTTCGAGAACGTGCTCGTTAACATGAAGAACGCTATAAGTAGGAACGCTATATCCGCCATCGCGGACATTGGCACGCTCGTGTCGGTCTTCAGTCGGGAGCGGAGCTTCATTCGGCCGCGCCTTCCCCATCAGCCAGGAGGCTCACCGCGTGGGAGGCGGCGCGCTCCATCTGAAGAGAGAAACCGTTCACTCGCGAGGCGAAGTAGTTGTAGAAGACGAGCGCCGGCACCGCGACCATGAGACCGGTGGCGGTGGTGATGAGCGCCTGGGCGATACCGCCCGTTACGGCCTCGGGTCCGAGGCCCATGCGGGACATGTTGCTGAAGGCCTGGATCATGCCGAGGACTGTCCCGAGGAAACCCAGGAGCGGCGCGATGTTGCCGATGGTCTGGAGCGTCGGGAGGAAGCTCTCAAGCGTGGCGAGTTCGTGCATTCCAACGTCCTGGACGGCCTCGCGGATGACTTCCTTGCCCTGTCCGGCACGGTTGAGGCCAGCCCGGATGATCTCGCCAACGGGCCCGCGGAACGACTTGCAGGCGGCATGGGCCTCATCGTGCTCGCCGGAGCGGACGCACTTCTCCACCTCGGTGATCAGCGGGTCGGCGCTGCCCTTGATGGCGAGAAACTGGTAGGCCTTGTAGAGGATTACCGTCAGTCCGGCGACCGAACACAGCAGGAGGGGCCACATGAGCGGGCCGCCATCCTTGAAGTACTGGAACAGGGGATAACTCGTGTCTGTCATCTTCACCCTCCGGGGTGGGTCTCGGCTTTGTCAGGCGTGGAAACTCGTCGAGTTTCCCGGCGCCTGTCCTACGACGGCATGCACCGGCGAGGGCGCCGGTGCTACGGGACGAGGTCCTGCAAGCGGCCGCTGGCCTTTTCCGTCCACTCGGTTGCGTCCGGGTAGTCCTTGACGAGGCTCTGGTAGGCTTTGACGGCCTCGTCGTTGGCGCCTGCTTGCTCGAAAGACTGGCCGGCCATGTATAGCGCCTGAGGCGCGAAGTCGGCGTCGCTGTAGAGAATTGCCACGTTGAGGAAGTTGTCGGCGGCCTCGGCGTGCTGGCCCGCTTCGGATTGGGCCATCGCGAGTTCGAACATGGCGTCGGCCGCGACGGCGCCCTCGGCGAGAGCGAGAGCGGTCTCGAAATCCTCGACGGCATCGGCCGGCTTGCCATCGGCGCGATGGGCCTTGCCGAGGACAAGCGCGCGACGGGCCTCAAGCCGGTCGACGTCGGTCGGTGGCGCGTTCATGACGGCGTCCGCGGCCGCCGCCCAGTCTTCCTGGCTGGCGTAGAGTTCGGCGAGCATCGTGGCGGCGTAGGCGGCCTGGGGTTGATCCTTGTACTCGCCCACGAAACCGACGAGTTCAGGGATCGCCCCCGCGACATCGCCCTTGCCCACAAGCCAGAGCGCGACGCGGTAATGGCTATCGGCGGCGAGTTCCGGCGCGGGGTCGGCTGCCAAACAGGCACGGAACGCGGCGGCGGCCTCGTCGGGCTTCTCAAGCTTGGTGAGGCACCAACCGCGCTTGTACTGGGCCTCGTCGATGAGATCTGAGTCCGCGTGTTTGGCGATCAGCGCTTCGTATCGGGTCAGCGCGCCCGCGAAGTCCTCCGCGGTATACGCCATCTCGCCGAGGCGGAGCAGCGCATCCGCGCCTTGGGTGCCATCGGCATCGGCGAGCGTCTCGTAAATGGCGCGGGCCTTGTCTGCATCGCCGGCTTGCAGGTAGGCCCACGCCAGCTCGGTCTTGGCCTGGGCGATGACATCGCCGTCCGGGTTCTCGGCGACATACTTGGCGAGCAACTCGGCGGCCTCGGCGAACTTGCCGGTCCGCGAGAGGCACACGCCGGCCTGGTAAGAGGCGGGCGCGGCGGCGGCGACTACGTCGGCGTGGTCGTTGAGCACGGTCTGGCAAGCGGCGAGGGCCTTCTCGTAGTCGGCCTCGCGGAAGTAGGCCGCGCCGATTCCCAGGCGGCTGAAGGCCAGGATCTGGGTGTCATCCGTTGCGGCGATCGCCGCCTCGTAGGATGCGCGCGCTTCCGGGTACTTGCCCTCGTCGAAGAGCCGGTTCGCGGTCTCAAACTCGGCCTCCGCGGCGGCGGCGTCATCAGGGAAGTCCTTCTTCAGTCGGGCGAGCGCGGCTTCGGCTTTGGCGTTGTCACCGAGTTCTCGGGCGAGTTTGGAGAGGAGCTTCAGCGCGGCAGCCGTGTAGTCGGCTTTGGGTCCGGCCACCGCTTGGTCGAGTTCGGCAACGGCGGCTTTGGCATCGTTACCGGCGATGGCGAACCCGCGCAGGTAGTGAGCGCGCGGCGCTTCGGCCGTGTCGCCGTGGTGCTGCAGGTAGAGCCCGGCGAGTTCGTTGCCCTTGGGGAGGTTGGCCTCGGCGATGGCGATCTGCGCGCCCTGGAGCGCGGCCGCTCCACCGGCCTCGGAGGCGGGATCGTCCGTGGCGATCTTCTCGTACTGAGCGAGCGCGCCGGCCTTGTCGCCGCGCATGTAGGCGACGCGGGCGAGCCCGAGCAACCCTTCGGCCCTTATCTTGGGGTCGTCCGACGCGGCGGCGACCTTGTATGCGGCCTCGGCCTTGTCGAGGTCGTCGGGGTTGTCGAGCGCATCAGCGAGGCGAAGCGCCGCTTTCTTGCCGGCGTCGCTGTCGGGATGATCGTCTATGAGCTTCTGGTAGATGCCCTCGGCGGCATCGGCGTCGCCGGCTGACTCAAGAGAAGCGGCTCGCCAGAACAGAATGTCCGGGACGGCGTCGGCGGGCGCGCCAGTGAGAGCGGCCTCGTAGGCCGTGGCGGCCTCGGCGAACTTCTCCTCGTGGTAGAGGCAGTCGCCGATCCGCTGGCGGGCGGCGACGGCGTATTCGTTCTCGCCGTGTTCCTTCACCAGGCGCTCGAAGGCGGCGCGGGCGGCGGTCCACTTCTCAGCATCGAACTCGCACCAGGCCAAACCGTGGAGCGCGCCGGGCATCAGGTCGGCATCGCCGCGCTTCACGACCGCGTTGTAGGCCGTGCGGGCCTCGGCGGTGTTGCCTTGAGCCTGCAGCGCATCGGCGACGCGCAACTCGCACTCGCCCGCGACGGGGGCGTCGTTGTAGTCAGTCGCCACGCGCTGGAAGGCGGCGAGCGCCTCGGCGGACTTGCCGAGCTTGAGCTGGCTCATGCCGATGGAGTAGAGCGACCAGGCGGCGGATTGGCCTTGTGGCGCGGCCTTGAACGAGGCATCGTAAGACTTGATGGCCTCGTCCCACTGCTGCTGGCTGAACTGAGCTTCGCCCGTCCAGTAGAGCGCGACGCTCTTGTATTGGGTATCAGGGGTCTTCGCGATGACGTCGGTGAAGGCCGTGACGGCCGCGGCGAAATCGTCCAGCCGGAACTTGCAGGTGCCGAGTCGGTAGCCCGCCTCGTCCAACTCATCAGACTGCGCGTACTCTTTGACGACGCGCTCGTAGAGCGGCACGGCTTCGGCGTACTTCTCTTGGGTGAAGTTACACTCGCCCGCCTCAAACAGAGCATAGGCGGCGTTCGTGTGGGTGGGGTAAGTCGCGACGAACTCGACGAGTTTCTCAAGCGCGCGGTCGTAGAAGCCCTTGGTATAAAAGCCGTGGGCGAGCGAGAAGGCGGCCTCGGCTTTGCGCTGCTCTTCAGTGAGCTGCAACTCGGTGCCAGGGGCTTGGGCGGTTGCGGGTCCGGTTACGGCGATGAGAGCCGCGACGGTGAGGGAGATCATGGTCAGGGACCGTCTCATTCAGGGCATCACTCCTGCCGATGCATCAGGCGACGTCGGCTCAGGCACCCGGTCCATCGAGCCCATGGAGGCGCCAGGTGGATCCGAGGTGATAGCGGAACTGACCTGTACTAACGCGTGGGGTCAAGCTAAGTTCGCTTGACCTGCGAGCGATCGGCTGCGTTGACATCCGGACGCCGCGTCCGGTACCATCCAGCAGTCCGAGAAGTTGGCGAGGACGGGAGTGCATCGGCGAGGACGCCGATGCGGCGCGAGGGATGGGCGCAAGTCGGTGGCGCGGCGACAGCAACGTTGCGGACGAGGGCGTCCGCGCTCCAGTGACGGCAACGCCGAGGGAGCGGACTCAGTGAGAGAGGGCGGCAGGCCAGTGAAGCGTAGCCATGTTGCGCAACTGCGGCTAGAGCGGCAAGGGTTGCTTGGCGACAGGTGCGAGAGCGCGGCGGACGTGGTGGATCGCCTGGGACAGATCCAGGTTGATCCAATGAATGTCATTGCCCAGAGCGCGCGCATCGTGCTCTGGAGCCGCTGCCCGAGCTTCCGTCAGGCTGACTTTAATTCCCTCTACTCAGACGGTCCGAGGGTGTTTGAGTATTGGACGCGCATCGCGGCGATGCTGTCGATGGAACTGTACCCGCTGGTTGCCCCCGTGATGGCGCGGCGCCGGACGGACTCGTATTGGGATCGGTGGGTGTCTGAGTTTCTGAATCAACAGAAGGCGGTTGTCGACAGCGTCCTGAGCGAGGTGGAATCGCGGGGGCCGCTTGCGTCGCGGGATTTCCCCACTGACAAGGAGACGGCCGGCCGGTGGGGTTCGATGAAGACGGCGAAGGAGGCGCTTGAGGCGCTGTGGTATGCGGGCGAGTTGATGGTGTGCGAGCGGCGCCGCGGCGAGAAGGTCTTCGATTTGACGAGTCGCGTGCTGCCGAAGGGGATTGAGCCCGCCGACCTGCCCGAGGATGAACGGATCGCGGCTCTGTGGCGCTCCGTGCTGAGGCAACTCGGCGCGTGCGCGACGGGGGAACTGGCCAACTACTTCGGCACAACCGCGTGGCCCGAGGACCGGAAGCTGAAGCCCGAGGATGTCAGCCGGATGGCGCGCGCCGCCGGCTTTCACGCGTTCAGTGTCGAAGGCACGGAGGCGGAGTGGCTCTGCCTGCCCGAGGACGCTGATCGGCTCTACGAAAAGCCTGCGGCCCCACCGCGGAGGGTGACGCTGCTATCGCCATTTGACAATGTGGCGACCAACCGATGGATCCTGTCGGAGCTGTTTGGCTTCGACTACAAGTTCGAGGCCTACACGCCAAAGACGAAGCGTCAATATGGGGCGTACGTGCTGCCGATCCTGCGCGGGACGACGATGATCGGGCGGCTGGATCCGAAGTTCGAGCGGAAGCAGAGCGCCCTGGTGGTCAACGGTGTCTGGCTGGAGCCGAAGGTGAAGCCCAGCCAGGCGCTCGCGCAATCGCTGGCGAAGACGCTGCGCTCGTTCGCCGAGTTCCTCGGCGCGGAGGAAGTCAGAATCGCGAAGACAGAGCCGTCGAGCCTGAAGGCTGACTTGGTCAAGGCGCTGTAGAGGTGGTTTCAAAACCCCAGCAACTGGACCGGTCGAAGCTGGAGCTTCGACCTACGGGGGTCTTGAAACCACCTCTAGACGAGGAGAACACGGTCATGCAGAAGCTGCTGCGATCGGTGGAGAAGCTGACCGACGAGATGATCGCTATCCGGCGACGGATCCACGAGAATCCCGAGGTCGGGCTCTGCGAGCACGAAACAGCCGCGTTGATCTCGGAACGCTTGACCGAGGCGGGCATCGACCACCGAACGGGCGTCGGCGGGACGGGAATCGTGGCGGTCGTGAGGGGCGCGAAGCGAGGCAAGTGCATCGGCCTGCGCGGCGACATGGACGCGCTGCTGATCCAGGAGGAGACGGGGCTTGAGTTTGCATCCAAGAATCCAGGCGTGATGCATGCCTGCGGGCACGACAGCCACGTCGCGATGGTGCTTGGGGCGGGGCTGGCGCTTCACGAGTGCCGGCAATCGCTGCGCGGGAGCGTGAAGCTGCTCTTCCAACAAGCCGAGGAGACCGTGGGCGGCGCGCCGCTGATGATCGCCGATGGGGCGCTGGAGAAGCCGAAGATGGACGCAGCGGTCGCGGTCCACGCGTGGAAGGACCCCGTCGGTATGGTGAGCCTGCGGTATGGCGAGCACCTGGCGGCGGCCGACGGTGTGCAGATCACCGTAAAGGGCAAGGGCGGGCACGGCGCGATGCCGGAGGTGGCGGCCGACCCGGTGCTGGCCTCCGCGAACGTGATCGTGGCATTGCAGCAGATCGTCAGCCGGAGGGTCTCGCCCGTGCAGCCGGCGGTGGTGAGCATCTGCCGGATCGAGGGCGGGACGTCCTACAACATCATCCCGAGTGATGTGAAACTCGCGGGGACCATCCGGACCTTCGGCGGCGAGGTGCAGGACCTGGTTGAGGCGGAGGTCAAACGCGTGGCGAAGGCTGCCGCGAAGACGTACGCCTGCGCGGCGCTGGTGAAGTACACGCGCTCGTGCCCGGCGCTGATCCACGACGAGGCGCTTACGCGGCTGACCGAGGAGGCGTGTCGGGAGCTGCTGGGCGACGAGAACGTGGACATCGCCCCGACCCCCTGCATGGGCGCGGAGGACTTCGCGTTTTTCGCGCAGGAGGTGCCAGCGACGCAGATTGCGGTCGGCATGACGACCCCGGGCGGCGCGGCGCCACTGTTTCACCACCCGGAGTTTGCGATCGATGAGCGAGGAATCCCCGTGGGAGCGAAGGCGCTGGCAGCAACCGCCTGGCGCTTCCTGAACGGCCGATAGATATGGACGAGAAGCGACGCAAGGAATTGCTGGCGCTGTATGCGGACATGCTGACGATGGACTCCGCGCCGATGCGGCGAGTTGCCGTGTGGGAGCTGGGGCGACTGGCCGATCCGGGCGGCGCCGAACATGTCATGCGAGCGATCGCCGGCGATCCGGACTGGGAGTGTCGCCACTACGCGATCATGGCGCTGGCGAACGTGGGCCGTCCGGAGGACGCGGTGGAATTGCGGCGGCTGATCGAGGACGGATATCTCTCGCAAGAGGGTCGCGACGAGGCCGGGCCGCCGCCGGAGGGGCTGGTCGAGCACATGCTGGAGGATCTGGATTACGCGATGAAGTGCAGCAAGGGTGAGGTGCCGCGGCCGAGCGAGGACGACGGCAAGCATGGAGAGTGGTGGCGGGGGGGATAAACGGCAGGGGACAGCTAACGGCGTCGGGGCTAAAGCCCCTCTTACATGGCTTGGGCGGAAGAGAGGCGTTAGGGGATGGGCTGGCCCCAGGCGAAGACCTGGTCGATGGTCGATTCGGGTGACAGCAACTGCTCCATGGCGCGTGAGGCGTCGACCGGCTCGCCCACGTCCACCACGACGAATGACGCCTTCTTGCCGGGTCCCAGCGTGCCGTACTTGTCCGTGACGCGCAACGCCTCCGCCCCGCGGATCGTGCCGGCATCAAAGATTGTCTCCGCCGACATGCGCGGGAACCGCTCGCGACAGAGCTTGACCTCGTCGAGCATGCCGAGCGAGTCGTTACTGGCGAGACTGTCGGTGCCCAACGCGACGCGGATGCCCGCCGCGACCATCTCATCCATTCGGTGGGGCGCGTGGTGGAAGAAGGCGTGGCTGCGCGGGCAGTACACGGCTGTGATGCCGCGCTTCGCCATGAGATCGATGTCGCTGCTGGACGGATAGTTCACGTGGGCGTAGATGCAGCGATCGGTCAGCACGCCCTCGGCCTCGAAGTACTCCACAGGCGTCATGTCAGGCGGCTTCCACTTCGGCACCCATGTCCCCCGCTCGCGCAGCATTCGTCGGTAGACGCCCGTGCCGCGGCGCAGGAAATCTTCCTCGCTTGTGTTCTCGGCAAGGTGAGTCATAAGGAGCAGATCATGCTCCTCGGCGAAGCGGAAGCACTCGCGGTAGAGCTTGGCGGATGTGGAGTAGGGCGCGTGGGGCGAGATGCCGAGACTCAGGTTGCCGAGATCAGCACCATTGGGCAGATCCGCGAAGGCTTGCTGGATGTTGGCCATCCAGACATCGGCGACGACCGGGTTGAAGCCCGTCACCTGCAGGAACACTGTTCCGCCGATCGGCAAGCCGCGATAGGCGGGCAACGCGAGCCGGTCGTTGAGGATGTCGGCGGCGGCTCCCGTTCCGGTTGCTAGCGACTGCTGCAGACCCTCAGCGAGCGAGTTGGCGTGGTCCTCTTCGGACCATTCGAGAATAGCGTGCAAGACCGTCTGGAGCCATGCCGCGAAGTTGCCGTCATAGGGCGCGGCGCCGTGGAGGTGAGAGAGGCAGAGGTGGGTGTGAGCGTTGACGAAGGAGGGGAAGATCGCTCGGCCTTCGAGGGTTTGGTGCTCGGCCTTGGGATAGACGTCGCAGAGTTCTTCGCGAGTGCCAACGGCGGCAATCGTGTCGCCCTGCCAAGCTATCGCGCCATCGGCAATCACGCGAGCGGAGGACTCAACGACGACATCGGCCGAGACTATGCAAGTCTCATCCATTGCCGCCAGTCGTCCCCGATCCGCCCTGACCTTCGATAGCGCTCCATCGACCGTTGACATGAGCACTCTTCGCTCACGCCGTGCCGTTGTCCCACAGCTTGCTCTATCACGCGCGGCAGGACCCGCACGGCCTCTCTCTGAGCGTTCTCCTCGTCAGGTGACATCAGTCCGCCGAACAGACGTCCCGGCTGGTCGGGCGTGGCTTTCACGCCCTCGGCATAGTTCGTCACGTACAGAATGGCTGAGTAGCATATCTCCAGTTCGCGGGCCAGGAATACCTCCGGGCAAAGCGTCATGCCCACGAAGTGCCCGCCAAGCATGGCGTACTTGCAGATCTCCGCCGGCGTCTCAAGCCTCGGCCCCTCGGTACAGACATAGGTTCCGCCTACGCGCGGCGGAGTCTGCATCGCCTCGCAACCTGCAATAAGCGCCGCGCTAACTCGGGGGCAGAAGACCGGCGTGACGCGGATGACGCCGAGCCCGGTTCCTTCGTAGAAGGTCCGCGGGCGGCGAGTCTCATCGAGGACGTCATCCGGAATGACATACTGACCTATACTTACCCCAGCGTCAATAGCACCAGGACCACTCCAGGCTATGACCTCTGTCACACTCCGTTCTTTGAGGGCAAACACGTTCGCGCGGTAGTTGACGAAGGGCGCGGCGACGGAGTAACCGTCGAGTCCGTGCCTGGCGACGATGACAGTGGACTCACCGGCCACGCTGCCAACCGCGAGGGGAGACGTCGGCCCAAAGGGCGTGTCGCGAGACGCGAAGGAGGCGGGGTCGACATCGAACTCGGGCATGACCTGGTCGCCCGCGCTCCCGGCGATGATGGCAAGCACGTGTTACGTCCTTCCGCGTGGGGCAGTCAGAGTCTCTCGGCGATGACGAAGGCTACGGCGCTGCGTTGCTCGTGGGTGATGCTCACGTGGATGTGGGTGATGCCTTGCTTCTCGGCCATCTCGGCGGTCTGGTCCAGCAAGCGGATCCCCGGCTTGCCGTACTCGTCGCGGATGACCTCGATCTCCTTGAACGGCATGCCTTGGAACCACCCCCGACCAAGGGCTTTCATGACGGCTTCCTTGGCGGCAAAGCGCGCGGCAAATCGGCGCTCGGGACACTGGGACCTCTGGCAGTAGGCGATCTCATCCTCGGTGAAGGCGCGTTTGGCGAATCGCTCGCCTCGCCGCTCCATTGCGGCCTCAATGCGGTCTACGTCCACCATGTCGACGCCGATTCCGATGACCAATGGGCTCAATCCCGGTGCGTAGATTCCGGTCGAACATCGAGGCCGGCTACTCGTGGATCCACACGCGAGTGCCGATGGGAATCGTCTCGTACAACTCGATGCTGTTCCGGTTGTAGGTGCGGATGCAGCCGCCCGAGATTCTGCGTCCGATGCTCGAGGGCTGGTTGGTGCCGTGGATGCCGATCGCGCGCCCTGTGGAGCGGCCCCGGGCGGTGGTGCCGAGCCATCGCGCGCCGAGAGGATTGCGCGAGCTGCCGCCGGGGATGTTCTCTCCCCAGTACGCCTCCCAGCTCGGCCAGACGGCTTTGTTCTGAATGTGAAAGTTGCCGATCGGCGTGTTGTTGCCCTTCCCGCTGCAGATGGGATATTCCTTGGCCAGGCGACCGGCGAAGCGGACCTTGAGCTTGCGGGCGCCGCGAGAGATCTCGATGCTGAACAGGCGCGCGGGCACCAAGGCCTGCAGGTTCTGGTCGCCGACGGTCACGATGACCAGCCCCGTTTCTTCATCCTCATCGACCGTTCCACCGAGAGTTTCGGCGACCGCGCTGACAGGGACCCAGGGCTCGTTTGTGAGCATTCTCACAGGCGCCGCAAGCCGCATTTGGCGGCCGTCGACTGTGATGCCGGCGGTGTCGGCGGCGAAACGGATGAGACCGTCGTCGGATATGGCTGCTCCGCCGCCGGCGACGTCATCCCACCGGAGATCGGCCCCGCCCAGAGCGAGGAGATCGGCCAGGCGGATGTAGGTGGTATCGTCGATGGACTTGGCCGGCACGGCGTTGCCAAGCTTCTCCCCTATCTCGGCGGCGCGGCGTTGGAGGTCGTTCATATCCGACCTCGGCGGCAGCTCGACGACATCGTCGAGGACCGGCGCGCCGGACGCGGAGTCAGGGAGCGAATCATCCGGATCGGAGGCAGCCGCAACGCCGGCAGTGGCGGACGCGAAGGGGCGCGTGAGAGCGACATGGTCAAGCAGATAGACGAGGGTGATGATCAGCGTCAGGGCAGCGACGACGATGGCCGAATCCGCGAGGATGCGGAGACGCGAACGGCGAGCAAGATCTCTGATGGCTGCGACAGGTGGCGGCATTCAGTTGGCTCGCCGGCGCATGATGTGCAGAGGAACTTCATCGCGAGTATAGCAGAATGGTTTCGCCCCGGTCAACGCGATGGGTGACCGGGGCGATGGCATTTCAGTACGGACGGCTTAGCGACCGGTGACGGTCACCGGCGCGATGGCCTGGGCGAGTTCGCCACTGGGCGAGGACGCCCTGAGGCGGATGAGATACCGGCCGTTTGGCACGGAGACGCCGCTGTCGCTCCGCGTGTCCCAGAGGAGCGTGTTCGTTCCCGCGTCGGCAGGTGACTCGCTAGTCAGGCGACGGATCGGCCGACCCGCTATATTGACGACCTCAGCGCTGACGTCGGCGCCCGTCGTCAGGACGTAGCTGACCTGCACGATGCCGGAGCCGGACTCCTGCGCGACGGCGGAGGGGATGACCAGCGCGGCATCAGCGATCGCCGGCGCGGCGGTGACGCCGATCAACGCTCTCGGAGCCGCGAGGAGGATGGGCGCCAAGCGGAGCTGACCCAGGCCTGGTGAATCGCGGCCGTCAAAAATGCTGTCGCGGACATCGCCTATGTCCGTCGAGCCCCAGTAGTTCCTGGCGGCGGCGACTGTGTGAGGCGTGATGTTGGCGACATTGAACGGGTCATTCTGAACGAAGCTGTTGCCATCAGCGAGCCACATCCCGCCGCCCTGGTGGTAGATGCCGTAGAAGTCATTCTTGTAGATATCGGAGTTGCGCACGACGAGACCGGTCGTGCCGAAGGAGGCGATGCCGGAGAGCTTGTGCCCGGTGATCACGGTCCGCAGGACCCACAGAAACGGTCCATGGGAGTAGATGCCGTGTCCGGCGCCATCGGTGAAGGTGCTGTCCTCGATCTTGACGCCCGTGGCGGCCAGAACATCAGGCGGCTCGGTGAGTCCCAGATCGGCGCCGGCCACTGAGGTTGTCCCGCCAGAACTGGTGACGGTGATGTGTGACGCGCCACCCGATCCGCCGCCGGAAATGTCGCACCAGCGGAAGAATGAGGGGAGCGCCCGGCCGGTGACGAAGATGCCGCCCCAAGCGGATGCGGGGTCGAGTCGCTCGATCGTGATGTGCTTGCTCGCGTTGCTCTTGCCGATGGCACGAATGACGCCGTGGTTGGCCGTGAGGTAGACGCCGGGCCCCATCATCAGGTGAGCGCCCGGGCCGATGTCGAGTTCGCTCGCGGTGCCCGGATCCTCGCGGGAAGCCTCAGTGCTGACAGACCCGAGGATGTGATACGGGAAACCCGTGCCGGCTTCTTTCCACTCCTGGTCAAAGATGAGAGCGTGCCCGGCGGCGTCGAACACGACGGCGTCGACGTCGTTGCCGGTGGCCTGGTTTCGGTTGTTGACGAAGTTGGCGTATCCGCCGAAGGTATTGATGATGGCGCGCCCTCGGCAGTTGCGGATCTTGCACCATCCGAGCCTGGGCCGCGCGCCCTGGCTGGCGATGCCGTCGGAGGCGCTGTCGTCGATGTTGCAGTGGTGGAAGCGGGGCTGCGGCCACGTATCGCGGCTTCCACGGACGAGGACGGCCGCCTGCAGGTTGCCGAAGCCGGCGTTCTCAATCGTGGTGTACTCCAGCCGGCTCGCGCTGCTCTCGTTGTCGCGGAACTCAAGACCATTCCAGCCGAAAGCCGGGTTCTCAGACTTGAACCAGACACGATCGTTGGCGACTCCGTTCACGTCCAACTCGCCGCGGATGATCATGCCAGCGTTCTTGTCGGCGAACAACAGCCTCGTCCCCGCCTCCACGCGAAGCTCGCCGTCTCGGGGGATGGAGAGCATGCCCCTGATGCGGTACGGGCCACCTGCCTTGGTCAGGCGGAAAGTGCCGTGAGGCGTGCTGTCCCAGTCGATGACGGTACCGTTGATGAGGTTGCCGGTACGGGTGGTGGGGTTGTCGCTGAATGTCGGGAAGCCATTCGCCTCAGCGCGCACGGCAGCGCCGTTGCAGTTGAGGATCCTGTTGCTGGAGAATACGGGGCTGCCATTTCGGCAGAGGATGCCGTCGCCGGCGGACTGGTTGACCACGTTGCTGCCCGCCAGGGGCCCGCCCGAGGTCTGCCCGTCAAACGACAGAGCGGGCGTACCGTTGTGCCCGGCGTGCAGAATCGTGCAGTGGCGGATGATCGTCCCGGAGGCATCCGGCCCGAGGATGCGAATTCCACCCCAGTGATCGGCCGGGCTCGTGGGTCTTGCGGTGGCGCGGAAGGTCGCTTCGTTGGCGATTAGCGTGCCGTAGACAAGCAACTCGGCGCCAGGCGGCGCCTTGACTATCGACCCGCTCGCGCATACGAGCCTGACACCCGCGGGCACGGTGGTCGTGCCCTGGAGGATGTATGGACTGCCATCAACGGTCAGGCGCGTGTTCGTGCTGATGGTCGTGTCAAGCGTCGTTGCGGCGGATGCGACGGAGGCGGCCCAGATAAGCCCGAGCACCCCGATTGTCGTTAGTACCCTCTGGCGTTGCAGACGCATGTTGCCCCCGCCTTCCCGGTGGTCGGTCGTGGGATCACCTATGTCCATTAACACCCATACCCACGCGTGTAGCGTACCAGGTCGGCGCAACATTTCTGATGCCGTATATCTAACGTTATGTATCAGGCCGGATTGACTGTCTGGGCGGCCTGAGGGCATCACTCCGGGCTTGGCCGATGGGTGCCGGACAGCCCGTTGAGGTACGACACCTGGTTCCTGGGCTGGGGATCCCACTCATCGACATGCCGGAGCGACGTCGCGGCGTCGCGATCGGGATCTCCCGATGCATTCGCTACGTTCAGATCGGACTCGAAGAACAGGATGATCTCGTCATGTCCCGTCAACTCCGTCGCGTCCATCCCGGCGACGGCGGCGTTGATTGCGTACGCGTAGTCCAGGTCCACGGCCTTGAGGCATCGGAACACGTCGACCACGCCCGTCTCTTGGAGCAGGTAGAGCGCCAGGTCGTCCTGCCATGAATCCTTGCTCGGGAGCATTCCGTCATTGTCTCGGGCATACCTCCGGGCCGCTTGCGCGAGCGCCCTCAGGTTGGCGTTGCACTTCTGCTGGTGCTTCTCCTCCACGAGGTACTGCCCGAGCGTCATCCCACGCGGCAGGCGCCAGGGGTTGGCGTTGGCATCCACGAGGATGATCGTGCCGTCGGGCCACAGCGGCTCCATTTCCGCCAGCTCATCGGGAGGGGCCGACGCATTCCGCTCGGCGCCGCGCCACTCGAACAGAAGAGCCATGTTCCGTCCCTCGCGACTTGCCCGGGGAAGCTGGGCCCCGTCGGCGAGGGCGCTCATCGCGTAGCCGTACTCCTGGTCCGGAGCAACCGGGCACTGGAAGATCTGCATGTCGAGGACGTATGGCTCGATCGCGTCCGCCCAACTGGCGGCCGGCGGCAGAGCATTGTCGTGGTCGCCGGCATACGCGCGGAACGCCTTGGCCAAGGCCCTCAACCGGGACTCGGATTCATAGGCCGAGCGCGAGCCAGCCGTTTGGCCCGAGCCTGCTGCCGCGAGCGATGGGGTGGCGCCCGTGGTGGCCCTCATGGAGTCGAGCGCGTTGATCGACCATGTCCCATCCTCCGCCATCTCCATCACGAACTGCTGTCGGAGATCCCACGTGCGCCTGACGGTTACGCGGGCGGTCCCATCGGCTTCCTCCTGCACGACAGGCGTTTCGGCGGCGAACTCGATCCCGAACGGCAGGCACGCGGACTCGGATATCCAGCGCGCGAGCGTGAAGCCGCCCTCGGCTTCCCGTTGCATCTCATCCCCCACCTCGGCCATCGCCAACGTGAGGGGGTCACCGGGAGTGAGTAGACGCATCGCAGTATCAGCGTCGCCGCTCCGGCATGCCCTGACGTAGGCGCGCGCGACCGCCGCCGGGTCCGTGCGGTCGATGGCGGCCGGCTCCCTCGCGGCCGGTTCCTGGCCTTCGGCCCCGACTCCGATGACGATGGCAGCAAGCAGGGCGAGTCTCATATTCCGGGCCTCCCTACCTGTCGAGTGTTCGGCATGGGTCATTCCTCCTCCGGCAGCGGCGGCGGGGCTCGGTAGCCGGCGTTGCCGTTGAGGTGCTCGACGCGATTCACGCGGTCGGTAAAGTATGGGCTCAAGTGCCGCGCGGGCCTGGCTGCGTCGCGGTCGGGGTCGCCCGAGGCATTCGGCACGTTCAGGTCCGACTCGAAAAAGAGCACGATCCGGTCGTGGCCCTTCAGATCCCGGGCGTTCGTGCCCGCGACGTCGGAGTTGATGGCGTAGGCGTAGTCGATGCCCTCTGCCGCCGGGCAGGTGAAGACGTCACCAGCGTCGGCCTCGTCGAGCAAGTAGAGCGCGATGTCGTCTTGCCACGTGTCGGGGCCGGGGAGCACGCCACCGTTGGCGAGAGCGAACTCGCGAGCTGCCCGCTCGAGCGCGGCCAAGTGTTTGCCGCAGGTCTCCCGCACATCGTCGTCGGTGGCAACGCCACCAAACAGCGTCTCGGTCGACACCCGACGCGTCCCGACCCCGGCGTGGGCGATGATGATTGTGCCGTCGGTGTGCAAGGGCTCCATGGCCCTCAACTCCTCGGTAGTGGCGGAGGCGTTTCGCCCGCCGCCGCGCCACTCGGAGAGGATGAAGAGCTTGCGCCGGTCGGTGTATCCCGGCGGCAACTGGAGTTCTCCAGCCTGGGCGTTCATCGCATAGCCGTACTCCTCATCGGGAGCAGCGGGGCACGAGAACGCTTGCCTGTCGAGCACGTACGGCTCAATGGCATCGACCCACGTGGCTGTCGGCGGGAGCGTGCTGTCGTGCTCCTTGGCGTACTCATCAAACCCTCGCGCCAGGGTTCTCAGCCGCTTCTCCGATTCACTCATCACCCGGTACGAGTCGTTTCCGCCAACAGTAGACGCCTGACTCACTTGCGCTTCGACGAGCGTTGTATCTGAGTTGGTGGTGGCCTTGATGGACTCTATCGGCCTGATTGACCACGTCCCATCCTCCGCCTGTTGCATGACGAGCTGCTGGTCCAGACCCCAAGTGCGGTTCACCGTCACGCGAGCGGATCCATCGCCGGGCAAGTCTACGACGGGCGCTTCGGCTTCGAGCTGGAGCCTCGTCGGCAGGAATGAGGACTCCGCGAAGAGCCGCGAGAACGCCGCGGCATATTCCGACTCCGTCTCCCCGGTGATTGCCGCCGCCGCGTCGCGCAACTGAAGCGTGAAGGGATCATCCGCGATCAGCAAGCTCACGGCTATGTCCACATCACCACTCCGACACGCCTCAACATAGGCACGGGCAACGGCGACCGGGTCGGTCCGGTCGGTATCAGGGGCATCGTCGACATCGGGGGGCGCTTCAGTTGCCTGAACCACCAGCACGTCCGTGCTCGTGGATGTGCGCGGGCGCTCGCGGGTGTCGCCTGGTTCCGCTCCCTCGGGCGGCGCCTCGGCGGCGGGGTCG
>CAZKUN010000043.1:0-47686 GCA_964555935.1 uncultured Armatimonadia bacterium | reverse complement strand
AGTTGGAGAAGTGCGGCTTCAAGACAGTCCTGATGCTCCTCGCTCACGCGGGACCAATGCAAGACGAGAGCTTCGGCGAGCCCGCCGAGGAGTACATGAAGACCTCCGACATGCGGATCATCGTCCGCTCCGGTCCTAAGACGATGCCCGAGGTCCGCCTCGGTGGCGGGCACGCGCAGGCCGAAGAGACCGCCGAACTCCTTGCCGCCGCGCCCGATGCGGTCAAACTCGACCGGTACGATCCCGACGCGACCCTCATCCCGAAATACGAGGGCTGCGATCCCGAACTCTACTGCCGGGGGCTCTCCGATCAGCACCACGAGTCCGTCCGCCGCTTCATGGGCCGGGAGCACTATGAGTGGCAGGACGACCTCGCCGAGGTCGTCACTCCCGAGGCCGCCCAGGTCTTCTTCAACGAAACATGCGACGCGCTCGCCGACGAACTCCGCGAGGCCCTTGGGTAGCACCGAGGTCCTCCGCCGCGCAGGCGGAACCTCCGGGGAACTCGTCGTCTGAGTTGCCACGACGCCGTCCGCCGTTACCCACGCGCAATCTAGGGGGAGTTACCCATGCACGACGTCAGACCAACCGTCGGTGATACAAGCTGGTTCACGCACGATCGATTCGGACTCTTCATCCACTGGGGCATCTATGCGCTTCCGGGCCGCCACGAGTGGGTCAAGCAGCGCGAGGAGATCCCGGATGAGGTCTATCAGCAGTACTTCGACAACTTCGATCCGGATCTTTACGATCCGAACGTATGGGCTGAGGCTGCGGCCGGCGCGGGGATGAAGTACTTCGTCATCACGACCAAGCACCATGACGGCTTCTGCCTCTGGGACACGAAGCAGACCGATTACAACGTGATGAACACGCCACATGGCAAGGACCTCATCCGCCCGATGTGCGAGGCCTTCAACGCCAACGGCGTGCGGACCGGCTTCTACCACTCCATCATCGACTGGCACCATCCGCACTTCGTCATCGACGACATGCACTCCATGCGCAATCACCCCGACCGCGCCAAGCTCAACGAATCGCGCGATCAGCAGAAGTACGCCGACTACCTCCACGCCCAGGTCGGCGAGCTGCTGACCGAGTACGGCGACGTCGACGTGCTGTTCTACGACTTCAGCTACCCATCCGCCGAGAACCGCGTCGGCAAGGGCCGCGACGACTGGCGTAGCGAAGAGCTGATCAAACTCACCCGCGAGTCGGCGCCGGGAATCATCGTGAACGACCGTCTCGACCTCATGGACACCGACCACGGCTGGGACATCAAAACCCCCGAGCAGTTCATGTCCCGCAACTGGGTCGAGTACGAGGGCCAAAAGTGTGTCTGGGAGACCTGCCAGACCTTCAGCGGCTCGTGGGGATACTACCGCGACGAGTACACGTGGAAGAGCGTCGATCAACTCGTGAAGATGCTCATCGATACCGTCAGCAAGGGCGGCAATCTGCTGCTCAACGTCGGCCCGACGGCTCGCGGCGAGTTCGACTCGCGGGCTCTCGACGCCCTCGCGGGAATCGGCAAGTGGATGGACGGCCACAGCCGCTCCATCTACGGCTGCACGCAGGCGCCCGACGATCTGCCCACGCCGCAGGACTGCCGGATCACCTACAACCCCGAGACCAACCGCTGCTATGTCCACATACTGAGCTGGCCGATCGTCAACCTGCCGCTCGACGGCTTCGGCGGCAAGGTCAAGTACGCCCAGCTCCTCAACGACGGCTCCGAGGTGAAGATGGTCGAGGGGTCCAGCCACGCGCCATGGGACGCCGCGACTCAGGACCCGCGAAACACGCTCACGCTGCAGCTCCCGGTCACCAAGCCCGACGCCTGCGTGCCCGTCGTTGAGCTGTTCATGAAGTAGCGTGGCGCGCCGTCGCCTTCCCTCGATTGGCATGCGAAACTCCGGGACAGTTACCCATTTTCCCTGCCGTTGGGAAACATGGTAACTGTCCCTGGATTTCGCCCCCATCACCTCACACAGGTTCCAGGGAGTGCCGGAGAGAAGCTACTCCGGCGCTCCGGTCGCTCTCGCTCGGAGGTGTCCCTATGCTCGTCTCGCTGGCATTGGCCGTGGTCGCGGGACATCCCACGCACGCCGACGATGTCCTCCTCGAGGACTTCACCTCTCCTCGCGACCGCTATCAGCACACCCTCGGCGGCGAATTCCCCGGCGCGAAGGCCACCTTCGAGTGGACTGCGGATGGCCACGACTCGCCTGGTGCCTTGCGGATCGAGTTCGACTTCACCGACGGCGGGCGCTACGTCCAATGGCACTACGCGGGGTGGGTCGCCGGCGAAGCCGAATCCATCGCGTTCTCCGCCAAGGGCCCAGTCGGTGCCAACGTCATTCTCCGAGCCGTCGACGACACTGGGCAGTACCACCAGTTCGGCGCCTCGCTCGATTCAGATGAATGGCAGCATGTGGCGATCCCGCTCGATCCCGCCAAGTCCACCGGCCACTGGGGCGGAGCCAATGATGGGACCATCCACCAGCCGTTCAAGAGCCTCTTCATCGGCCCCACTGCCGGCGATGTCATGCAAGGCGCGCTCCTCCTCGACCGACTCGCCGTGGCCACCACCCTTTCACCCGAGGAGGTCGCTATGTCCCGCATCGACCACTTCCTCGCCGCGGCCCGCGTCGAGGTTGAGGCCAACGAACCATCACTACTGTTCCGAGCATACGACACGATCACCATCGATCTTGCCGTGCCAGACGTGCCGGTCGGAATCGATGAGGTCCGCTTGACACTCCGGACGACGGACGCCTACGGCCGGCCGGTCGAGGGCTTCGCGGAGTCGCTCGCCCTGACGCGGAAAGACAGCTTCACAGCGCCCTACGTGCGCCGTAGGCTGCCCGGCCCCGGCTACTATGAGACCGCCTACAGCATCGTCATCGGCGAGCGGGCGGGCGCTTCGGGACGCTTCTCGTGCGCGTATCTCGGTGGCCGGGTTGGAGGCGGGAAGAACCCCGAATCACCCTTCGGCGTCAACACCCACTTCAACCAGGGCTGGAGCCCCGCCATCGGCGCCATCGTCAAGCGAGCCGGCATCGCATGGATCCGCGACGGCGAGGCGAACCTCGAAGACCGCGCCATCCCCGTCGCCCGCGCCAACAATCTCTGCTACATGCCATGCTTCACCTGGTATCGAAAACCCCTCGACGAGCACCGCAAGCCCGAGGGCTCGTATGACTTCGCCGACGTCGCCGAGTGGCACGGCGAGTACGCCACCAAGTACGGCGCTGAGATAGATGCCTACGATCTCGTCAACGAGCCTCACGGGCAGTGGAGCGAAGTCCTCGGTGGCGACTGGAGCGGCGGCCCGTGGCAGGAGCAGTTCGCCGTCTACGGTAAGCAAGTCACCGACGCGATCCACGAGGCCGACCCCGGCGCAACCGTCCTCTGGGAGGACATCGATCAACTCCTCTGGTACCGGCGGTTCTTCGAACTCGGCGCGGGCAGCGTGGCCGATGTCATCTCGCCCCATCCCTACAACATGCACCGGAACCTCCCCCTCCCCGAAGACCACGCGATCATCACGCAGATGGCCGAGTTCAGGCGCTTCGCCGAGGAGCGCGACCTCTCGTGGGAGGTCTGGTCGGGCGAGGTCGGATTTGGCACCTTCGAGCTAACCGATGAGACCGGCACCGGCTTCTACACGCCTCACAGCGAACTCGCCCAAGCCAACATGCTCGTGCGGATGATGGTCCTTCAGCTATCCGCCGGCGTCGAGCGCATCTTCTGGTACGATTTCTTCGACGATGGCGCCGAGCCCCACAACCCGGAGCACAACTTCGGACTCATCCGCCACGACCGCACGCCCAAACCCGCCATCGTCGCCTACGCCAACCTCATCCACCGCCTGACCGAGTGCCGCTGGCTTGGCCGCTGCGCGTTCGGCGGCGGGGCCGATGCCATCGCCTTCGCGCATCCATCCGGCACGCCCACCATCATCGCCTGGATCCGCGCGGGCGAGCGGACAGAGGCCGTCCGCGTCGCCGGCGATACGCCCGAGGTCACCGTCACCGACATCTTCGGCACGAGCAAGTCCGTAGCCGTCACCAACCACACCTTCGCCGCCGAGCTGTCCGAGACGCCCATCTACATCGACGGCCTGACGATGGCCGATATCGAGCCGCTCCTCACTACGAGCCCGAGCGACTGAGACCGTTTCCCTGGAGAACGCATGATGCTTGCCGCCCTTCTCATCGCCGTCGTCTGCCCCGCGCAGGAACCCGTAACCGTCGACTTCTCCGGCTACACGTGGCTGGTCAAGGATGTGCCCTCCTGGGGTCCTGGGCCGAATCGCTGGACCGCCCAGAATGTCCGCGTCGACGACGAAGGCATGCGCCTGTCGATCGCCGAGATCGACGGCGAGTGGGCCTGCGCCGGCGTTGAGTGCGCCGAGGCCCTCGGCTATGGCGAGTACCGCTGGCAGATTGAGTCCGACGTTCCCGACTTCGCCCCGCGCCACGTCCTCGCGTGCTTCCTTTACGAATCCGACGACCGCGAGATCGATGTCATGGAGATATCGCGCTGGGGCCGCGACGACCAGCCGCCCGTCTACCAGCACGTCGTCCAGCCGGGGACGGAGAAGAGCCGACACCGTTTCTTCTGCGGCGCGCGCCGGTTCACCGTCGCGCTTGATTGGTCTCCCGGCCGGGCCAAGTGCCGCATGTGGGATGGCCAGACCGGCGCGCTCATCAGCCACTGGACCTACTCGGGCGAGAAAGTGCCCATCCCCAGCACCAAGCTCACCGCCCGCATGAATCTCTGGCTCGTCGGCGGAATCGCCGAAGGCCAGACCGGCGCCGAAGGCCTCATCCGAAGCTTCACCTTCACCCCCATGCCGGACGCTCCCACGGATGAGAAGCGGATCCGCATCCACATCCTGGCCGATGGATCCGGTATCACGGGCGAGATCATCGGCGTCCCCGATGATGAGATTGGCCGCTACCGCGTGAAGGTCCACGCGCTCGCTCCCGACGAACCCTTGCCCCTCTACCGCGAGGCCGACCACGCGGGCGATCCGATGGACGCGATCTTCACCGCGCCGCTGCGCGTCCGCGTTGAGTTGATCGACACCGAGACCGGCAAGGTCATCGCCGAAGCTCGCCACCCAGGATGAGTCGGAAGGAGACCAGCGCAATGAAGACGCGAGCACCCAGGGCAATCAGCCGACTCGCCATCGCCACGGTCGCATGCCTGGTTCTCGCGGCGGGCTTGGCGCCGGCTCAAGGGCTGACGATCGAGGAGATGCTGGGGGACGGTGACCCGGACCCGACCCCGATCCGCGACTGGCAAGAGGAGATGAAGGTGGCCGACAGCATCCGCGCGGCCATGGCTGAGGCCGGGGAAGAGCTCGGCTCGCCCGGCGGCCAACTTCAGGGCGACTACACCTGGGCGGGCTACAACTCGACCGGCCTGACGATCGTCGTGTACCTCAAGAATTCGCGCGAGGCCGCAGCCGAGGAGTGGAACGGAAACGAGGAGTGCCGCACGATCCAGCCGGCACTCCCGCATAGGGTCAAGTTCTTCCGGCACTGGAACGCCACGTATACGGGTGGGGGCTTGCTCAACTGGGTCGAGGGCCGGTTCCGGATTCACTTCAACCACAGAGGCCAGACTGACCTTGATTAACTGATGCAAGATGCCGAGGTGTTCCTCGCGGCCCTCGGACGCCATGGGGTCATCGACGACTGGTGGAGCGGCGTCAGGCTCATGGCCGAGGACGCCAGAGCGAGGGGGCCCAATGGCGAATGGACCAAGATGCCGACGTGGACTCCATTCGAGGTCAAGACGGGAACGCAACTGCTCATCGACCCGATCTCGTATCTACTCCTGCCGGGTTCCGCGTTGAAGGCGGACGTGGACATGTACATCACGGTTGGAGCGATAGTCGAGACGGATGGCGGATACGATATCGAGCTGGCCATCAGACCAAACGCTCCCGACGGCCGTGACGCCAACCTCCACCTCGTCACGTACGGGCGAGATGAATCGGCCCCCGCCTCGCGCGTCAAGCTCGAAGCCAGCGGCGGCCTCAAACCACTGCAGCTCCGCGTAAGCAACTCGGCGTTCGGCTGGCTCTTCGCAACGGAACACAGCTTCAGCATGGCGTTCTGGGAGCAGGGCGCCAGAGGGGGCTACACGGGAGACCAAGACTGGCACCGGAAGATGGTTGAGAAGCGAAAGGAACTCGAGACGCGCGCCGAGACGCTGGAGGCCCACCTGCCAGAGGCCCCACCGGGCGCGTGGGACATCTCCGTCACGACGGGCGGTCCCGATCCGGTCAAGCTGGAGATCCATAGCGAAGGATCCTTCGCCACGGAGCGCGACGGATCCAAACGCCTCCACGTCTTCCAGGGGCTGGTCGACGTGACCCACCTCAACAACGGCAAGCAACTCGCCGTGCCCGGCGGGCAGAGCTACGAGACCTCGCCGGCCCAGCCCGTCGGCACCATCGAGCCGTTCGACCCCGCGGATGTGCCGAGATGGTGGGAGCGGGAATCGGACGCTCCGCCCGGCGATGAGCCTCCCGCCCAGCCCGAAGGCGATCCCCAGTGGACATTCGACGGCTCGGGCGCGTGGTCGACCGACGAGGGCGGCCTCATCATGACCGGCACGGGCGCCTTCGAGAAGCGCTGGGCGCTCCTCGACCGCGAGCGGGGCGACTTCACCTTCGAGGTCGACGTCCGCAAACTCACCGGCGATTCGGACGAGAAGACGTATCCATTTGGCCTCCTCGTCCGAGCCGACGAATCCGGGCGCAACAGCTACGAGCTATCCATCACCACCGGAGGCAAGTTCCGCATCACCCGCCGCACCGACGGCAAGGTCAAGGCGCTCACGCAGTTTGAGAAGACCTCCGCCCTCCAAGAAGGCGGCAGGGCGTGGAACACGATCAAGGTCGTCTCCAAAGGCGATCAGCTCGCCTTCTACGCCAACGACGAACACCTGATCAACCTCGAGACCGCCGCCGAGGGCGCCTACAAGCGCGGTCGCGTCGGCATCTTCGCCGTCGATGGTAGAGGTCAGCATCCGGACATGGTCGAATTCCGCGAATTCTCCCTGACCACGCCCAACTGAGGGCCGAAGAGGTGACTTCAGTGTTCCAACGATCCATCCTCACCGACAACGACATCCAGCCTCTCGAAGACGGTATCCTCAAGGTCCTTGAGACCGTCGGCATCTTCTGCCAGAACGAGGACATCCTCAAAGCCCTCGACGCCGCCGGCGCGCGCGTCGACTACGCCTCTGAGCGCGCCACGTTCCCGCGCGAGATGGTCCTCGAGTACGTCGAGTGCTTCCGCAAGCTCGACCATTACCCCGACCTATCTCAACCCACCTACACGCCGCCCGGCCTGCCGGGGATCGGCACGCAAATCGCGCAGCTCTACTACGATCACGCCGGCCGCGAGACGCGCAGTTCTTGCGCCGCCGACATGATCACCCTCACCGAACTTGGCGATGTGCTCCAGGATGGGGGCCCCGTCGGGCACTCGCTCTCGCGCACCGATGTCCATCCCCTCCTCGAGCCGCTCGCATCCGGCCTTCTCATGGCCGAGCACGCGCGCGTCCCGGCCGAGCCCTTCGCCTGGCGCGTCGACCAGACCGACTACCTCATTGAGATGGGGGAGATCCTCGGCATCAAAAACTGGTACACCTACGGGGCCATCTGTTTCGCGCATCCGCTGCGCTTCGACAGCGACACCGCCGGCAGGTTCTACCGGCGCGCGGCCGAGGGCGGAGCCATCGGTCTCACGGCCATGCCCGTCGCGGGAGCCAGCACGCCCGTCACGCTCGAGGGCTTCTTGGTCGTCGCCAGCGCCGAGCACGTCGCCACCTGGATCGCCGGGCGTGCCATCAACCCCGATGTCGACCTGGGCGGCAGCGTCTGGGCCGGGACAATCGACATGAAATCCGGCCAGGTCTCTTACTCCGCTCCGGACGCCATGCTCTACGGTTGTGCCCAGGCCGAGTTCATGCGGCGCTGGTGCAATATGCACCTGGCCATCGGCGGCGGCGAGTACTCCAGCGCCAAGGCGCCCGGCATGTACGCCGTCATGGAGAAGGCTCACAAGGCGATGACCATCGCCGCGTTCAGCGGGCAGCACCCGACCATTGGCGGCGGGATGCTCGACAACGGGAAGATCCTCGCGCCCGTCCAGCTGATCCTCGAGCGCGACTTCTCCACTGGCGCCGGCCACTTGGCGCGCAAGGCTGAGGTCACCGACGAGACCATCGCGATGGACGACATCATCGACATCGGTGTTGGGCTCGACAAGAATCACCTGATGACCGACCGCACCTGCGCCCGCTTCCGCGACTCCGTGTGGCTGCCTGATCTCATCGACCGCAGTGGATATGAGGGCACGGCGTCGGATGAGAAGCTCCTCGCCGCCGCCCATGAGAAGTTCGAGGCGCTCCTGGATCAGTACGAGAAACCGACCGGTCGCGAGGACCAGCTCGCCGAGATGCGCAAGGTCGTCGACCGCGCCCGCACCGACCTCCTCGGTTAGCGTCCGCCGCGCCGTCTTGGACCGCGAACGTCCAGCTCGCATCGCCGTGTGGAGGCCCGCATTGCCCGACATCTCGCTCACTCCCGCCCTCACCGCCCTCGCGCTGGCATGTGCCGTCGCGTCCGCGAACGCCGCGCCGCTCGTGTTCTCATGCGCCAAGGATAACGACCTCTACCGCGTCCTTCGCGACTCCGGCTTCAAGGCGCCCCGTCACGATTCGCCGAAGGCCGCCATCGACGCCGCCGCGACCGGATCCGGCGTGCTCATCCTCGCCGATGGCTATCCCGAGGTCGGCACTGCCGCTTCCGAAGACGCCCTCTCATCCGCCCGCGCCAAGAGCCTCCGCCTCTACATCGAGTACCCCACCACGTTCCCCGGGCTCGATGTCGCCCCGCCCGTCGCCACCGTCTGGGAGCGCGCCGTCGTTGCGTCCGATTGGTTCGGCGATGATCTCTCGCCCATGACGATCCTCGCGATCCACGGTTGCCGTTACGTTCCCGTCGCGGGCGCCGACCCAAGCATCGCCATCGCCCGCGTCGCCGGCTATGATCAGGCCATCTTCGGCCTCCCGGAGGCCGCCGCGCCGCTGCTCTTCGAGCGCCCCGAGCAAAGTGCCCTCATTGCAACCACCGCGCTCTCCCACTTCGTCACGGGGCGCTACGGACCGCAGGCAGCCTGGTCGGCCATCTGGTCTCGCATCATCTCCTGGCTCGCGCCGGATGCGGACCTGCCGCCTATCGCATTCACGCCCGCTGTCGGGCCGTCGCTCTCCGCCAGCCAACCATTGCCCCCCGACGCTGAGCGCCGGGCATTCCGCCGGGGAGCCCGCTGGTTCCAACGGTCCCGCACGCTCATCGACGAGTCCTGGTCTGAGCAATTCGCCGCCGCCAGCCACTCCGAGGAGGGTCTTCTACCCTCGGACCGCAAGCCCGGCGATGGAGGCCTCGGCATCCTCGAGGGCTTCAGCGCCCATGTCGGCTACGATGGTTCGCAGCCCCTCCGCCAGGTCATCCGCAACGATTGCGTCGGCGAATCGGCGATGGGCATCGCTTTTGGAGGCGATCACTCGACCGCATCCAATCTGTGCGACTTCATCTGCTTCAATTCCCTCATCCAACAGGGAATCCGCGCCGAGCCTACGCACCCATGCTTCGGCCTGATGTCGTGGGGCACCACGAGCTACGCCTGGGAGCGCGCCTTCTACGGCGACGACAACGCGCGCGCCCTGCTCGGACTCATCGCCACCTCCGCGCTGCTGCAGTCCGACCGTTGGGACGGCAGCATCACGCGCGCTCTCCTGGCGAATCTGCGCACCACGGGCTCCCTCGGCTTCCGCGGAGGGCGCATCGACATCCCCGATCTCGAAGCCAACGGCTGGCGTCACTACCACGATCGCGACCTCGTGAATCCCTGGCCGCACTACGAGTCCTACCTCTGGGCGTGTTACCTCTGGGCCTATCGCGCCACCGGGCATGGTGAGTTCCTCACGAAGGCCGAATCCGCCATTCGCATGACCATGGCCGCCTATCCCGATGGCTGGTCGTGGGCCAATGGCATCGCCCAGGAACGCGCGCGGATGCTGCTTTGTCTCGCGTGGCTCGTCCGTCTGCAGGACACTCCCGAGCATCGCGCGTGGCTGAAGACGGTCGCGGATGATCTACTCAAGAACCAGGTGGCGTGCGGCGCCTTGCGCGAGGAGTTGGGCGAGGCGGGCGGGCAATATGGCGCCGTCCCATCCAACGAGGCCTACGGCACGACGGAGACGCCTCTCATCCAGGAGAATGGGGACCCCGCCTGCGACCTGCTTTACACCACGAACTTCGCGTTCCTGGGTCTCCACGAGGCCGTCGCCGCCACCGGCGATGCCGACCTCGCCGAAGCGTCCGACCGCCTCGCCGAGTTCCTCTGCCGCATCCAGGTCCGCTCCGAGGCGCATCCCGAACTGGACGGCGCCTGGTTCCGCGCGTTCGACTTTGAGAAGTGGGAGTTCTGGGGAAGCTCAGCCGATGTCGGTTGGGGCGCGTGGAGCATCGAGTCGGGCTGGACTCAAGGGTGGATCACGTCCGTGCTCGCCATGCGCGTGAGGGGCACCAGCCTCTGGGACCTATCCGAGAGCGTCGATCTCCGCGACGACCTGCCCGCCGTCCAACAGCTCATGGCCGTGAACGATGGCGCGCCCTACGTGCCCGTGCCCTCGCCCGTCGATCACCTCGCCATCGGCGCCGCTTGCTCGGTGGCTACTCCCCCCGATTCGCGCTATCCCGGCGTCAATGGGCAGCTCACCGATGGCGAAACGTGGCCGGCATGGACGCATCCCAAGTGGCTCGGCTGGCTGGGGCCGGATCTCGAGGCAACCGTCGATCTCAGCGAGGTGAAGTCCATCACTGAGGCTGGCGGCATCTTCATGCGCAGCTCCGACATCGGGATCTTCTTCCCCACGGAGATCCGCATCAGCACGTCCCTCGATGGCGATACATTCTCAGCGCCCGCGCTGCTCGCCGTCGATCCCCACACGCCCGGCGATCGAGTCGTCGAGAGCCGCGAGTTACTCGTCCCGCTCACCGGCGACGCCCGCTACATCCGAGTCACCGCAAAGAACCTCGCCACCATTCCCGCCTGGCACCAAGCCGCCGGAATCAGCGCCTGGCTCTTCTGCGACGAACTGATCATCCGCTGATCCCTGTCCCCGGTAACTGTCCCCTATCCGTCTCCCAAGTGCTCCAACACATCCCTCACCGCGCACTCGCCAGTGATGATGCCGGAGCACTCCGCCTTCGCCTCAATCGCCTTCTTGATCGCGCCCGAGAGCGACGTGTCGCCGAGCAGCACGCTCCCCACGAACCGGCCGTCGTGGAACACGAACCGATAGTAGCTCGCGTCGATCTCGCCTTCCACCACCTCGTAACTGCCGTCTTCGGGCTCCACCATGCCGATGCTCAGCATGTCAACGCCCACGACCTTCAGCGTGTTCGACCTCGGTATGCCGCCGAACTCAACATCAAGCCCCACGGCATTCATGCCCGCGATCTTGCCTTGGTACTGCGATGCGATCCAGTTCCCATACAGCACGCCTCGGTGCTCGGCAACATCACCCGCCGCGAACACGTCCTCATCCGAGGCGCGCAGCTCGTTGTCGACGACAACTCCGTGGTTGACGTCAAGCCCCGCCCGCCGCGCGAGGTAGCTGTTCGGCCGCACTCCCGCGGCGATCACCACGCACTCGGCCGGAATCGTCTCGCCGCACTCCAACTCGATCCCCGCCACGCGCTCATCTCCCGCGATCTCCTTCACCTTCGCGGGCATGTGCAGCGAGATCTCCACATTCGCCAGTTCGCGCGCCAGCAACTCGCTGGCCCGCCGGTTGAGCTGCCTCGGCATCAGCCATTCGTGCCCCTCCAGCAGCGTCACGTCCGCCCCTTGCTTCGCGAGCGCCGCCGCCGTCTCTAGACCCAGCAACCCGCCGCCCACGCATGCGCACTTCATCCCCGGACGGAGCGCCGCGAGGATCTCCTCCGCGTCGTCGACCGTCCTCAGGCTGTGCACGCCCTCCCGATGCGCTCCCGGGAATGGCGGGATAAACGGATGCGCGCCGGCCGCGAGCACTAACCTCTCATACTCAACCTCGCTCCCGTCGCGCAGAGCCACTGCCTTCCGCTCCTCGTGCAGCTCCGCCACCTCGGCACCGAGACGCAGCTCGACGCCCTTCTCCGCGTACCACTCCGTCGGATACAGCGCCAGAGCCTCCCGATCGATCTCCCCCGCAAGGTACCGCGTCAGGTTGAGCCGGTAGTACGGGAGCTGATCTTCCTTCGCCAGCAGCGTGACCGTCGCTCCCGGCGCAGATTCGAGCACCGCCTCCATCGCCGATATCCCGGCGATACCCGCGCCGACGATCACAACGTTCGCTGCTTGACCGACCCCCGCGCCCTCAGCCGTCGCCGCCAAGCGCTCAAATCGATCCTTCGGCGCCCCGCAGACAGGACACTCCTCCGGCGCCTGCTCGCCAGCCTCCACGTAGCCGCAGTTCAGGCACTTTAGCCCCGCCGCCGCGGCTCTCGGCCGCGCGATAGGTTCCTCGTATGCCTCGAACTCCTCGGCCGGGGATCCGCAGACCGGGCACCAATCCGGCGGCTCCGGGCCTCGGTGGATGTAGCCGCAAACGCCGCAACGCCAAGCCAAACCAGCATCTGGTGACATGGTTGGTCCTCCGATGTTAGCCGCTTCTGCCGTCCATTTTCTCTATCCGCGCCCGCCTCCCTGCGCGCGGGAGAAGGCACTCAATAGCACCGGCCACGCACTCAAGCCACAGACACGCAGGCCTCCCCGCGAGGGGAGGCCTGTTCTGATCGCACCCGACGCGGCAAGTCCCAACGCCGACGCCGTTCGTCGCTGTCGTCACTGCTGGCCTGCGCCATCCACCCACACCGGCGTTCCCCACGCCATCTCCGTGTCTTCCTGCACCACGCGCACGTACCACCACTCCGTCCCGTCGAGCGCGGGCAGGTAGGCAAAGCTCCCCGCCACATCCTCCGCGCCCTCCCCGGGCTGCGAGTAGATCACTTCGTTGTTGCGGATGAGGTCGACGCGGACGATCGGGCCGGTGCCCGCGATGCGCCAGTCGATCTCACGCCTGGCGCTTGCGTCATCGACGGTCAACTCGCTGCCCATCGGCTCGCCATTGACCGCGCAGAGCACGATGATGTGCTTCCCACTGGTCGCGTAGCAGTTGCGACTGTGCAGCGCATCCCACAAGGCCGACCGCCGGAGTTCGGGACTAGCGATCGCGCACCGCGCCGGACCATCTCCCGGCCTCCCGGAGTGGGCGTCGGTCGACCCGATGAAGCCTAGCCGATGGCCCTTCGCCAAGGCCGCCTGGACGCTTGAGCCGCAGTCCTCGCGCATGATCCGCAGCTCCGGGAGCGGCCCTCCGGGGGCCTCGAACGATCCCCGATTCTGATTCAGCTCGACCACGCGCTGGTACTTGGGGTCGACGACGGACCAATCCACCGGTCCCCAAACCGGCTTGCCGTCTGGCCGAAGCGCTGCGGATTGGGTGTTGGGGTGGTGCGGGATGGTCAGCGCGCGGATGCCCTCGGCGTCGAAGAACTCCCACCATGTCTCCATGTTGTGCTTCATGCCGGCGGGTTGCTCTGGCCCCGCATCGCCGCGATAGTAGGCATTGCGATGCCCCTTGACCGTGTCGCTCCACTCGAATCCCAGGATGGTGGGGAAGATCCCCGGCTCGTTCCACCGGTTGCCGATCTCGACCGTGCGAGTCCATCGGTCGCCACGAGGCGAGTGGTCAGAGAGCGCCGCGAAGTCCAGCCCCACGAAGCGCTTCGCGTGATCGTATGCCATCTCCGGGTCGCCCACTCCGTCGCCCGAGATCTCGCAATGCACGTGGATGTCCCCGAAGTAGATCCCTGGCTCGCCCGCGTCGCGCGGCAGAACGGGATTGCAGTTCGTCTTCATCTTCCCTGACTTCGCCCGCAACCGCGTGACCTTGCCGGCCGGAAACTCAACGTCGAACCGGTGGCTGCCGCCATCGTCCTCCGTGAACGCGTAGGCTTTGGGTAGCTTCACCTTCGTGTCGGCGCTCAGCTTGACGCTGCCCCGGAAGCCTCCTGCCGGGTTGCCGAACTCGTCCGTCGCCGCCACGGTCACGCGCGAAGTGGCACCCGGCACGGGCCTCGCCTCCGCGATGCAAACGAGCTGCGCCGCCGGTCCTCCGACGGCGCTCACCGAGTGTCTGCCTTCGAGCGGCCTCATGGCGGCCTCAGCCACCCGTGACAGCAGACCCGTCAGGTCACACGCCACGTTCGACTTGCGCGTGTACGTCAACGCGGCGTCGATCGTCACCACCGTTTCCGCCGGCAGCGGCCCGCCTTCAGTCAACGTGGCAACACATGCGATCGGTTTCGGTGTGGGGGGCCAGCTCTTCTTGCGCGGGGGGATCGTCACTTCCAGCTTCGCGTCGAGGGCATCGCAGGTCGCTACTATCTCGCTCAGCTTGAACTCGCGAGCCGGGCGCCAGTTCTCCCATCGCAAGGAGATGGCCCCACCATTCGCGAGTCCCGCGTCTCCAAGTGCCACCTCAAAATGCGCCGGCACCGTCGCGCCCGCCGGTTGTGGCTCGGACGGCAGCATCCCAAGTCGCCCCACCACGTCCCCCAAGTCACCCATCGCCGACACGCTCACATCGTCGAACCACGCGCTGCCCGTCGACTTCACGAGCCCCATCACAAGCTGCAGGCTCACCGCGCCCTGAACGGTCTCAAGTGGCCCCGCGATCTCCCTCCAGCCAAACGTGCCGTCAAACCCAGACACGCCCTGATTGAGCAGCACCTCGCCGTCGGCGGCCTTGTGCAGGATGTTCAGCCGCCCGGTGGTCACGTTCTCCGCCTTCACCCACACGGAGAACCAGAGCTGCCCATCCGGCAGCGGCCCGACGTCCTGCCGCCAAGCCTGCACGTACGGCGACATCAGCTCCGGGTCCATCCCATCCACGCGCGCCGACCGATCGCCCGAGTGGGCGACCGCATCGTCCCACGCAAATCGCGCCCCCGGCGGCTCCTGCCGGGGCCACTGAGCAGGCCAATCGCCCGCATCGGTCAGGTCCTCAAACCCGGGATTCAAGACGATATTCTCGGCTGCCGGTGCGACGGGGCTAAGCGTAACCAGGAGGATCAGAGCAACCGTCATGAGGTGTCAGCCCCCCTTAGCGGGTCGCGATCCGGCGTTTCAGAGGCTATTCGCCGCTGTCAGGAGGGGGCCTCTTGAGGACGGATCGCGGCGATCTCTCACGGCAGCGCGGCGCGGGGCCTCGTCGCCGTAGACGGATGGCGATGAGGCGTATACGAAACGCCGGAGCGGGCGCCCCGCACATGCATCGACGCCATCCTGGAGCGGGATGCGACAGAGCGCGGCGGCGAGGGAGGGACCTGCAGACGAGCACGGCCCCCGTCGCCTAGGTAGGCAACGAGGGCCGGCGGATGCGGTCGAGGCGGCGGCCCAGTTCATATGTCGGTGCTAATTGCCATAGCCTCAGCCTTGGTCTTGGCTATGTTGGCAAGCGTGTTCATGGATATCTGTGCCCTGGCGGGCTGGTCGGGAGTCCCGTCCGTCTCCTTGGACCGGAGTTGATCGATCGAACGTTGTAGTATCTGCTCGACGGAAGCTGTGCCTTGATCAGAGGTGGCACCCTCTCCAGCCCATGCTCTTACCCATATCTCCTGCCGACGGTCTTGGTCATTGGGGTTGATTACGACCGGGAAGACGACGGAGCGTCCAGTGCCGGTGTCGTCGTCGAGCGGCGCGACCTCGATCTTGCTCGGGTCGATGTGAATCCAGCGTCCCTGCAGAGCATCATCCGCGTAGTCGAATGGCGGCCCGCCCCCCGGAACCGACGCGGGGCCAAGAATGTCACGCGTGATGCGGTCGATCATGGGATACAGTTCTCCCTTGGCCTGGAGCCAAGGTTCGGACAGGACGGGCTGGGGCTTTTTGGTGGCTGGCGGGGGACAGGCGTCGACGATGAGTTGCGTGAAGCCCTCGGCGTGAACCGACAGGCGCCGGGTCTTCAGCTCGAACTGCTCAGTCGTGAGTTGCCCCACGTCGGCGTCGTCACGCAGGTCTTCGGGGGCAACGACGGCGTACGCCAACCCAGCTTCGCCTAGTTGACGGCAGACCTTGACAGTATGGCCGTTGCCGATGTTCATGGCGACCACGGAGACACCTTGCCGGCCGGCCATCTCCAACGTCTTGGCGACCATGGTGTCGCTGGCGTGGTGTCGCGCTTCGTAGAATCGGATGGTCTCTTCGAGAGCCTGCTTGTCTTCCGGGCCGACACCGGCGCCGCGCTCCTCGACAGTGGACTGGATCTCGCGCAGCACGTCGATCAGTTCCTGGAGGTCGATTTCGCCGCTACTGATGATCTTCGTGAGCCTCTCGTACACTTCGTCGGCCCACGGGTCACAGGAGAGGATGTAGTCGACCATCTCCTGGTTCTTCGCCGCCGCGGCGTCTCCGTCCAAGCCTTCCGCCTCCTGCTGCAACGCCACAGCCTTGCGTTGCTCCGCGTCCGATAGCGATCCGGCGGCTGTCTTGATGAGGCAGAGGATCTCGGCCCCCGTTGCGTCATCGCTGATCTCAACCGAGTACTCGTCCTCGTCCTCGATGGGGACCAACTCGACGTCCTCGTAGACCAGCTTGGTGAACTCAGCCGCGCTGATCTCCCCCTCGGACAGGAGAGCTGCCGCGACCTCGGCGCGGTGTCCTTGATCCAGCGGCGTGGCGGCTTCGATCCACCACTGGGTATCGATGGGCCTTGCGCTGTCGAGGTATCCCTCCAGAGCAATGTGGCGCAGGCCGTGGCGTTCGTAGAGGCGCGAGTAGACGATTGCGAGCTGCAGTTGGCCGATCCGTTGAGCGTGGTTCTCTTCGAGCACGATGACGGGTGGGCCATCGCTGCCGCCGGCGACGTCGCGGACGGTTGCCATCCCTTCGGCGACGTCCGTGGCTATGGTGCCAGCGTCGGCTGGCGACGGTTGGGCATTGGCTGGGACTGGGGCCGGCGCTTGGGTCGTGTCTTCCTGGCTCGTCGGACATCCCTGGATCAGAACCACCGCGACAAGGACAAACAGCAGTGCGTGGGCTTGCCTTTTCACTGGTCTTCCCCCTCGTTGGTTGAGCATGGGCCCGGCGGATCTTCGTCACCGAACAGGCGCACGGCATCCTCCGCTCCGCGCCTGGCAAACTCATTCGGGTCGTCGAGTCCGGCCTCCACGATTGACGTCGGCTCTGCTCCGCCGATCTGGGCGAGAGCGATGTAGACCCAGTATCGCTCCGTTGGGTCTTCCGTCGAGAGCTTGTGCTTGAGGTACTGGACTGCCCATTCCCTCATGGGCGAGCGGTCCGCGATCTCGACGATCCGCTCGCGGCGGTTTGCCGTCATGGGCAGGCGGCATGGGTCCAGCTTGTCGCCTGAAGACGAGGTGCTGACGGCGCTGGCTAGGGAGCAGACCTGGGTGTCGTAGTCACGTGGTTCAGCGAGGCGGACCTGGAACGTGTCCGCTAGAAGCGCAGGGACGGCAGTCGGACTGAAGCCGGGCAGGAGCACGGGTATTACGACGGGACGCCCGGTGTCAACCGACCGCGCGATGGCGGCATTGATCTCTTTGCAGACCCATCGTGAGCGAATAGCGTCCGGGGAGAGCATGCCAGCCACCGCGTCGACGTCGTCGAGCGCGGCCCCAATCTGCTGGGTGAGTGAGTCTCCGGGCTGAGTCTCACCTTCGTCGATCCACACGCTCACCCCGCACTGCAGCAAGTCATGCCAAAGAAATCGCACGATCGGCTTGTCTGCGTGACTGTGACTGATGAATACGGTGGGCATCCTCGTACCTCTGGAGTGTAGGATCAGAGCGTTGGCCGCTTGCGCGCACATGGAAAGCCCCTTAAGATTCTATTTTAGTATGAATAATCCTCTTTACAATCCGATGATTCCTTAGATTGATTGTAAATCGTCCTACAAAGGTATAACGTGGTCATTATGCCGAGTGACAGGGAGAACAGAGCGAGAGGATGGGCAACTGCAACGGCGTCAAGTGGTTGGGGATCGAGATGCTACTGATTGCGTTGGTGCCCGACGGATACGGACCCGAAGGAGAACGACCGGTTCGTGCCGCTGCATCTCCACGACAGCGGTCTCTCGGGCGGTTCATGGGGGCCCTACTCGAGGCGAACGAGGCGGTGACGGATGTGGTTGCGTTGGATGAGGTGGGGTGGAGCAGGCGGATGGAGGCGGCGGTTACAGGCCGTAGAACTCCTTGACGGAGCGGACGTGGTCGGCGAGGCCGTCGCGGAAGGGCATCTTCGGTGCGAATCCGAGTTGCTCGCGGGCCTTGGTCGTGTCAGCGATGGTGTGTCTCACGTCCCCCTTGACGGCTTCGTCGCAGTTGGTGTTGGCCTCGTTGCCGGTGATCTCCTCAAGGTGGCGAATCACCTCGTTGATCGTTGCCTGGACGGCGCCACCGATGTTGTAGACCTCGCCGACGCAGGGCTTCCCGAGCAATGACAGGTTGGCATCGACGATGTCGGTGATGTGCGTGAATCCGCGGGATTGCTCGCCGTCACCGAAGACGTGGATTGGGGTGCCGCTAAGGATCGCGCGAGAGAAGATGCAGAATGCCATATCCGGCCTCGGGCGCGGGCCGTAGACGGTAAAGTAGCGCAGCGCGACGGCCGGGACGGCGTAGTTCCTGTGGTAGAGCATGGTCAGGTGCTCTGCCGCGAGTTTCGTGACGCCATACGGGGACATGGGCTTGTTCGGGGCGGTCTCGGGAGTGGGGCGCGGCGCCTCGTCGCCGTAGACGGATGACGATGAAGCATACACGAAACGCCGGAGCGGGCGCCCCGCACACGCATCCAGCAGGCGCTGCGTGGCGAGCACGTTGTTGTCGGTATACACCTTGAACATGTCGCCCCAACTCGTGCGGACCCCGGCCTGGGCGGCCTGGTGGTAGACCACGTCAACCCCATCGAGGAGTTCGTCGAGGTCCGCGTCGAGCAGGTTGGCCTCAGTGAAGTCAATGCGGTCGTAATCGGTGATCCACCTGGCGCGGGCTTCTTTGACATCCCGCGGGTACGAGTCGAGGAAGCAGTCGATGCCCACGACATCGTGACCCTCTTCGGCCAATCGGACGGCGATGTGGGAGCCGATGAAGCCGGCGATGCCCGTGACAAAGCACTTCATGCGCGATGCTTCCTCATTGTTCCCCGGGGACGGCAGGGCGTGATGAACCACGCCCGTGCGAATGGCTGCCCGCATGCGAGCTGGGAAGCTCGCGGTCCAAGACGACAGCGACGAACTGTCCTACGCGGTGAGGTCGCCGGTGTTGAGGACGTGTTCGACGACGGGCCACATGACGTCTGGGTAGAATCGGTGGCCCTCAGGTCCCCATGCGAAACCGAAGTGGCGCTCCGCGCCCGCGGCTCTGTAGATGGCGCGGAGACGCTCGACCGCGCGGTCGACCTCCGAGGTCGGGAAGAGAGGGTCCTCCCGGCCATTGACGATGAGAATGGGCCTCGGGGCGATAAGCGCGGCGACGTCGTGCATCTCGCCGAAACGCATGATGCCTGGGACGCAGTTGCAGTCGCAGTGGTGGATCAATCCCGACTTGCCGACGAAGGTGCAGTAGCTGCAACTCGGCACGGCCATCGACACGCGGGTGTCGCAGGCCGAGGCGTACACCGTCGCGACGCCGCCGCCGGAGTTGCCCATCATTAGGACGCGCGACGCGTCGACTTCAGGCAGTCCGCAAGCCCAGTCGAGCACGCGTGACAGGTCGGCGAGGATGCAGTGCATGAGTTCGCTCCGACAGCCCCGGTTGTCGTGGCGGGCGTTTAGATCAGCGATGCCCGACGGGCCGAAGCCCCGCGTGTTCGGGGCGATGGCCACGAAACCGCGCTGGGCGGCCTGGACGGCGACGTCGGCCCGCGCACCGACGATCCGGCGCTCGCGGTGTTCGGGGCTGTGGGCGACGCCGGCGTAGGTGTCGTGTCCGCGCTCTTCGTGTCCGTGAGGCAAGACCGCAAGCGGGAACGGCCCGGCGCCGGTTGGGCGCAGCATCCAGAACTCGATCTGAACGTTGGGCTCGGTCTCGATGCGGCCAGGGCGCCGCGCATAGCCGTCGAACTCCTCGACCTCATCGAAGAGTCGAACGGGGGGCAGGTGCTCCTCGTGGGAGGCCTCGATGGCGTCAAGGCCGATGAGTCGGCGGAGCGCGGGGCGCGCGGCGTGGCGCCAGTCCGCCAGCTCCGGAGCCGGCTGCGGGCGGCACTGGTGCGCGCGGTACTCCTCGCTGTAGAGGCGCTCGAGTAGGGCGAGGATCTGAGGTGGGTGCGATGCCGAAGCGTCGGTGTTCACGGAGAACCCCCTGAGTTATCGGTCTGACGGAAATGGAGTTCGCTGCGAGGCGGCCGATGCCCTGTCTGATGCTGACGGCGTCGGGGTCGAAACCCTCTTACAGGGATGGGGAGCGAGACGGGGAATGGAGGGTGGGGAGAGGGTTGCGCGGAGCGGCGAAGACGTGTACTTTGTGGGGTGCGGGAATAACGGATGGAGGATTGCGATGGAGCGACGACCGTGCGGCAATACAGGTATTGAGGTCTCGGTGCTCGGCATCGGGGCGTGGAGTTTCGGCGGCGGCGAGGACGACTACTGGGGCGCGCAGGACCAGGCGGATGTCGAGCGGGTCGCGCACGCGGCGCTTGACATGGGCGTGAACTACTTCGATACGGCTGAGCTGTACAACGACGGCCGGAGCGAATTCGCCCTCGGGAAGGCAGTGGCAAAGCGACGCGATGAGGTGGTCATCGGCAGCAAGATCAGCCCGCAGAATTGCTCGAAAGAGGGCGTGCGCGAGCACTGCGAGGCGAGCCTGGCGCGCCTGGGAACGGATCGCATCGATATCTACATGGTGCACTGGCCGATCGTGGATCACCCCGTCGACGAGGCGTTTGAGGCATTGACGACCATGCAGCAGGAGGGGAAGATCCGCTCCATCGGCGTCAGCAACTTCGGCCCGATGCAACTCACCGAGGCGCTCGCGACGGGCGCGACCCTAGGCGTGAACCAGCTCCACTACAGCATGCTCGCGCGGACGATCGAGCTTGAGGCCTTGCCGACGACGCGAAGGAGCAATGTGGGCGTGTTGGCGTACATGCCGCTCGCGCAGGGCATCCTGACGGGCAAGTTCGCAACGCTGGCGGACGTGCCGTGGTATCGGATGCGGACGCGGCAATTCAGCGGCGAGCGCGAGGGCGCAAGGCACGGAGGCGCGGGCGCGGAGGATGAGGTGCAGGCTGTGCTGGACGGCTTGAGGGGGATCGCGGATGAGGTCGGCGAGCCGATCGCCGACATCGCGCTCGCGTGGGTCGCCGCGAAGCCGGGGATCACGTGCGTGCTGGCGGGCGTGAGGAATGTCGACCAACTGGCGCGTAACGCCCGCGGGTGTTCGCTGCAGTTGACGGATGAGGTGATCGCGCAACTCGACGCGCTGAGCGCGCCGGTGATGGAGAAGCTCGGGACGAATCTCGACTACTGGGAGAATGAGGAGAACAGTCGGTCGAGGTAGGAGGCGACGGCGACAAGCGGGGACGCCTGTCCTACGAGGGCAGAAAGGACCGGATGACGATGGCGAAACAGCCGAACATATTGCTCCTCTTCACCGATCAGCAGCGATACGATACGGTCGCGGCTCTTGGGAATCCATACATCCAGACGCCCGCGCTTGACAGCCTCGTGGAAGAGGGTGTCAGCTTCACGAGCGCCTACACCGCGTCACCCGTTTGCATCTCGGCGCGGTGCAGCCTGCTGCTCGGGCAGTATGCCCACAACACCGGATGCACCGACAACTCGCCCATGCCGCAGGAACGCGACTCGGTGATGGATATGCTGCAGGGCGCTGGCTATCAGACCCATGGCGTCGGGAAGATGCACTTCTCGCCCGACGGACAGAAGCTGTGGGGATTCGATAGCCGCGACGTCGCCGAAGAGGGCGGCCGACGCCAAGGCGACCACTTCTGCGAGTTCCTGAAGGAGAACGGCTACGACCACGTGCTCAACCCGAACGGCGTGCGCAGCGAGTTCTACTATGTTCCGCAGCCGTCGCAGCTCCCGGAACGCTTGCACGGGACGCAGTGGGTGGGCGACCGCTCGCTTGAGTATCTGCAGAACCGCGACCGCGACCGGCCGTTCTTCCTGTGGTCGAGCTTCATCAAGCCGCATCCGCCGTTTGAGTCGCCGTTCCCCTGGACGCGTCTGTACAAGCCGCTTGAGATGCCCTTCCCGTTCGTGCCGCGCGGGCATGAGGAGTTGCTGACGTTCTGGAACCACATGCAGAATCGGTACAAGTACCGCGACCAGGGCTTCGACGGCAATATCGTGAGGCTGATCCGGGCTCAGTATTACGCGGCGATCTCGTTCGTGGACTACAACGTGGGGCGGATTCTCGCGCAGCTTCGCGAGGAGGGTGAGCTGGACAACACGCTGATCATCCACACGGCGGACCACGGCGAGTTCCTCGGTGATTACGGTTGCTACGGGAAGCGCTCGATGCTGGACGCCGCGGCGCGCGTGCCGTTCCTGGTGCGCTACCCCGAGCGCTTCAAGACAGACGAGATCTGCGATGAGCCAGTCAGCCTGGTGGATGTCTTGCCGACAGCGCTCTCCGCGGCGGGATTGGATGTCCCGGATGGTCGCGATGGCGTCGATGTCGCGGGACTGGCGACGGGTGGCGTGGCGCGGGAGGGCGTGGTGAGCCAGTTCCAGCATGGCGACGGCGGCCAGTATGGATACGTCACGCGCGACTGGAAGTACATCTACTCCGCGCCCGACAACAGAGAGTGGCTGTTCCGGCGCACCGAGGGTCAGCCCGAAGAGCGCAATCTGGCGGGGAACATCGCCTACCAGTCGGTCACGGATGGCATGCGGGCGGCGCTCATTGCCAAGCTGCGTGAGGGCGGCTATGAGGAGCCGCTTGATGGCGATGCCTGGAGGATCTTCCCCGGCAAGGAAGTGCCGGCGGATCCGGACGCGTGGCAGCTCTACCAGGAGGGCGGAGCAGTGGACGTGATGTTCCCTGATGGGTATGAACCGAGGCTCAAGCCGGAGGGCGGCCTGCCGGTGAAGGGGATATAGACACGAACGAGGGTCCGTCCGGGATGGGCGATGGAAGCCGCGCTGGGCGCATCAAGCCTGGATTGGCGTGTCGCGGCTGAACCCGCTCCTACACGGCGGATTTCTCTTCGGCGAGTTGGGCGATGCGGGCCTTGGCGCGGAAGTCCATCGCCACATGGAGGACGCAGGCGGTGGGGATGAGCGCGAACCAGACGAACGGTCCGGTTGCAGCCGCGATCAGGTGTACGACCATCACGGCCGCGCCGCCCGCGTAGAAGGGTATGACTGTCCAGCCGATGGTGTCGGACCAGATCCGCAGTGTCGGCTTCTCGGCGGTGGTGGATCCCAGTAGCGCCACCCCAAACGAGTTGAGGGCCCAGTACATCCCTGCCGCGATAAACGCCGGCAACACGCTGACTTCGAGTCCAACCTGCACGTACGCTTGGTTGAGTTGGGCGTAGATGACCCCACAGACGGCGGCGGCGAGGACGATGTTGCCGACGGCCGCCGCGAGGACGTGGGCGGGGGGGCTTGCGCAGCTTCAGTCCGGTGTTGGGGTAGATGACCATGCCGCCGACCGCGCTGGCGGCTGCAGCGATGATCCCCGCGACAGGCCCCAACTCGATGATCGCCGCGAAGACGAACATGAAGCCAATGCTGACCGTGCCCAGCATCCACGAGAGTCGGATTGTCCGGGATCCAAGCAGAAACGCGGCCATGGCGAAGCCGATGGTTCGGAACCAATCGGGCGCGCCGGAGGTACACGCGACGAGAACGGTCGCGGCCAGGGCCGCCACCGAGATCCCCGCAATGTAAGCCTTTTGTCTCTGCTGCGCTGATCGTAGCACGGTAGCTCCTTTCGCTTAGTCTACCATACGCAACGCTCGCGGGAAGCTCAATGATGCTCAATTCCCCTGGAATTTAGGGGAATCCGGCGATTTGAAACTGAAATCATGCAGCTTCGTTGCGCGGAGTTTACGCGGAACCGTCCCGCGGGGTCGATTCAGGGATGGATGAGGACGCGGACGTCGTCGATGTACATCGTGCAGCTGTTGCGGTTGGGGCTGAAACAGAGCGCTTGAACGCGCCGGATGCCGTCGTCGCCGAAGGGCAAGCCAACTGCCGTCTGGCCCTCAATCGTTAGATCGAACGTGGAGGCGTCGAGGTCAGCGCGAAGGTGGACCGACTGCCAGGCATCGGGCGTGATCGTTACGCCCTCGATGGGGTTCTCGATCGTCCGGTAGTAACTCACCGTCCCATCAGGCCAGAATCGCAGGTTGAATGCTCGGCGCTGGAACTGGCGAATCGGGCTATCGTAGGCGTCTATGTCCACGACGAAGGCGTTCGACGATGGGACGTAGACGCGCGCTGAGACTTCCACGGCGCCGCGCGTTGAGTCGGCGGCATCCTGCGGGCCCAACGCAACCCACGCGGATCCGCCGTCGTCGTGGTTCTCCTCGAGACGGACCAGCTTCAGGCAGGCGCTGCCTCCGGGCGGATCGGCGGTGATGATCTCGGCGCGGTCGGGCGAGCCGGCGAGGATGGTCCAGAGCGCGTTCGGCTCGCCGGACTCGAAGTCATCCTTGATCGCGGCGAAGATTGGACGGTCCTTGCTCTTGCGTGGCAACGCGCCGAGGTTGACCGTGTCGGGGCGCTCCGGTTCAGGCTCGAAGGGCACGAACTGGAATGCGTAGAGGTCCGCGTCGCTCAACTCGAAGCGGAGTCTGATCGGGGTGCCGGCCAACGCCCGGAGGTCTCCACCCTCGTATTCCCAGCGGACGACATGCCGGAGCGAATCGCAGAAGATGGGCGGGCATTCCTCGAGGGAGTAGCCGTCGAGCGGATTGCCATCGACATCCTGGACCTCAACGCGGACGCTGCCCGCGCCGGATGTCTCTGCGTTGATGGTCAGGTTGCCGCCGTCGAAGGTGAGCGGCTTCGTCGTGAACCCGCCGCCGTCGAACGGCGCGTAGGCTGAGACGAAGCCATCGACCCGGAGGGCGTAGCGTCGGACGCTGGTGTCGATGCCCTCCCAGTAGCCCTCCACCGCGTACATGGAGATCTCATTTGGGGCGTCCTCGATGGTTGAGGGCGTCTCCAGCATCCCCCAGAAGATGAAGTTATCGCCATAGACCCACGACTCGCGTTGGCGCGGGCCGGGCCGGATGAACGCCTCCGCCCATCGGTAGAAGGAGCCGCCGTCGCGGCTGGTCATGAACAGGCCGTCTGTGACGGTGGTGCCGTAACGCGGGTGGGACTTCGCGCGGATGAGACGCTCGTCGAGCCCGGGCAATTCGAGCATCGGGTCGGACCAGCCGCGGTCGCTGTACCGCATGGGGAAGCCCATGAAGATGTGCGGCGCGCGGTAGTATGGCTGGACCTGGTTGGTGTAAAGGTGCTCGTCGATCGAGTCGGTGTAGCTGAGCCATTCGGGCTTGGGGAAGTGCAGGAAGTCGTCTGAGGTGGCGGTCATGATGCCGCGCACACCGTCCTTGAAGCCGCGATGGTACTCGCGGTACTCCTCGCGCACGGGGTCGTAGAACGCGAGATTCTGCGAGTCAAAGGCGCCCTCGGTGATGATGGGCTCTTTGCTCATGATGGAGAAGTGAACGCCGTCGCCCGAGGCCAGCGCGTACAGCCCGTGTGGCTTGCCCAGGATGATGCACTTGATGCGCTCTTCGGGGGGGCAGGCCGGGTTCTGGTCGAGGAAGACGGCAGTATGGGCCGGGTCGCCGCCGATCTCCGCGAGCATCTCCGGAGACAGCACGATGTTGTTATTGGTCGCCTCGTTGAACTCGCAGATGCCGAGTTCGGGGCGACGCCAGCTGATCCCGTCATCGCTCTCGGCATAGCAGAGGAACCACGGGTGGTCCTCCGTCGCCTGGGCAGGCGGCCCGCTGTGGCGGTAGTGGGTGCCCCGGTAGTACATTCGGTAGATGTCGCCATCGCGGAAAACGGACTGGTAGGCGCTGGCGTTGCCCTCCCACTTCGCGTCCGTGCGGAAGACGATCTCGCTCCGCCTGGGGCGGTGGAGCTGAAGCCGCGCGTCGCCGGTCATTGCGTCGAGCAGGTAGTCGTCGACGAGCAACTCAAGCCGCGAGCCGATGTCGATGGGGGCTTGGGCGCAGGCGAGGGATGAGCCGAGGACCAGCGCGAGGATGAGCATGAGCATGACATACTGCATGTCGAGAGCCTCCGTGTGGTGGGGCTACTTTGCCGCCTCGACCCATATCGGGCTGGACCACGCCATGTGCCCGTTGGCTTGCGTGACGCGGGCCATGTAGCAGTCGGTGGCGGACGGCGCGTCCGACGCATCCGTCCACGTGAAGTTGATATTGTAGGAGTCGGGCACGAGCAGGCGGTGGAGCACGACTGATTCGCTCGTGAATGGGCCAGTGAAGACACTCTGGCTATGGCCCGCCAGGTCGGCGAGGCTTGCCTCGAGGGTGCGTTCGCCCGGTTGGGTCAGCTCGAGGACAACTCGCGCGTCGGGCGGTCCGTCGATCTCGAGGATCATGCCCTTTGTCGCGTCCTCGCCGAGAGCATCGCGGCGCGACGTATAGGAGTCGAACCGAGCGGTGGCGCCCTCGACCGCCACTCGGTCGCGCAGCTTCTCCTCGTAGGGGCCGGACTGGAAGCATGGCGTGGCGGCGACGAGCGATCCCCCGCGCACGCTGATCCTGCCACGCCATTCAGCCGTTCGCGCCATGTCCAGAGCGGCCCAGGGCCCCCAGCCCCATTGGACGCGGAGCTTGCATGGGCCGCCGGTGAATGGATCGGTGGGAAGGACTGTGGGGACGTGCTCGCGGTGGACGACGCGACCGTTGCGGAGCACCTCAACCTTGTCGATTTCATCCATGGCGTCGACGGACACGGAGATGTCGCGCTCGGTGTCGTAGGCGAGCTCGGAGCCCATCGGGTGGCCGTTGATGGTGAACTCGAGCCGAATCCTGTCGCCCGTCACTGCGTAGCACCGGCGCGCCAGGAGCGCTTCCCAGATGGACTTGCGAGTCAGGTCGTCCGCCCAGACGCCGGCCAACCCCTCGCCGTATCCGCCCGGATAGCCGAAGTGGTCGTCAGTCGAGGCGATGATGCCAAACCGGAGACCGAGAGATAGCGCGTGTTGGAGCGTCCCCTCAGTGGTGCGCCCCCCGTTTGAGTGGCGGATCATCGGGTGCAGCCCGCGATCATCCATGCACGCGCCATGCTCGCTGAAGGCCTCGACCACCGGGCACGCAGTCGCCGGGAAGCGAGACCAGTCGATGCCTCGCCAGTCACGAGCATAGGCGGCGTGGTGGGGGATGAGGATGCCGCCGAGGCCGGTGACGCGCGAGGCGAGGGCGTCAACGGTATAGGCGAAGATGAGTTCGCCCTCGTCGTGCGGGTAGATTGGGCAGTAATCGCCGTGGGAACTCGAGTGCCACTCATAGCCCCCGAAGGTGACGAACTCGCCAGGGGCATTGGCATCGCGGGTGAGAGCCTTGACTTTGGGCCAGTTCTTCTCGTGGGCGGCGAGGCCGTTGACCCACTTCATGTGCTTGTTCTCGGGCATGACGGGCATGTCGTGCCACTGGGCATGGCCTGTGAATGCGAAGAAATCCAGATGCTCCTGGGCGATCTCGAAGGCGCGCTCGAGCGAGCCTTTGGCATAGCCGACGGCGCAGTGGTTGTGGATATCCCCGAAGTAGAGGTTGGGTGGCATGGGCATCTCCATGGGATGGATGTCTTGCGGGGAGTTCGGGGTCGAGCCGCGCGAGGCCTCTGGCCCCCGAGAACACGAAACGGGCACCGGAGTTTGTCCGGTGCCCGTTTGGACGTCAGTATTGGGTTGTGACTACTTGATGAAGTCGGTCCAGACGAAGTCGAGCATCGGGTTGCCGCCCATCGACGACGCGCGCACGCGCAGTCGGGGATTGACCCAGTAGTAAGCGCCGTAGTTCATCGAGTCGGTGCCGGGCGGGCGCATGCTGGTGGGCATGTACTCGGTCATGACACCCCAGTCGTCGCCGATGCGGAAGTCAGCTCCGCCACCGAGGCCGTTGAGCCGCTCCGTGCCGCAGTTGAGACCGATCTTGATGTTGTTGACGTGGTCGACCGGGTCCTTGAAGTTCTTGCCCGCGGCGATGAACCAGGAAGCGCGGCCCGCCATGTCCCACACGCCGATCGAGACCTCCGGACGGTCGTCTCTCTCCTCGAGCAGGCGGTGCTGAGCGTTGATCCATGTGGTCGTCTTGCCGGCGCCGGGCGGGTTGTTGGTGAGGATGCTCAGCTCCGTGCCCTCGTGGAGGCCGACATCGACACGGTTGAGGAAGCGCCAGTCTTGGGAGGCGCGTTCCTCGTAGACATTGAAGTGCCAGATGGAGTACTTGCCCTCGGGCAACGTGCCCGCATAGGGCGTGGCGAAGAACCGGCCGGCGTGCGCGGCTGAAGCCAGCCAACAGACGAGCAATACTAGGACGACAACCAACGTGCTGCGTCGCATACGTGTGACCCTCCCCAGGGATTGTGTTGGACTGCGTCTCGATGAACGGCCTCGACGGCGCTTGCGATACTACACCGTCGAGGCCGTTCAGGTAAACCACTTTACTCGCGCGAACCGTAAGTCTCCTGTTCCCACTCGAGCATGGTCTGGCGCTCTTCGGGGGTGAGACCCTCGGCCCAGCGGTGGTACTTCTCGTAGGCCTCTTTGTCGCCTTTGAGCGTCTGGTCGATGTGGGCCTTGACCAGCTCGCCCTTGCCGGCGTGGTCGCCGAGCTCTTGCGCGAGCGGCAGGAACTCGGTGTAGAAGTTGCGGCTCAGCTCGTAGAAGCCGTGCCACTGCACGTAGTCCGGCCCCATCATGGCCGCGCCGTGGCGGGCTCGACGACCCTCGTGGTGCCAGATCTCGAAGTACACGTAGTCCATCTCTTCGTTCATCGGGATGGTGTCGAGGATCCCTTGCTCCCTGAGGTACTCGTAGATGGCCTTGGACGGTTCGCCGTACTTCTTGTTATAGAGATCGACCGCTTGGTCGTACTGGACGTAGAAGTTGTCCACCCACTGGTCCGAGTGACAGGTCAGGCAGGCGGTCTTCATGTCGTCGCGTCGACCCTCGGGATCCTTGAGGATGACGGTGCCGTCCGGGGCGGTGATGCCCTTCGGCTGGATCGAGATCTTCGGTCGCAGCGTCCAAGAAATGCGCGAGCCGACATCATGGGTCATCTCCAGACCCGGGTTGTTGCCGTGTCCGGCAACGGGGCCCATGTGACATGACGAGCAGGTCGGCGCCTGGGAGTATGTCTCGCCCAGGATCCACTCTCCGCCCGGGACGTCGAGCTTAAGCAGGTCCTCGTTGCGGCGGTAGGCGATGCCGTGCTTGGACTCGTAGAAGATCTCAACCTGCGGGTGGTCGGGACCCATGTGGCACTTGCCGCAGTTGTCCGGGCGCCGGGCAACCGCCGGCGAGAATTCGTGGCGTGAGTGGCAGGCCGAGCACGAACCCCACGAGCCATCGAGGTTGATGCGGCCCATGCCGGTGTTCGGCCAGGTGTCGGCGGCGAACTTTGGCGCCGTGTTGCCGCTGGCCGGCTCTTCAAGCCTGAGTTCGCTGCCGTGGCACTGCTGGCAACCGTTGATGGCCGCGGCCGGGCCCTCGGCGAAACGACCGAGGAAGTTGTCGACCGAGCCGATGAACTGGCTGGCCGAGGAGTGGCGGGAGTTCATGAACTGCTGCGCTTCCTCCTCGTGGCAGCGGGCACAGGTCCGCGGGGAGACGTCTACGATTATCTCCATGCCCTCGTGGTCCCAGATGTCCGGGCGCTCGATGGGGCCGCTGCTCTCGGTGACGAGCGAGACGGTTTTGATGCCCGACTCCTTGTCCCAGACAGTCTCGACGACGTAGCGCGGGTTGGTGAGATCCTCACCCGAACCCGCTGGTGGGAGTCCATGGCAGTCGGCGCAGCCGACGCCCTGCTCGGCGTGCATGCTGGCTTCCCAGTGAGCGACGACGCCGGGATCGCGACCGCGGCCGCCGTTGGCGTCCTCCTCACCGTGACACTTCACGCACCCGGCGGAGTCGGGTTTGGGTTTGACGATGCGCTCGCCGCTCGCGTGTTCCTTCTCCTTCATCACGACGAAACCAAGCACTACAACGATAGCAACTGACAATACGGCAATGGTGATTTCCTTCGCCTTAAGACTCATGACGCCCCCTTAAACTACCGTCTCTACCACGGCCCACAGCATATAGAAGCCGATGGCAATGAGGCCGAATATTAGACTGCATTCAAAGCGCCAATTGAGCGCTTTGTCGATGCGCTGAAAGATGTAGTGGTCGATCACCGGCCAACAGACGACGAGCGTGGCGATCACACCCATGATGATGATGCCGGCGGTCCCGGGCACGAGCTTGAGCATGTGGAAGAATGGCAGGAAGTACCATTCGGGCTTGATGTGCTCGGGGGTCGTGGTTGGGTCGGCGGGTTCGCCCATCACGGCAGGCACGGCGATGGCGAGCAGTATGATGACCAATACGAAGTACAAGAAGACGGCGGTCTCGCTCAGGATGTGGTCGGGGAAGAAGTGGTATGGCCCCTCCTTCTCCATCCGTTCGTCCTCTTCTTTGACGTCCTTCTCCGAGCCGGGTTTGTGCAGGCCCAGCAACCGGACGAAGAAGATATGCCCGCCGATCAGAGCTATGATCGATGCCGGTAGAACCTGCACGTGGAGGGCATACATGCGGCTGAGCGTGGCCGGGTTGACGTCTGGTCCCGCGAGGAAGAAGCTCTTCAGAGTAGCCCCTATGATGGGGACCGACCCCATGATGTTCGACGTTACGGTCATGGCCCAGTAGCTGAGTTGCTGATAGACGAGGGAGTATCCGGTGAACGCCAGTCCGAAGGCGACGCCGAGCAATCCCACGCCGCACACCCACGCGCCCCAACGAAAATCCCTGAACGCGCTGGTGACGAAGACCCGCAGCATGTGCAAGAAGAGGGATATGACCATGAAGGTCGCGCCCACTGGTGAACGGACCGCAAGAAGCGTCCGAAGCGGGCGTGTTCGGTGATGAACACAACAGACTGGTAGGCAGTTTCGGGCTCCGCGCGGTAGTACATCGCCAGCAATAGGCCCGTTGCGGCCTGCAGGACGAAGAGGAGCATTACGACCCCTCCCCAACACCACCACCACCGCTTTGCTGAGTGGGGGAGATGCTCGTCCGCCTTCTCATACAGGCCATGGATATCGATGGGGATGGCGCGCAGCCACTCGCGAGTCTTACGCTTTTCCATTACGCACCCCTAAGCAAACTGAACGAAAATCTTGCCGTCGCGTACTTCTGTCGCATACCGATCGAGGGGTCGCTCCGCGGGACCGCTTAGCGGGTTTCCCTCGCCGTCGAACGTGCCGTTGTGGCACGGACAGTCGAACTCGTTGCGCTCCGGGCGGAAGAAGACGTTGCAGCCGAGGTGGGAGCAGATCGTACTGAGCGCGAGGAACTCGCCACCCTTCCCGCGCATCAGAAGCACGGTTCGGCCGGTGGGGCCGACAATCTCACGGGTGGCGCCCTGAGGGACTTCGTTCTCGAGACAGACAAACTGGGGCTTGGTCTCGCGGCGCTTCACGGGGTACAGAAAGCCGGCGCCCACAGCCGCGGCCATGCCACCCATCGCTGCAACACCCACGCCGCACAACGCACCAACAAAGTCGCGCCGACTAGCGCTATCCGTTTCCTTGCTCAATGCTCAGACCTCCTGAAATACATGCGGCAGACCGTTGGTGTGGATCATGGTGACGCATCAAGGTCAATGTCGATCTCGGACAAAGCAGCTTACGAGTATTTAATTACCACTACAACTGGCGCATGTCAACTTCGCATCTTGCCGCACCATCATCAGTAATCTTCCGCATGCGGCGACCGTTCCCGCAGTTCGCCGAAGGCTGACGGATACCTGCTTGACCGTCCGGCAGGAAGCGGCCACTTGCCCGGGGAATGGCGACGCCAACGGGGTGAGTGGCATGCAGATCAGAAGCGCAGCAGTGTTCGGCGGAGCGGGCAAGATCGGGCGGCGAGTCGTGCCGCTGCTGCTTGAGCGAGGGCTGAGGGTGCGGGCGCTGGTGCATCAGACGCCAATCGTCGCTGACGGCGTGGACTGCGTCAGCGGGAGTATTACTGATGCCGCGACCGTTCGCGAGGTTGTTAGCGGCACGGACGTGGTCGTCCAACTTGCTACTACGAAAGAGGACGAGGATTCGTTCTTCGACGTGAGCGTCCGAGGCACGCTGAACCTGCTTGAGGCATGTCGGTTCGAGGGCACGAAGCAGTTCATATTGCTCGGCGGCGACGCGGCGTTTGGAATCTGGTTCTACCCGCAGCCCATCCCCATCGACGAAAACCACCCTCTCATGGCCTATCCGGGCTACTACGCATTCACGAAGGTCATGGAAGAGGTGATGACCCAGCAGTATGCCTATCAGTATGGGGTGCCATTTACGATCCTGCGCTCATCGTGGATCCAAGAAGACGATGATCTCTTGCAGCATTTCTCGCTGCTGAAGAATGTCGATCCGGCTGAACCGGGGCATGGATTTGGCGAAGTGCCAGACGACATCATGGCACTGGTGGAAGCAGGCGAGGAGCGCGTGCCGATCCTCGTGAACGATGGGGGCGTGCCGTACCATCGCCACATCGTGCAGATCGATGACGTCATGCAGGCTTTCGACAAGACGCTCGGCAACGAGGCGGCGCTTGGGGAGTCGTTCAACATCGCGGCGCCGGCGGCGTTCGATTACCGCGTCGCGGCTGAGTACTTGTCTGCCAAGATGGACGTGCCGGTAGTTGAGATCGCGTGTCCGGGTTATCACTCATTCGCGATCAACATTGCTAAGGCACGCGCGATGCTGGGATACAACCCTCAATTCGATTTCTTCACAATGGCCGACAGCGCGTTGGCGCACGGACAGTAAGGAGACCGACATGCACAAGTTCTCACACATGGGCCTACCTACCGACGAGAAGCAACCGGGCGAGATCTACGTCGAGAGCACAAAGGTGTGGGTCACCGAATTCAAGGACCACCCCTACAAGGTCGAGTACTTGCGGTATGAACCCGACTCTCCCGTGACGGGGCCGCTACGCGACCTCCCGCACATGGCGTTTGAGACGGATGACCTCGCGGCGGATCTGGAGGGGCAGGAAGTCATCATGGAGCCCTTCGTCCCGATGCCGGGGCTGACCGTGGCGTTCATCGTGAAGGACGGCGCCGTGTTTGAGTACATGCAGTACGAGTAACGGCCGGGGACAGAAAGCGGCGAACCACCACGGAGGCACGGTATGTCGATTGAGGGCAAAACTGTCATTGTAACGGGCGGGACGTCGGGTATCGGCGAGGGCTGCAGCCGGCATTTCGTGGATGAGGGCGCGAAGGTCGTCATCGCGTCGAACCAGGCGGCTGAAGGCGAAGCGCTTGCGGCGGAGCTGGGGGAATCGGCGACGTTCGTGGAGGTCGATGTCTCGGACGAAGCGAGCGTCGAGGCCCTGATGGCGAAGACGGTTGATCTCCACGGGCGGATCGACGTGCTACACAGCAACGCTGGCGTGTGGCGTCAGGGCAAGGTGACCGACTTCACCGTTGATGACTGGAACGTGGTGATGGGCGTCAACGTGATGGGCAACCTCTGGCTCGCGAAGCACGCGGTGCCCGTCATGGAGAAGCAGGGGAAGGGCGTCATCTGCATCACGACATCGGTCGCGGCGTTCGTTGGCTTCCCCGAGCACGCGCTCTATTGCGCGAGCAAGGCGGCGCTGGAGGCGCTGATCCGCTGCCTCGCCACCGACCACGCGGGATGCGTGCGGGTGGTTGGCGTCTGCCCGGGCACTGTCGACACGCCGATGCTGGCCGCGAGCGCGGCGGGCTGGACGGCGCCGCTTGAGGAACTGTACGCGGACATATCGAAGAAGATCCCCGTGCGCCGCATGGGCACGCCGCTGGATGTCGCCAAGGCGGTCGCATTCCTCATCAGCGATAACGCCGCCTACATCGACGCGACGACACTGGTGCTGGATGGCGGAACGCTGGCGCTGCCGCCGTGGTGAGATGGGCTGGAACGGGGGAACGGCAAGTGGCGAAGTCGAAGGCGATCGCGTACCTGGTGCTTACCCAGGCCCACGACTAGCGGGTCTGGAGACCCGCTGGCACGGGACGGTCGCGGCGGGTGGGGGTGCGAGCTAGATCGCGCAAGCGCTAGTGCTTCTTCGTCATCGTGTTGCTGGAGAAGCAGCTCAACTCCTGGCCCGGGAATGCCACGAAGAACTGCTCGGTCAGCACGCCGTCGGCGGAGAGCTTGTAGACGAGCTTCGCGCTCGTGCCCTCCGGGGCATTCTCGATTGCCTCGGCGACGAAGGTCAGCCCCCGCCCGTCCTCCGTGATCTCCTCGAGCACGAACTGGTTCACGAAGCCCTCGACGTAGAACGCCCTCAGCACGTGCTTCTTCCGCGCCCGGTCGTAGCTGAAGACCCCCATGTCCTCGTGGAGCTCGCCGTCCGGATTGCGTTCTTGCTTCGGGAACGCGGCCCGCGTCCTGGCCTGGAGGAACTTGCCGCCGAGGATGAACGAGTAGCGTTGCGTGACGGTGGACCGCCCCGACAGGCCCTCCCCCGTGCCGCTCCACACGCCCTCGAGGAACCGCAGCGGGCGCCAGACATCGTCGCCGCTCTCCTGCGCCGGGCAAACCGCGGGTACGAGCATCAATGCCATGAGCAGATAGCGACACATGACAGGCCTCCGTAAGTGATGTCTGGCGGCGCGATGGCCGCCCTGTCCGCTGACCAACACGTGGGCGTTCGTTCCAACGTTCACGTCGAGAAACCTCACAACTCCATGAAGTATTTCACGCGGGGCGTCGACTTGTCGAAGCCGGCTTTCTCGTACATGGTGCGGGCGGGGGCGTGGCCCTCGTCGAGGCCGGTGTAGACGGTGGCGGAGGTGAGGCCCATCTCGCGGAAGATCTCCAGCGCGCGCTTGCACTGGCGCTCGCCGATACCATTTCCCTGATAGTCCGGATGCACCGCGTTGCCGCCGATCTCGCCGACGCCGTCGGTGCCCGGCAAGTACCATGTCAGGAAGCCCGCGATCACGCCGTCGACCTCGGTGACGATGGCGCGCTCCGGGTGATCGCGTACGGCTCCAGCACACCCGTCGCTCTGTCGCTGCTTCCACTCGGAATGGTGCTGCATGAACAGCGGATCACCCATCAGCTCGCGCCACGCATCAAAGACGCGCTGCCATGCGATGCCCGCGATCTCGCCGCACCGGTCCGTGTCCTCGGAACGGGCCTCGCGGATGGTGCCGACACTGTCCTCGCTCATATCAATGCCCTCTGGCTCTCGTGATCAGACGCCGGGCTCCGGCGATCCCCCTGTCGCGAGCTGCTCGTGCAGCGAAGCGATCTCCTCGTGTGCCGCCAGCAGTTCGGAGTGCTGCCGCCGGATGACCAACAGGCACGCGCCAAACCCGGAACACGCGACCACGGCCATCGACCCCGGTCCAATGAGTCCCGTAGCCGGCGCGGCGACTCCAACGACCAACGCGGCTACGGCAATGATCGCCACACCAACGATGCACGTGGTCATGCCCGCCATCAGCGTCTCTCTCGTCCGCCAATGTCCCCGCACCGCCGTCTCCTCGCTCATCGTCCACCCTCCTCAGTGTACGAGCCGTGCCCCGTCACTGGCTCTTCCTCGCCACCCGCACGATCTTACCGGTAGCCGCGCTCTTCGCCACGGCGAGGCAGGCCCGGACGCGCGCGGTCAGTCGTACACCGACCCGCGCGCGGCGATCTTCTCTATGACTATCACGCTCGGATCGTCGAGAACCTGAAACAGAACGCGGTACCCGCCACATCGGAGGCGATGGCATCCGGCGAGGTCGCCCTCGAATGATGGCGTCCTTCACGTCAACTAGTGGCACGGTGTCGGAGATGTCCCCGTCCCTGTGGCGATCGATGGCCTTCTTGTCGACCTCTGAGAGGTCCCACGTTTCGCCTTCCTCTCGCTCGACCACGAAGTCGATGTAGTCCACTATCTCTTCCTGGCGCTCGGGCGGCAGGAGCGAGATCCTGTCGTATGCGCGTTGCCACAGACTCCGGTTGATGGTCCGTCCAGGTCCCGCCATTTGCGTTCACCTCCGCTCTACTAAACGTCTGTGCGGTCCATCGGGATTGCCCGCGGCCCTTACTTCGCCTTCGGCAGCTTGACGATCTTGCCCGTCGCCGCCGACTTCTCCGCGGCGAGGCAGGCCTCGACGGCGGCCAGCGACTCTTCGGGCGTGATGACGGTCGGCGGCGTCTCGTTCTGGACGCAGGTTGCGAAGTACATCAACTCCTCGCGGAGCGCGCCTGATAGCTGATTGTGGATCGTCGGCCAGTAGGTCGTGTCGGGGCACGTGAAGCCCTCGGGGGTGCAGACGCTGATGCTCGGATGCACCTCCTGGATGTGGATGGATCCCTTCGTGCCGATGATCTCCATGCGCTCGTCGATCTGGTAGGCTGTCTTCTCGGGGAGATTCCACACGTTCTCGAGCACGACCGATGCGCCGGAGTCGAGCTTGAACATGCTCCATCCGAGATCGGGGTGCTTCTTCCCGCGCATGTTGACCGTCTGGGCGTACGCGGTCTCGACCTTCGCGCCCGTGAACCAGAGGATCAGGTCCATGTCATGGACGCCGTCGCCGATGATCGGGCCGATCTTGTCGAGGATGTCTTCGGTCACGAAGCCGGGGATGTTGCGGCGGGCGTAGGCGCTGACGATGTCGCCGATCGCGCCGGATTCGATCTCGCGTTTGGCGAGGGCATAGCGCGGGTTGAAGCGGCAGATGTGGCCGACCATGAAGTAGCCGTCCGCGGCGTGGGCCGCCTTCACGATCTTGCGGCAGTCGGGAACGGTGGAGGCCATGGGCTTCTCGAGGAAGACGTGCTTGCCGGCTTTCAGCGCGGCGAGCGTGGGCTCGGCGTGCTGGTCCCACATGGTGGTGATGCTGACCGACTCCAGATCGGGGTCGGCGAGCATCTCGTTGTAGTCGGTGAAGGTCTTCTTGACGCCGAAGTCCTTCGCGACGGACTTGAGGCGTGACTTCGTGCGAGTACAGAGAGCATGCAGCTCGACGCTTGGGATCGCGGAAAGCGCTTCGCAGTGCTTCTCACCGAACCACCCGAGACCGATCACGCCATGCTTGATTGCCGCCATGATTGCGCTCCTATTCGCCGGTCGCTGATGGCCGGCTGTAGCTTCGATAACGGTGAGGTCGTTCGATCTCGGGCGCAACCCACCTCCCTTGGCGGGTGGAGGCGGCTTCATACGTTGCGTGGCGTGGGGGCGTTGTGGTATACTCTTCGCGAGACATCCAGCCCGGTGCTTTCCCCTATTGAACATGGGAGGAAGAGGGCAGTCGTGGACGACGTTCCATATAGATACGGGCTGCCAGCGCTGGCGTTGCTGCTGGCTGTCCAGGCTCTATTCTCGGCCTCTGAAATCGGGTTCCTCGCGATCTCGCCTGCACGCGCGCGGAATATGCGCGACAGCGGGTCTCGCACTGCCGCCTTGATTCTGTTCCTCAAGAAGCACCGTTCGATCTCCCTGACCGCACTGCTGCTTGGTATCACCGGTACCGTCTACATCTCCGAGCACCTGGCCGCCGACATGGCGATCCAGTTGCTTGGAGCAAAGATCGGCGCGCCGGTGTCGGTCGTCGTGCTGACCATCTTCGTGCTCGTCTTCGCCGAGGTGACGCCGATCATGTGGGCGGCGCGCAACCCCGTTCGGGCGGCGCGAATGGGCGCCTGGCCGATGGCGATCCTGGCTGCGTGCGTGCTGCCGGTGACGCTCGCGATGGCTGCGTTCTCCGTGGTGGTAGAGAAGGTGCTGTACCTGATTGCCGGAGCCCCCCCTGCCTACACGGAAGACGAACTCAAGACGATGATCGATGAGATCCACGAGCGCGGCGAGTACCAGGAGTCCGAGCGGCGGATCCTCCTGGGAGTGCTGGACTTCGGCGATCAGACAGCCGGCCAGGTCCTGGTCCCGAGGACGGACATGGTCTGCGTTGAGGCGACGGCGACGCTGGGCGAAGCCCTCGACACGATGCTTGACGCCGGCTTCTCCAGACTTCCGGTCATCGGCGAGGATCGCGATGACGTTGTGGGCGTCCTCTACTCAAAGGACCTGCTGCCGTACTTGCGCCGGGGCGAGACTGAAAGCCAGTGCCAACTCGTGGCGCGTCCGGCGTTTTTCGTCCCGGAGAGTCTTGCCGTCGACGAGTTGATGCGCCAGCTCCAAGATGGCCGGCAGATGATGGCGCTCGTGCGCGACGAGTTTGGCGGCACGGCTGGGATCGTGACGATGGAAGACTTGCTGGAGGAGATCGTCGGACCGATCCAGGATGAGTACGACGAGGAAGAGCCCGAGGTCGTCGTGTTGGGCGACCACGATTGGACGTTCTCGGCCGCGGTCAACCTGCACGAGGTCGGTAACTACGTAATCACTGAGCTGCCCGAGGGCGATTTCGACAGCCTGGCGGGCCTCATGCTTTCAGAGATGAAGCGGATTCCCGGCGTCGGAGAATCTGTGAGCTACGGCAGGCTGGAGTTGACTGTCGAGCGAGTCCTGGGGAACCGCATCGAACGCATTCGAGTGACGGAAGTGCCCGTGGAGAATGGCTTTGACGACGACACGCCGGAGAAGCCGGACAGCGCGCAGAAGTCGCGTGGCTCGTCCGTCTCCGGATAGCGCGCGCGGGAAACGTGGAGGGCGGTACAGTTGGAAGACGCATTATCAACCGGGTTGCTGATCGGGATCGGCGTGCTGATCCTGTTCGTCTTCTTCTTATCGCTATCGGAGGCGTCCCTGGTGGCGGTCAGTCGGGTTCGTCTGCGCCGCCGCGCGGACGAGGGCGACCGCGCCGCCGCGAACGTGCTGCGACTGCTGGAATCACCAGATTTCATCAGCGCGATCATCGTCGCGATCAACATACTGGTCATCTCGATCTCCGCGCTGGCGACGCTGTACGTGCATCGCCTCGAGGAGCTGGAGGTCGATATCGGGATCGGCGAGCAGGCCGTACACCTGCTGATTCTGTGCGCCATCCTCGTGTTCGCGGAGATCACGCCCAAGAACATCGGGGCGTCGTACCCGACGGCCATCTCGCGGTTCGTTGTGCGACCCGTGCGAGTGCTGACGTTCGCGCTCAGCCCGCTTGTGACCGCCGCGACGGCGGCGGGGAACCTGGTGATGAGAGGCACGGGCGCCCACGATGCGCATCACGGGCACTTCGTGACGCAAGATGATCTCCGAGCGGCGGTTGACATGGGCGAGGAGGAAGACGTCCTGGAGCCGAGCGAGGGCGAGATGTTCGACAGCGCGCTCGGGCTCTCGGCAACCGTCGCGCGTCGGATCATGGTGCCGAGGGTCGACCTCGTGGCCCTCGAACGCGGGGCGAGCATCGACGAGGCTCTGCAGGCGATTCAGGATTCAGGGTTCTCGCGGATACCGGTCTACGACGACGATATCGACAGCGTTGTGGGCGTCGTTCACGCCAACGACTTGCTGCGCTCTCTGCGGTCAGGGATGGGCGAGAAATCGGTCGTGGGCGACTTTCTCAAAGAGCCGAAGCTGATCCCGGAGACAAAGCCCGTTGACGAGTTGTTCCGCGAGATGCGCGAGTCGAAGAATCATATCGCGATTGTGATCGATGAGCAGGGCGGCACCGAGGGGATCGTCACGATCGAGGATATCCTCGAGGAGCTGGTTGGTGAGATTGAGGACGAACATGACACGCCGGGCGAGGAGATTCGCATGACCGGCGAGAATGAAGCAGTGGTCGCGCCGAAAGCGCGCATCGAGGATGTCAACGACAGGCTCGGGACATCGATCCCTGGGGACGAGCACGAGACGATCTCAGGGTATGTGGCGGGCGAGATCGGGCGCCTTCCCGATGTGGGGGAGACGTATCGCCTGGATGCCATTGAAGTGACGGTCCAGGGAGAGCAGGAAGAGCCTGAACTCCTGGTGCGGGTATTAATAGACGATCGCAAGGGTGGTGAGTCGTCGAGTGGCTCGTAAGGGTAAAGCACGGAAAACCAAACGCACGGTCTTGGCAGTCAAAGACTACCAGGCCGCAAACGAGAAGATGACGTACCTGATCGCGCTGGGTGGCGTGTGGGTGCTCTTCCTCGGCTTGGCAGCTTACACCGGATGGCAGGCGTTCAAGCCGGACACGGGCCAGGCCCTCAAGAACCTGTGGCAGGTACCCGTGTTGCTGCTGATCTACCCAGGCGTGTGCATCATGGGGCTGAACATGATCTCCGCGCGCCCCCGTCGCAAGCAGCTCAAGGAGCTTGGCGGCAAGGCGAAGGTCATGGCGACGAACCACGCCGAGGTGCACAAGCTGCTGCTGGATTCATGCAAGCTTCTGAGCCTGAAGAAGGCCCCGGCCGCATACATCGTGACCGACCAGACGCCTTACATGTATAGCGTCCCGGGCGGCGCCGGTTCAATCATCATCAGCAGCAACATCTTCGAAGTGCTGCGCCCGGAAGAGGTCGTCGCTGCGCTCGCCAAGGAGCTGGGTCACATCAAGTCCGGGCATGTTTCCGTGGATTTGGCGATCACCGCGATCCGTCGCTCGAACCCATTCATCAAGTTTGCCGCGCTGCCCGTCTGGTTGCTGTCGACATTCATGCGCGACTGGCTTGAGAGTATCGAATACACCGCCGACCGTTGCTCGCTGCTCGTGACGCGCCGGGTGTCGACTTGCACGGCGTCGATGGTGAAATTGGCCGCGGCACGCACGCGCCTGACGGAGTTGAAAGACCGCAAGCAGCGTGGCAAGAAGCGCCGGAGCAAGAGCGCCGAGGAAGAGGCCAATGAGGCCGAGGCGGCCGACCAGGTCATGATCGATGTCTCGCCGGAGGAGCTGGATGCCTATCTGGCCTCAAGCGGCGAAGAGGACGACATGATGTCGGGCGACGTGGCGCAAGTGGAGCGGCAGTTCAAGATCTCGCGCTTCATCGACCAGCAGAAAAACCTGCGCGAACGGGTCCGCGCTCTGGGTGACTGGACCGACACGGACCAGTGCGACGTGGCGCTCGCGAAGGTCGACGAGATTCGCCAACAGATCACTCGATAGCCGTAACGCGAAAACGTATGGATAGCGCCAGGCATCCCTTGGGTGCCTGGCGCTTCTGATTGTACGTATGCGTGCGCGCCGTCAGCCGGCTTCCGGGTACGATCCGAGGACCTCAAGCAGCGGGCAGAGGTCGCGCAAGGCGGCCAACGTCTTCGCGCATTCCGCGTCGGCCTGGTGCCCCTGGAAGTCAATGAAGAAGAGATACTCCCAGCCCCGGCCGCGAGCTGGTCGGGACTGGATCATTGTCATGTTGAGGCCGAATCCACGGAAGGGCTTTAGCGCCTCGTGGAGCGCTCCGGATCGGTGAGGAGTCGTCAGGACGAGGCTGGTCTTGTCCTTGCCGGTTGGCCCTGGGGCATCGCCGCCGACGATCCAGAATCGAGTGCGGTTGGCAGCGTCGTCTTGGATATTTGCCGCGAGCACGCGGAGGCCGTTGACCTCCCCGGCGCGCTCGGGCGCCACCGCCGCCGCGTTGCTGCTAGCCGCCGCTTGCGCCGCCGCCGTGGCCGAACTGGATGCGGGCACGAGCTGGGCGTCACCGAGGTTCGTGGCGAGCCACTTGCGGCACTGGGCCAGTGGCTGCGGATGCGAGTAGACGACCTCGATGTCTGCCATCTCGCAGTCGCCGACGAGATGGTGTTGGACGGGAAGGTAGTACTCGCCGACAACGGGCAGATGCGTCTCGACGACGCAGTCGAAGGTCTCGCCGACCGGGCCTTGGGTCGAGTTCTCGACCGGCAGCATCGCGAGGTCAGCCTCGCCCTTTTCGATCGCGGCGAGCGCGTCGGCGAACGATGTCTGCGGCACCGGGCAGACAGCTTGCCCGAATCGGGCGAGGACCGCCAGGTGACTGAACGTGTGCTCCGGCCCGAGGTAGGCGACGCGTAGCGGCTGCTCGAGCGCCAGGCACGCCGAGATGACCTCGGTGTAGATGGCGGTCAGCGCGCCGGTTGGCAGCGGGTCGGAATCCGCTTCGGCGAGTCGGCGGAACACCTTGGCCTCCCGGCCTGGCGCGAACGCCGGTTTCCCGGCTTCTGCTTTGGCTTCCCCAATGGCCTGAGCGGCCTTGGCGCGGCGCTTAAGGGCGGCGATGATGGTCTGATCGGCCTCATCGATCTCCCGCCTGAGTTCATCCAGATCCATGTCTCGTTCCTCCGGCATCATTCAACGCGATCCCGAGCGGAGGCGTTCCGGTGGGACAGGACCGCGCTCGGGAGAATGCGTATTCGGCGCAGGAATCCGAACCTCCTGCGCGGAAGCGAATGCCAGTCCAAAACGTGCCGCGGGCAAATCCGCGGCCGGAGGGTAGCTGTGACTCCCAGATTCTTCGGTCGAGGCCGAGGGGCAAGCTCCGATGACATTCCTCCCGACATGTGGGAGGACTGCCAGGGGTGCAACCAACTGGTCTACGGCAAGGACATTGAACCATACCGCATCTGCAATCACTGCGGTTATCATTTCAGGCTCTCGGTCGACGAGCGCCTCGAGGTGACCGCCGATGAGGGAACCTTCGAAGAGTGGGACGGCGACGTCGCGCCGGTCGATCCGCTATCGTTCCCTGATTACGCTGAGAAGGTCGAGACGGCGCAGGAAAAGACAGGCCGACCCGAGGGCATGATAACGGGCGAGGCCAGGATACACGACATCGCCGTCGCCATCGGACTGATGGACCTGGCGTTCTTTGGCGGGAGCATGGGGTTTGTCGTCGGTGACAAGGTCGCCAGCATGCTCGAACGCGCGGCGGAGCGGCGGCTTCCCGCGGTGGTCTTCTGCGCTTCCGGTGGGGCGCGCATGCAAGAGAGCCTGGTCTCGCTCATGCAGATGGCGAAGACCTCTGGCGCGTCCGGCAAACTCCGCGAAGCTGGAGTCCCTTATATAACGGTATTGCTCGATCCGACCTACGGCGGCGTGACCGCGAGTTTCGCGTCCCTCGGCGACATCGTGCTGAGCGAACCGGGAACGCGGATGGGGTTTGCCGGCCCGCGAGTCATCGAGATCACCAAGCAGCGCATCCCGCCCGGTGTCCAGACCGCCCGCTTCCAGTACGAACATGGAATGATCGACGCGGTCGTGCCGCGCTCGGAGCTGCGCGATACGCTGGCATCCATACTGCGCTGGGGGAGCGGCGGCGCCGTCCCAACCGGAGACGTTGGAGATACGAATGAAGCGTGAGCCCGATAGTCCATTGATGGCTCTCGACGCTGATCTGTCTGAGCTGGAGCAGAAGGTGGAGCAGCTCCGCAAGCTCGCGACCGACGGTGGTGACTGCGCGCAAGAGCTGGCCAACTGGGAAGCGGAAGCGACGAGACTCGCGGCTGAGGTCGCCGAGGCTTTCGCCGCCGCCGACGCCTGGGGACAGGTTGAGATCGCCCGGCATCCGAAGCGGCCCTATACCCTAGACTATATCCAACACGCGGCGGACGATTTCTTCGAGCTTCACGGTGATCGCCGCTACGGCGATGACCCAGCCATCGTGGCCGGCCTCGCGCAGATCGACGGGCGCGCGGTGGCGATCATCGGGCACCAGAAGGGACGCTCGGGCGCGGAGCGACGCCGGCGCAACTTCGGCGCGGCACGTCCGGAGGGCTATCGCAAGGCGCTCCGCGTTATGGAACTCGCGGCACGCTGGGGGCGGCCGATCGTGTCGCTGATCGACACGCCGGGAGCGGACTGCCTCGAGGAATCAGAGAGCCGTGGCGTGAGCGAGGCGATTGCCGTCAACCAGCGCGAGATGTTTGCGTTGCCCGTGCCTATCGTGTGTGTCGTGATCGGCGAAGGTGGCAGCGGCGGCGCGATCGGGATCGGTGTTGGCGACCGCGTGCTGATGATGGAGCACGCGTATTACTCCGTCATCGCGCCCGAGAGCTGTGCCGCGATCCTCTGGCGCGACGCAGACAAGAAGAAGGAGATGGCGGCGGCGCTGAGGCTCACGGCGAAGGACGCCGTGGAGCTGGGCTGCGTCGATGGCATCATCCCCGAACCGCCCGTGGCGGCGCATCGGGACCATGCGGCAGCCGCGCAGTCACTGAAGACGGCATTGTTGGCGGCCTTGGACGAACTTGACGGGATGCCGCCGGACGAACTGATGGCCGCGCGGTATGCGAAGTTCCGTCGCATGGGCGCGCCCGCCTAATCGCTTGCGACATATCAGCCCAAGTGTCTTAGCTGTCGGCCGCTCTGTTTCGGGCGGCCGGCTTTGTTTCGTGACCTCTATCAACTGCTGCGAGGGCACCCCGCGGACGTTATCGGTGATTAGTCTATATAGGAACCAGACAAAGCCATGCTAGAGGAGCGTGACCGTCCTTTGGCTTCCGTGAGGACCGTGGGGATAGTGATCATGGGTATCGCACTCGCATTGGTAGTGTTGGCGTGTCCGCACTCCGTGCCTGTGGTGGCGCTCGGCCCCGTGCCGGCGCAAGCCGCGGGACAGGTGCTGATGTCTGCTGAGACGCGCCAGTTCCTCAACCAGAATCTAAGCAAGCAGCAGGTGCAGGCGGTTCACGTATCCCTGCCGACTGTTGGGCAGAACTCGCTAGGTCCCCAACCGTTGACTCCCGGCGAGCATACGTTGATCGCCGGCCCGAGCGCCTCCGCCGTGACGCTCGACCCGAGAACCGTTGGCGTGGCGGGAGATGGATCGGCCGCGAACCCGTATGTGGGCGCCATCGCGGCAGCATTGGCGAAGATGCGCGGCGGCGCGCGGATGGTCGTCGTGCCTGCGGGCGTTTACGAAGAGTTGGAGTTATCCATCCCCGCGGGCACGTGGCTCCGGGGCGAGCCGGGCACCGTGCTTGTGCCCCCGGCGGGCGTGACATACACGCCGCCTGATGGCCGGACGCGGATCGTCCACGTGGGGGCGGGCTCTGGCCTCGTTGGGTTTGAGATCGACGGCTCGCGGGCGACCGGCGTGACGGGCGTGTATGTCCCCGAAGATTCAGATGGCGCGGTCATCGCTACGAACACGATTCACGACATCCCGGATCGCCATGGCATCGCGGGAGTGGGAACGAACGCAACGGTCATTGGGAACCTCATCGAGCGCACGGGCCGTAGCGGCGTCCGAACGGGGTCGGGGTGGCTGGTGCGCAACAACGTTGTGCGCTACGCGGGCATCGACCGGCCTGACGGAGGCGGGGGAGATGACGGGATCATCGCCGGCGGAGACACCACCGGCACGATGATTGAGAATAACCACGTGGTCTCCGCCAAGAAGCCGAACGGTCGACATGCTATCGCAACCCAAAGCGCACTGGGCACGAAGATCCGCGGCAACTTGTGCATCCTCGAGGGGCAAGTGCGTGGCGGGATCGTTCTCTCGGACAGGAGTTCAGGTAACTTGGTGACGGGAAACGTCATCATCTGCGTTCCCAAAGCGGGCGCGCGCACGGCCCTCGGCATACTGGGATTTGGCAGCGAGAACGTGTTCGAGGGGAACGTGGTTGTCGGCACGGATGTCGGATGCACCATTGTGAAGCCGACCAGCGAGCGTAACGTCATCCGCAAGAACACATTCCACGTTGCCGGCGAGGGCGTGAGAATGCGCGACGCTGGCTCAGGCAACCAGGTGGGCGAGAACGCGATTGTCATCGGACAGTGAGACGCGTCCCCGGCAGGTAAACCCGACTTCGTGAGGGAACGACTGGTGCAGACGGGCGAGGCGTCCGTCTGTTGGCGCGCGTCCAACAGTAAGAAGCCCCAGAACTCGGGCATTGCCGAGGTCCGGGGCTCTGTTAGCACGTTGGTGCCGGAGGCCGGGGTCGAACCGGCACGGGGTGTGAACCCCACTAGATTTTGAGTGTAGCGCCAACGAGCAGAATCCTCGACCGCAAGAAACCCCCAAGTTTCAGCGTGTTCTCTACCCCCACCCATGCGGGCCAAACCTACCCTCGCTAGACATTGGCTACCCTCGTTTTCGTCGCCAGAATCTAGCGAGGGCCTCTCAGGGAGGCCGCCATGGGCCACGTCATGCGCTTGCCGTCCGCCGTCTCGCCGCTGCTCAGCCACGCCGTCAGCCAGTTCGTCGCCGACTGCCAGTTGCGGGGTCTGAGTCCACGGACCCTGTACTTTTATCGTTGCACGCTCGGGCCGTTCGACCGCTACGCCATGTCCCTCGGCTGCGAGGAAACGGCATCCGTAACCGAGGCGACCGTCCGGGCCTACCTGTCGGAGAAGCGCCTCACCGTCGGCGCCTCGGCCCTGAACGGCATCCGCGACGCCATCCGGCGTTTCTTCGACTGGGCCATCGGTGAGGGCTACGCCGACATCAACCCCGCCGCCCGCATCGGTAAGGTCCGGGTCCCCCGCAAGATCGTGCCGACCTTCACCGAGGCCGAGGTGCAGGCCCTGCTGGACCAGCCCGACACCAAGACCTTCATCGGTTTGCGGGACCATCTGTTCATGTTGCTCCTGCTCGACACGGGTATCCGCCTTTCGGAAGCGACGGGCCTGGATCTCGACGACATCGACCTCGATGCCCGCACGATCAAGGTGATGGGGAAGGGGATGAAGGAGCGGGTCGTCGGTTTCTCGACGGCGCTGGCGTACCATCTGCAGCGATACCTCGCCCACCGCGGGACCGTCCTGGAGACGGTCGGCCGCAAGAACCGGCCGTACGTGTTCCCCAATGCCTTCGGCGCGCGAGCGTGTGGCCGGACCTTCCAGGATCGCATCAAACACCACGGTGCCCGCGCGGGCATCACGCGAGTGCGGGTATCGCCCCATACCTTCAGGCACACGTTCGCGGTGATGTTTGTCCGGAACGGCGGCAGTCCGTTTCATCTCCAAAGAATCCTCGGTCACGCAGACCTCGCGATGTCTCGTCGATACTGCGAGCTGGCCGACGTGGACTTCATCACTCAACATCAGGAACTGAGTCCGTTGACGACGCTCGACCTTGGACAGCGAGGGCAACGGCGTCTGCGTTAGCGAGCGGCGACGGGCCGACCGCGCAGTCGGGCTCCATTGACTGGCTGGAAGCCTATTGACTCCAGCGGGCTGCACTCGCGCTGGCGCGTCAACACGTCCTCAACGCCGAGGCCCCGCAGGTAACCCTCGGTCGTCTTTACGTCGCCGTGTCCGAGCGCCCGGCTCAGCGTCAGCATGTCAGTTCCATTCCGCCACTTGATGACAGCGAACGTGTGGCGAAACGTATGAGGCGAGACCCTCACGTCAGCAATCTCGGCCCGACGTCCGTACCTGGCGATGTAGTCCTGCATCGTTCGGTTCCCGAGCCGGTTGCCTTGCTCGTTCGGGAAGAGCCATAGACCCGCATTGCCCATATGAGCAGGGAGGTTTTCGGTAGAGGTGCCAAGAAA
>CAZKUN010000042.1:307-48068 GCA_964555935.1 uncultured Armatimonadia bacterium | reverse complement strand
ACTACCGGTCTCCACGCTACTACAACGGACACAAGTACAAGAGGAAGCACAGGCAGACCAGACGCTACAGCTACGACACTTACTACAACTACGACCCGTATTATTATGGCTACCGGTCGTACCCTTACCGTTCGTACTCCTTCCGCTCGTACCCCAGCTTCCGTGGATCCTACAATAGCTACGGCCACCGAGGCTTGTACCGCAGCTATGGCGGCGGCCATCGCGGGTATGGCGGACGCAGCTACGGCGGACGAGGCGGGCATGGTGGCCGCGGCGGGCGGGGTCACCGGTAGGCAAACACTGAAAGGCCCCGGCATTCATTGCCGGGGCCTTCTGCGAGACTCACCTTTCGCGTGGCAACGGGAAACTCGACGTCTGAGTTTCCACTCCCGCCCCGTTGCAGCCAGTCCTTACCTCACGCCCACTTCCACATCCGTTATCTCCGCCTCAAGCACGTAAGGCGACGGGATCGGGCCACCCGACACGCCCCTCGCGAACACGACGCCCTCCTCCGTCTGCCGCAATTCGCTCGTCTCAAACGGCCTCACGCCGATCCGCAGCCGATCCACCTCGAGCGCGCCCACCACCAAGATCGGATCGCTCTGCCAAAGCAACGCCCCCTCTTCGTCCCTCACAGTCGCCAAGCCATGGGCGGCTCCGTCGTAGCCCACGAAGATCGTGTACCGCCTCCCCGGCTCCAGCGCGAAGGGGCATGTGGCTCCCGCCCGGCCGGTGTTTGCCGCCGGGTCTGGTTGCACCATCGCCCTCACGCGTGGCATGTTCGACGCTACGTCGCGGTCGTTGTCTCCATGTGATATCGACGCGCCGATCGATCCCGTGTTGCCGATTAGCTCCACGCTCACCGTCCCATAGAAGTGCCCCTTCAGCACCTCCACCGTATACCTCACGCCCATCCTGCCGCGCGCGGCCTTCGCCAGCGCGATCGTCCCGCCAGACACCTGTCCATCCATGTGCTCGTTATCTGATTCGGCGCGCTCAATGCTCAACTCGGCTGCGTCAATCGGTCGTGTTGGGTTGTCGCCCATCGTCTCCCGCTCGAACGCGGCGGCCTTGGCCTCATCCTCATCCGATGGCCGACCGCCTTCGGTAGGCGGCGTGTATTCGACCACCGTGTAGCCCTCGCCCGCCAACAGTTCAGATCCCTCCGGCACTTGCGTTCTCTCGCCCGCCGCGATGGTCTCCACCACCAGCTCTGTCCCGTCGGCTAGCCTCAGTCCCGCGTTTTGCGCGGGGAGTTGGCCGATGTTCCGCACCTTGCCGTCCCGCAGCAACAGCGCCGGCCCCAGGAAGTAATCGTAGACCGCCCGGTCGATGGCCTCGCTCTGCTCCGGCACGAACTGCGGGAAGAACCCGATGCCCGGCATGTTCGGGAAGCGCGATCGCGCGAAAGCGATCTGCTGCCGGAGTTCGCGTTCCGTGCTCGCCCAGTAACTCAGCCCCAGCACGGCGACAGCGCGGTCGCCAAGTCCCGCGTCGACGGCGCTTTGCACGCGCCGCTCGAGCGTGGTGTATCCGCGCCAGTCATGGGCGTAGGTCTCGATTAGGACCAGATCGGCCTGCGCGAATCCCGCGACCATATCATCCCCCGACACGCCGACACAGTACGGCGCCTGGAACAACTCGGGCGAGCGTTCCCGCAGCAGTGGCAGCGCTTGGCCCATGGTCTGATCCTTGTCGGAGCCGCCGCCGAACTCGTCGATCATGATGCCCACTTGCGCGCCCGGGATGTCGCTCCAGGAGTCCGCGAACGGACCGGCCTCCCGCAGTCGGTCGAAGTCACAGATCCCGCCTTTCCACCTCAGCGGCATCACGCCTCGATCGAGCCACGCTTCCGCCGCGCCCGGCTCGTTCTCGTTCTCCATGACTGACGTCACGTACCGCTGCGATGGCGGGCAGGCCCAGTGGTTGAAGTGCAGCCGGCGGCTTACCGCGAAAACCTGGCGCGCCTCGATGGCTTCACCATCGACCTCGGCGCTGATGCTGTGCTCGCCAGGGGTCGTCGGCGTCCACGCGATGCTCGCCTTGCCGTCAGCCGCGCTGGCTGTTGCCTGCCAGTCGCCATTCGGACCGGTCACGCTGAACCGCACGTGAGCCTCGGCCGCATCGTCATCTGCTACCTCCAGCCGCGCTTCCGCGCCCACGACAGGCATGGCATCGCTGACCCGTAAGCTCCACGCCCAGCCCGGCGTCGTCGCGCCGATCACCAACCCCACCATCAGTAGCTGTCTGAGCCGCATCACTCGCCTCCAGGAGTAGCCGTCATCCCAGCTTCCCTGATCCAGCCACCATCCCCTGCCGTCCCTCCGCCCGCGCCAACCTCTAACCCGTCTCCTATTTAGGAGTACATATACCAATTCATGGGTAGCCTGTCTTAATGGCCTCATGAAACGCCGTTGACCCATAGCCGGCGTTCGGAGGTGGCCAAATGAGACGCTCAACTGTTCCGATAGTCGCCGGGCTCGCGGTGCTGCTGGTGCCGAGCGCCTTCGCGCTGAACGAGCATCAGCCAACAACCATCCCGATGAACCCAGTCGATGTGGTCTACCGGCCGGTGGTCCCGCACAACGACTACTACTTCCAGCCTCGCGCATATCCCCAGGGGCCGCCTCGCTACATGCAGTCGCCCTACTTCGATTGGCGCCACCCGGGCGCCCGTCAGATGGGTATCGCGCGAAGCTACTTCGGCCGACGCTGGGCTCCCGCAGAGGAGTTTCGCCACCCGGGCGACTCGGGGTACTACTTCGGCCTGACGCCTGAGACGTACACGCCGGGTTACTACGGCGATCCGCAGACTCAGCACAGCTATCGGCTCTACCGCAACCGGACTCCGAGGCTGCGGGGCCGGTAGTTGCTGTCCCCAGGGGAGGTGGGAAGCATGAGAACAACTGCATCGCGCCACACGGTCGTATGGGTCGTGATGTTCATGGCTCTGATGCTCATCCTGACGCTTCAGCGCGCTGCGTCCGGTGATGAGTTGAGCCGCGCAAGTCTGGCTCTCGCCGCGGCCCTGTCGACGATGGCGAGGTACTCGCTGGACGAGACTCCCGCCGCGCCCGTGGCGTTTCAGTGTCACCGCGACACCACGCCTGTTGGCCTAGGGCAATGCGCGTTCCGTCCGGTCGAATCGGTCAGCCGCTTCGGGCGATGGTATCCGTACCCGACCAACACGCCTGAATGGCAGGGCATCCGAAGCTGGTCGGGATACGTGGATGACTTCAAGAACGCGCACTGGTGGTAGTGTCTGATCAACCGACCAATGACATGCAACCACAGATGACTGCACGCTTCTCTTCAGCCCTCGGAGGAGGTCTGAGTTGAGGCGTGCAGTCGCGCAAGTAGGCCCGTGCCCGGTCAGCCTCGCCCTCCCCCCCAATAACGAGTCCAGGTCCATGGATCTCGCCTGACGAAGACTGGTGATCAACGGCCAATCGACAGGAGACGCGGAATGACCACGCCCCTGGTGAGAGGTATAGTTCGCTTGCAGGCAGTAGCGGCGGTCTCCGGGCTCTGCTCGGGAGCCAATGCCTTGACCATTGCTCACGACGGTGCCAGCGACGCGGTCATAGTCGTTGACGATCAGGCGTCCGCGCCCCAGCAACATGCCGCGCGGGAGCTGGCTCGATTCCTGCGGGAGGTAACAGGCGTGGATCTGCCGGTCGCGAGCCATGCCCCGGCCGACGGCCCGCGCATCTTGGTCGGCCCCGCCGCGGCCCGGTCGGTCGATGGAGCGTTCAACACCGACGGGCTCGGCGCCGAGGGGATCGTCATCAGAACCGTGGGCAGCGACCTCATCCTGGCCGGCGGCGAGCCGCGGGGCACGCTGTACGCGGTCTACACGTTCTTGGAGGACCACGTGGGTTGTCGTTGGTGGAGTTCGACGGTGAGTTCGATGCCCAGTGAACGAAACCTGTCCGTCGCCGATCTGGATATCCGGCTTGTCCCGGTGTTGGAATTCCGCGAGCCATTCTGGTTTGATGCCTTCGATGGCAACTGGGCGGCGCGCAACAAGAGCAACGGACACCACGAGAGTCTGGATGCGCAGCGGGGCGGTCAGTGGGCCGTGGACGACGCCGATTGGTCTCACACGTTCTACAATCTCGTCCCGCCCGAGGAGCACTTCGCGGACCACCCCGAGTGGTTCAGCCTCATCGACGGCGTCAGACGACACGTGGTCATGGCGCAATACGCCGGCGTGGAGTACCCGATGCCTGCGCAGCTATGCCTGACCAATGAGGACATGCGAAGGGAGCTGGTCGAGAACCTGAGTAAGAAGCTGCGGGGGAACCCCCAGTTGACCTACACTTCAGTCTCGCAGATGGATGAGTTTCCCGGCTACGATGGCCGATGCGAATGCGATGCCTGCAAGGCGGTTGAGGTGGAGGAAGGCAGCCCCGCCGGTCTGATCCTGCGGTTCGTCAACGCGGTAGCGGAAGACATTGAGCAGGAGTTCCCGCATGTGGCCATCGGCACGCTCGCCTATCACTATACCCGCGAGCCGCCCAGGATGGTCAGGCCGCGACACAATGTCATCGTCACCTTGTGCAGCATCGAGTGCGACTGCGGCGTGCCGCTGACGCACGAGCGTAACAGCGACTTCCGCGAGCACATCCTCGCTTGGTCGAAGATCAGCAGTCGCCTGTGGATCTGGGACTACGTGACCAACCACGCAAACTACATCGTGCCCCACCCCAACCTCCGAACGCTGGCGCCGAACATGCGGTTCTACGTCGCCCACGGCGCAACGGGGGTCTTCTCCCAAGGCGCCGGTCCATCACCGGGCGCCGAGATGGCCGAACTCAAGGCGTGGGTGATGGCCAAGCTTCTGTGGAACCCGGAGTTGGATGGGCAAGAACTGGTCGACGAATTCGTCGCCGGCTACTACGGCCCCGCCGCCCCGCATGTCAGCGCCTACCTGAATCTGATCCACGATTCCCTCGCCGCCACCGACGAGCCTCTCATCTGGCAGGCTGACCGCATCAAGGAGCTGCGGTTCCTGCGCTTCGAGGTGCTCAGCGAGGGCTGGGGCTATCTGGAGGCTGCGGAGGACGCGGTGAGGGACCATCCGGACATGGAATTACGCATCAAGGTGGCCCAGTTGCCGGTGCTGCATGTCTTCATGCTTCGCTGGGATGAGTTCCGCGCGGAGGCAGACGCCGCAGGCGTCCCGTGGCCCCTGCCGCGCGACATCGAACAAGTGTCGGATGCGTTCAAGGACGTAGCCCGGCAGGCCGGTATCACTCACCTGGCTGAGGGTCTGACTGACTTCGATAGCGCTCTGCCCGGGCAGTGATGCGTCGGGCGTCGTGGCAATCGCCTGAGCGCTCCCTACTGCGGCGGCGGGGGGCTGAAGCTCAGGTCGTCGGTGACGAGCAGGGCCTTGAGGAGCGGGCCGGTTTCGCGGTGCTTGATGCGCACGGAGTGCTGGCCGGCGGTCAACTCCTTCTGCCACACGGGACGCCACATCCACGTGTCCTGCACGCCCGTGCCCCAGCTCGCGTAGGAGGCCAGGGCCTCGCTATCCAGGGAGAAGTAGAACGAGTCGGATGAGCCGTCCGGCCCCCGGGCCAAGGCCCACAGAGCATATCCCCCGGCCTCGGGCGCGTCGAACCCATACCGCGCCAGGCCGGCCTCCACGGGGCCGGTAGTGGGCGAGCCGGCGTTGGGCGGTACGACGAGAAGCTCCGGGCCGTCGCCGCCTTCTCGCTCGAGCGCGAGGGGCGATTGCACTTCCTCGGCCGATCCAGCCGCCAGGTACAAGTAGATCGATCCGCCCTTGGCGGGAGGCACCGTCACGCCGGCAAGACGTGAGGTCCTTCCGAGCACGTTGCGCGAGCGCACTCCGTAGTGGAGCACCTTGCCCGTCGGCGGGTGGAAGTCGTCGTAACCGGCGCCGGCGACAGGGCCGGCGATGCGGTTGGCCTCTGTCGGTTGGAAGTCTGCTTCCGTCCCTCGATGCACGTCGTACGTGCAGTTGACGCGGCCCTGCTCGCCGTGACGCCACCTCAGCGCGACCCGGCTGGGCCCTTTGCTTTCGCCCGTAAGAGCCACCGGCGCGGGCGGCGTCGCTCCGGCGCCGTGCTCGTGACGCCACACGTGCATGTTACGCCAGATGCCCTCGCCCGTCTGCGCGATCGTCAAGTCCGGGCCGCTATCAGGCGTGGCCCGATCCTGCCAGATGATCACCGGCACGACCGGGACCACCGTCGACTCGGTCCTGCCCGCATGAGCCAGCCAGATCTTGCCTCCGCGCCTGATCAGGACGAACCGGTACCACTTTTCCGCCGGAGTCTCCGGGCGCTCCGGCATTCGGGATACGTGGTACGTCATGCGGTGATGGACGATATCGGCGCCATCGGCCACGAACTCCGCGCCCTTGCGCAGGGCGATCACGCCGAGCGGCCGTCCATCGTCGTCAACGCCTCCCCACGATATGGTGTAGCCGCCTCCACCGTCGCCCGCCGAGAAGGTCACCGACGCCTCCGACTCCCACTGCTTCGGCAGATACTCCCACTCCATGATGAAATCGCCGGGCAGCGGGTACGGGGCTTCAAGCGATTCGTTGGTTAGCCTCGTTTCCGGCTCGTCGCCCACGCCAAATGCGTAGTCGCCCTTGTGAAGGCCGGGCATCAGGAGCGGCGGCGCCGGGATCTCGGGCAGCATGTCAAATGGACGCTCCCCCGCGCCGATTTCGTCCGCGCCGATGTCGGGCGCTTGACCGGCAGGCCTGCGCCGGCCCCAGCGGTCGAGGGTGACCTCTTCCAGCGGCTCGGCCGCGTCGATTGCGGGGCTGCTCGCCGCGGGCTGGATGGCGACACCGGTTCCTTCGAGTTGCGGATCGGCCAGCAGCGCATCGCTGCCTTGCTGGCCCGCCTCGGCGTGTCCCGTGAGCCACATCAAGTTGCTGCGTATGTCGACGTCCTCCGCCGCCGACAGGTCGATCAGTTGGCCCTGGTTACTCGTCATCAGGTTATTCACGACGGAAACGCCCTTCACGCCGGCCGGGTAGGCGGGGCTGGCGCGTTCGGCTCCAATCGTCCCGACGGGGCAGTCGACGAACGTGTTGTTCGCGATGAGCGTGCCGGTCTCAGCCGTGGGAAGGCGAACGTATTCCGTGCCCGTCTGAAGCGTGAGGCCCGAGTCGAGCAGGTTGAGGAACAGGTTGTTGACGATGACGTGCTGCTCGCCGAACACGCGAACCCCGCCCCCGCTATTGACCATGACGTTGCCCTCGAACCGGACGTTGTTGCCCGACCGAATGGTGAACGCGGAGAACAGGCAGTTCGCGGCGACGTTGTAGCGGATGGTGTTCTCGGAAGACTTGTTGGAGATGGTCTCGCTGTCGCCCCAGGCGTTGTCGAACAGGCAGTATTCGACGAGTGTCCGCACGGTGGCCTCGGCCGCGGTGCACTCCGACGGGCCGCCGATCTGGATGTTCTCTTGGCCGTTGCCCCAATACCTGAAGATGTCGCGGAAGATGTTGTGATCGATCCGGTTATCGCGCGGCAGGTCCTCGATCCCGAAGAGCCGCAACCCGATGCTGATGCACTTGCTGGCCGTGAAGTAGCAGTGGTCGATGCGGCTGCGATGGCAGTTGCGGGTGATCCGCACGATGTGGCTGAAGGTCCGGCCCGAGTCGCCGCAACTGGTGAACTGGCACTGCGTGACGCGGATGTGTTCGCCCTCAATCATATACAGCACGTGGGCCGGTCCCGCGTGGTCGAAGCGGAAGCCCTTGAACAGGATGTGTTTCCCCGTCAGGCGGAAATGCGTCCTGCCGCGGAAGATAACTCCGCCCGGCGTTTCCGGGCGGATGACCACTGGCTTCCCGGCCACGCCCTTGCCCTCGACGAGGGCTGTTGCCCAGCCCGTGTAGACGCCGTTCTCGACGACCAGCTCGTCGCCGGGCCTCAGCGCCTCGGCGCGCGCGTTGAAGGTCTCAACGTCGCTCACCGGTTGTATCCCGCGCTCGAAGCCGTTCGGCAGCTCTAGAACGGCATCGTCCTCCGATGCGATGATCTCGACGTCGTGCACGCCGGACGCCACGCGTACCTGGACCAGATTCTCCCCCCTGCGCACGACAGGCAGGGGTTCCCCGTTGACGAGGACCTGTTGGATGCCAGGACAGCTGAACATGGCTGGGCTGCCGTCGGTCGCCACGCGCCCGCGCGTATCGGTGAAGTAGATCTGCATGTCCGCGTCGGTCAGGAACGGCCGTTGGAAGCACGTGCTGATGACGTCGCGATACGTTTGGTCGCCGACCTTGACGTAGCCGCTCTCATCGGCGGAGGTCCTCTCCCGGACCACGCTCACAAGTTCCGGCTTCCAGCGGCCCTTCTGGTCGCGTAGCCCCGTCGCCAGCTGTGGGGAGTCCTGGTACGACCAGATCCACCAGCCGCCGAAGCCGTGCTCGCTGACCTTGGCGAAGTGCCATCGTAGCACGTCCGCGTCGGACAGGTGGCTCTTGTCCACGATGGATGGCGCGATCTCGTGCCCCGCGCCCTTGAAGTCGGTGGAGATGATCCGGCTGGCATTCTCCCGGCCGAGGATGCGGACGATCTCCCGAAGGTACTCAACGCCGTCCGTAGCCGGGTCGCAGCACGGGTAGGTGCTCATAACCCAGTAATCCGGCGGCATCTCCAGGTCGTCAACCAACCACTGCTTCAGGTTCCGGAACGAACTCAGGCGCGCCTCCGCCGACTTGGCGTTCCAGTACGGCGTGTCGGCGAGGATGGGGAGCATGATGGGCGACCCGACCGGACGCTCCGCGGCCCGACAGAATCGAGGCCAGACTGCCTTCACGAACCGCTCCGTGCACGTGGCGATTTCCGCGCGCTCGGGCCAGTCCCAGGTCACGGGCTCCGCCCCACCGAGTTGGTGGTTGCCCATCAGCGTCCAGAACGCGATGGACTCAGGAGCCGCGACCGAGCCTTCGACATGGCGGATGATCTGCTCGTACCAGACGGCCGCCTCGGTCCAGGGCGTGTCGTCCGGCTCGGGCCACCACTCGCTCTGCCCGATGTGGTTCTCAGTATCGACCCGGTACGGGACCCACAGGTTGCAGGCCAGGTCGACCTCGACGCTGACCCCAAGCTGGTGACAGTCATCGAGGAATGCGACAAGGTTGTCCAGAGTCGTCATGTTTGCCCAGTCGGCCACGCCGCGGGCTGCGTCCGAGGGAGCGGTCGCCTTCTCGCGAAGCGTCGTCGGGATGATCACCATCACGTCGAGGAAGTTGGCTCCCGTTTCGGCAACCAGCTCGCCGACCTCGCGCTTCACCCGCTCCCGGATCAGGTGGTAATCCGCCAGCCAGTGCCCCGTGCCAGGCGGTGTCGGTGACGCCGGGCTGAAGTGGACGCCCTGCAGTTCCTCCGGGGCGACGCTCGGGGCCGGCTGACTCGTGCCCGGGCCGCCGGCAATACAGGCACCGAACACGGCCACGGCCATCCCCAGCAGTCTCACTCGCGTCATCAATATCTCTCGTTTCGCGCGTCGGCGTGCCCGTCTGTCGGCTGCGATGCCGACCAGCGGTAGCTCCAGGGACATTCGGCTCGACCGGCAACGAAGCCTGCCCTCAATAGGCGGTTTGCGATACCCGAATCAATTAGTGTCAGACACTAGTTTTACGCTTGTTTTGAGCATCATAGCACCGAATATAGCGTTGGATAAAATATTGTCAGACACTAATTAAATGACACCGGGCAGCATCCGCCATATTGGCATCGGTTCAGCCCTGAGACTTCGATACAGGCTCACATGCCCAAGGTGCAACGCGAGCGGCTGAGGAAAGCGGCCGAGTGCAATCAGCATGCCCTCGTCTAGTGGCGCGCGAAGGAGACACGTCCATGTCCATCATCAGATACCGCAGTGACGAGCCAATCATCCAGGCCGACAAGCCGTGGGAGGAGGGCTCGTTCATACGTCCGGTCTCCGTCATCCCTGAACCTGACGGGAGCCGGCTGCGGCTGTATTACCTCGTATGGCACCGCCCGGATTTCACGAAGAACCTGCTGTGCGTGGCGTATTCCACGGACGCCTTCCACTGGGAGAAGCCCGACCTTGGCGAGGGAAACAACATCGTTCTTCGGCCCGCGGGGCGCCGGATTGGGTGGGGCCCGTTCCACCCGACACAGGTGATATACGATCCCGCCGACGAGGACGAGTCGATGCGTTGGAAGTGCAGCTACTGGGGAAAACCCGCGCCCAAAGAGTATGACGGCACGTGCCTCGCGGCCAGCCCGGACGGATATGGCTTCAGAGACATTCACGGCCGCCCCATCTCCACGAACCAGAACGACGGGATGTGCCTCATCGACGTGCGCGCGCCCGTCCCGGTTCCATGGCTCAAGAGCAAGTACCTAATATACCAGCAGACCTGGCGGTATAATCCCAACCTGCCCACGGACAAGGATAACCTGAGAGGGATGCAGCGGGGCATCATCGTCTGGAGCGGGGAGGCATTCACGGGGCGCTGGATCGGCCCCATTTCCGTGCTCGAGGCGGATGCGGACGACCCGCCGGACTTCCAGATCTACTGGCTGTCGGTCTTCCACACGAAGAACGGATACGGCGGGTGGATCCACTGCCACCACACCGTAAGTCAGACGATGGACATGCAGCTGGTCTCCAGCCCCGACGGCTTCGCATGGACGCGGGAGTTCGACCGAGAGCCCGTGCTGTCGCCGGGCGGGGAAGGCCGCTTTGACGCCGGCATGGTAGCCACGTACTGCGGTCCGTTCCGCTGGCAGGGGAAGGTCTACAACCTCTACAGCGGCCAGTCATGGACCCACGACCAGAAGCCGCGCTACGAGGGAGATGAGATGTCGGCTGGCACGGGCATCATCGAGCTGGATCCCGCGGCTGTTGACCTACCGTAACCGACCGAACAGGGACTTCGACATGACAAGCAGGCTGGCACCCATCACGTTCATCTTCGCTCTGCTCGCGTCCGCCTGCGCGGCGCAAGGTAACCACAGAGAGACGCTCGATCGGTCGCGCATGTTGCCGATTGCCGATAGCGGCGAGGCGCTCGCCGAAATCGTCATCCCTCCCGACGGCGATTGCCCGGTCGTGCGATTCGCCGCCACGGAGATGCAGGCGATCCTCAAAAGGGCCACGGACGTCGAACTCAGCATCGTCTCCGAGGTGGATGCGCAACTGACCTCGATCGTCCTCGGCGACTGCGAGGCGGCTCGCGCGGCGGGAGTCGTCACCGAGGATCTGCCGAGGGACGCGTTCATCATTCGCGCCGTGGACACCAACATATTCATCGCCGGCAGGGACAGTCAGACGGTGGACCCAGTGGCGGCGATGCCGGGCGGCAAGTGGTCGAACATATTCGAAAGGGCCACGCTGTTTGGCGTCTACGATTTCCTCGAGAGGTTCGTCGGGACGCGTTTCTACTTCCCCGGCGAGCTGGGCATTGTCGTCCCCGATGAACCGAAGCTGAGCGTGCCGACGATGGATATCCACGAGGCGCCGGACTTCCCGCAGAGGGAACTGGGCATCCTCACCTATCCCCTGGTAACGCTCGAGGGGACGCAAGGCGAGCTGTTCGCTGAGCAGAACCACTATCGATACATGCTCCGGCTGGAAACCGAATACGTCCCGTGCAACCACGGGCTCAGTCGTCTCGGACTGATGAAGCGGTTCGGCGAAACCAACCCGGAGTTCTTTGCCCTGCTCAAGAACGGCAGCCGCGACAACGACCCCAATCTGCCGGGGAGGAAGCACCTGGGACACCTGTGCTTCGCCGACGATGGGCTGAGGGAAGCAGTCTTCAGAGACGCCGCCGCGTTCCTGTCCGGCAAGCCCGCCTCCGCGACGGGAGCGACCAACCCGGCGTATTCGACAAGACCAATCTGGGATCCCAGCGGGTTCCAGCCGGGCTACTTCAACGTCTCCCTGACGGACGGCTTTGGGTCCGCGGTCTTCTGCCAGGAGCCGAAGTGCCAGGCCTTCTACAGTAACGACGAGGCATCGGAGTTGATCTGGCAGTTCACCGCCGACGTCGCCCAGAGAGTCAAGGACGCGGGCGTGGCCGGTTACGTGACGCAAGCCGCGTATACGGTAGCGCGACCGATTCCCCAGGTGGACATCCCCGACAACGTGCTCGTGCAGGTGTGCGTGGTCGGGCCCTGGCTTGAGCGCAATCCCGAGCAACGCGATGCGATGGACGCGCTCGTCAGGGGCTGGGTCGATAAGATCGGGCGCAAGGTCTGGCTCTGGAATTACATGAACAAGTCCGGGAGCAAGCGCATCCCGGGCGCGCCGTGCAGCACGCCCCGCGCCGTCGCCTCCTATTTCAAGCGCATGGGCGACTGCACGACGGGGGCGTACCTCACGTCCGACAGCGAATATGCCTTCTACCAGTACCTAAACTACCAGGTCTGGAGCAAGATCGCGTGGCGCCTCGACACGGACGTGGAAGCGCTGCTCGATGAGCACTGCCGACTGATGTTCGGCAACGCGGCGGACACGATGGCGAAGTACTATGAAGAGCTGGAGGAAATCTGGCTGCTCAAGATCGTCGGCGACACGCAGAGCACACCCCTCGGCCCGAGGAACGTCATCCCCACCCGCGCCGACATCTGGGATCGCATCTACGACGACGCGTACATGGCGAGGTCCGAATCCATCTTCAGTCAGGCCAGGAAGGACGCCGCCGGCGACGATGACAGCCTCGCCCGGATCGAGTACATCTACGATCGGCTCTTCGGAGAGACGAAGAGGGTGAGGCAACGTTACGTGGGGGAGAGGGACAAGCGGGATACGCTGATCCATGACGTGCCGAGGGTCGCGTCGGGCAGCATCACGATCGACGGCAAGTCGGACGAACCGGAGTGGCAACGGGCAGAGCCCATGGCGATGCGCGCTCTGGGTGATCGAGACCCGATCGTCCCGACCGAAGTCAGGGCGCTGTGGGACGAGCAGAACCTCTACGTCTCGGTCAGGTGCGTCGAGCCGAGGATCGCAGGCCTGGTGGCTGAAGCGGAAGCCAACGACGACAGGGCGACTTGGAGAGACAGTTCGATCGAGATCCTCATCAACCAGTCCGAGGACCGGACACGCTACATCCACCTGATGGTTAACGCGAATGGTGCGGTCGCGGACGCGATGGACACGATCAGCTTTGGGCAGACCTCGTCCGACTACGACTGGAACGCCAATGCCGATGCCGAGGGTTCAGTCGGAGGCGATGGATGGGCCGTCGAACTGGCCATCCCGCTGAAGTCGTTCCTGAAGGAAGAGATCGAGCCAGGGGAAACGACGGTCGTGATCAACTTCAATCGGTCGCGTCATGTCCGCGGAATCCCCGACTCAGAGAACGAGTACTACACCTGGAGTCCCTTCGTGGTCCGCGCCTTCAGCGAAGTCGACCGCTTCGGCCGCATCCGGTTCGTGGAGTAGCGACCCGGCCCCGCGGGCGCCCGGGGAGCCGATGCGGGGGAGAATGGACCCCCGGCGCTGCCGTCAGCGTTGGATTGGTAGGCGGCGTTGGGCCCAGGTGTGGCTATCCACCGCTTCGGGACACGCCCCATCAATCGCCGGCCGGAGGAGAGACCAGGTTGACGCGCAGGCTGAACAGCAGGGCGCGGGCGGTGCTGGGAATCGCGATCTGGCCGATCCTGGTGGCTTGGTCGGTACCTGCCTGCGCGCAGTTGCCGCGCCCTCCCGAGCCGCCCAGGGAGTTTCTCCAGACCGACCTCGCGATGACCCCTGTCGTCGGCAAGACAATCGACGTCACGCGCGGGGCCGATCTGCAGGCGGCGCTGGACGAGGCCCGGCCGGGCGACGAGGTTGTGCTGCAGTCGGGCGCGGTCTACACCGGCAACTTCGTTCTGCCTACCAAGGGTGATAGCGACAAGTGGATCACCATCCGCACCTCCGACATGGCCGGCATCCCGCCCGAGGGATCGCGAGTGGAGCCCCGGCATGCTGGGGCCATGCCCAAGATCGTCGACCCAACCGGCGAAGGGGCAATCAGCACGGCGCTCGGCGCCAGTCACTACAGACTGATCGGGCTGGAGATCGCGGCCTCGCCGGACGTGGAGACGACTCGGTCGTTGGTGAAGTTCGGGTCGACGGGGAACGAGCAGAGCACGCTCGACGTAGTGCCCCACGACCTGATCCTCGACCGCGTCTACATCCATGGCGACCCGACACGGGACTGCTTCCGGTGCGTCGCGCTGAACAGCGCTCGCACGTCGATCCTCGACTCTCATCTCGTCGAGGCCCACCACCGGGAGCACGACGCGCAGGCCATCTGCGGGTGGAACGGACCGGGACCGTACAAGATCGTCAACAATCACCTCGAGGGCTCCGGGGAGAACATCATGTTTGGCGGCGGGGACGCCTCTATCCCGGACCTGGTGCCCCGCGACATAGAATTCCGTTACAACTACTGCTTCAAACCCCTCTCGTGGAAGATCGATGACCCGACCTATGCGGGCATTCCCTGGGCCGTCAAGAACCTGTTCGAGTTGAAGAACGCTCGCCGCGTCCTCATCGAGGGCAACACCTTCGAGAATAACTGGGTCCACGCGCAGAACGGCACGGGCATCCTCTTCACGGTGCGCAACCAGTATGGCGGGTCGCCCTGGTCGGCGGTGCAAGATATCACGATGATCAACAACCGCCTGCGGAACTCGCCGACGGGCTTCGTCGTGATGGGGTTTGACTCGCCCAACAAGAGCCAGCAGACCCAACGGTTCCTCATCCAAAACAACCTCTTCGAGGGCATCGAACGCAGGGGCTTCCTCATCATCTCGGGCTCTGACGACATCGAGATGGACCACAACACGTTCGTCCCGGTCAACTACTCGTCTTTCTCAATGAGCGGCTTGGGCGGTCACGATGACGGATCGGGTGAGGTCATCGGCATGCCGTGCATGAGGTTCAAGCTCACGAACAACATCATGGGCTTTGGCCTTTACGGGCCCGGCGTCGACGGAGGCCAGAACGCCTTCGATGAGGCCTTCCCAGGGATGACCTGGGAGCAGAACCTGTTCGTCGGCTACGGTGAGGGGCGGGCCGCGATGGCACTCAACAGCGCGAGCTTCCCTCGCGGATCGCTCTTTGAGGGCGCGAAGACAGGGGACGGCGCCTCCGGCGACGCGGACTGGCCCGCGGTCGGCTTCGCAGACTACGCGGGCGCCAACTACCGGCTGACCGAGGCGAGCACGTACCGAGGGGCGGGCACCGACGATAAGGACCTGGGCGCGGACATCGATGCCCTCGAGGAAGCGCTCTCACGCTCGCGCGGCTGATCGTCTTGGCATGGCGCGAAGCACAATGGACAGGGAATGTGGACATGGAGCGTAGCCAGGAGCGACCATCCAGAAGGAGCGCGTGAGATCGATGTCATCCAGGAAATTGGTCGTGATCGGAAGCTGTGTCGTCGTGCTGGTCGTCTGTGCGGCTATCGGGGTCGAGAAGGATGGCCTGTCCGTACGGGCCGCGTCCGTGCAGGCTCAGCCCGCCGCCGATGGAGGCGAGGAGGGTGAGGAGACGGCGGCAGCGCGCTTCTTCGAGGAAGACTCCTCGTGGTATACGAGGATCCCGGAAGACCCGGCACTGCTGCCCAATTCCGCCGAGGTCGTCGAGCATATCGTCGAGACCCAGCCGGTATTGAGCGGTCACAACTCGACGGTCGAGTTTGCCGGCCAGTGGAGCGTGCCCGTTTGGCACGCTCGCGAGGACACGCCCGAGACCACCGTGCCTTGCGACTCCGCCTTCTCCGGCGACCGGGGCTGGAATGTCGTGCCGATTCCCCCCGAGGCCGTGCCGGCCGGCAACGACGCCGCCGCCGAGACGCCGGACAAGTACGTCAGGGACGGACACATGGTGATCGTCAGCCATGACCGCAAGCACGCGTGGGACTTCTGGAAGGCCGTAAAGCGACACGACGGCGGATGGCAGGCCGGCCGAATCCGGAAATGGGATCTCACCGGCAGCGGCGTCGAGCAACCATGCCTCCGCGTGACGCGCACGGACGGCAAGACTACGCTGCCGTACTGCCGGGTGGGGCCCGTTCCTCTGCTCCACGGGTTGGTCATGTACGATGAGGTCGTGGAGGATGGCCGCATCAATCACGCCTTGGCCTTCGCGACGGAGAACGTCGGGGACAAGACCGTCTACCCATGCGTGATGCCGTGGGAGAGCGGCTACTACGGCTATCGTTTCCAGTTGGACCCGAGCATCGACGTCGATACGCTGAACCTCAATAACGGCGCGAAGGTCATCGCCCGGGCCCTGCAGGAGTACGGCATGATCTTCGTGGAGAACAACGGCAAGGGCTGTAACAGCGTCTACCTGGAGTCCCTCGATCACAAGCCCGAGACTTGGACGGGCGTTGTTGGCGGCCTGAAAGGGATTCCCTTGGATCGCATGCGCGTCGTTGAACCGGTCTATCCGGACGAGCCCTGAATCGCGGGCGCGGGCTAGAAGAACAAGTCGAGCGCGCAACTCGTCACTCGCCGCGTCGTTCTCGCGCCGATTCGCTCCACGTCTGCCTGCCTGTCGGCGCCATCCGCGTAGTCTGCCCGCGTAACCTCGAGGATCATCTCCATAGGCTTGACCGGGACAAACGGCCTGGCCTCGCCGACGAGGGAGATCGCCCGCTGGGCCGCGTCCCGGATCCGATCCCGGGCCTCCGACAGCTCCACTAGGTCCGCATGGTTACGTCCCACGCCGCGCTTGACACTTGCCGTCTCGACGGGCTGGAAGAACTCGTGGGCCTCAACGCAAGCGCGCTCGTCGCCGGCGACCATCAGCATCGGGATACCGAAATGCCCGGCAACCATCGCCCATTGCCCCAACTCGCCCATCTGCCGACCGTTGACGGCGTAGCTGTAGCATGACCGCGAGCACTGAGTGTGGTCCAGAAAGCCGTTCATCGTGCCGGCCATGGCATGGGCGCCGATGAAGAACGAGCCGTCGTAGCTCTCGTCCATGATGCCCCACCACTTGCCGGTAGGTTTGGTGTCGTTCTCGGCTCGCGGGTCCAGCATCTCGAGGACGAAGTTCCCTCCGCCGCCGTGGCTGTCGAGCACGGTCACGTGGTCTGCCCCGCCCGCGAACGCGCCCTCAACCGCCGCGTTCAGGTCGCCCATCAGGTTCTGTCTGGATTCCAGATAGCGCTCGTTGTTCCTCGCCATCATCTCAACGCAGTCAATGCCACTGATTCCCTCAAGATCGGTATGGATGTAGATGCGCATCTACCGTCTCCTTTTGTGGGGGAGCCATGAGGCCCCCAACTCTGAGCCCTGGTTGGCGTCTTATGCGAGTTGCTCCAGCCGCGGCAGCAGCTCAAGCACCCAACCGAGCATCCAGGCGAGATTCTCCGGCGGTCGGGGCTCTGATTTGCCGGTTATCGGGAAGTAACCGCCCGCGTCGATCGTCTCGGGCGTGAGGCTGTCGAGCAACCAGTCTCGCGCCATCAAAGCGCGCTCGCGATACCGCGTGGCATCAGCTGCCGTCAGCATACCGGCGTCGCGCACACGCAGGTAAGACAGGATCGCCCCGGCGGTCTGGCCCAGCCACTTGTCGTCGCGTCCCGTCATCCCGCAGGCCCCGTCATCGAATTGGCAAGCATCGAAGTGCCAACGCATGGAGGCCGCGCACTTTTCGGCGACGCGGTTGCGGAGGTCATCGTCGTCGGTGGCGACGGCCAGCCGCGTGAGGTAATCGATGCTACCGACCGACGAGAAGCCCCATGACGTCTCGTGAGACTTGACGCCTTCGATGTGTTCGAAGCTCGCGGCGACCGTCGGCGCGACGACCCATGCCGCGAGACTCGATGACCAACACCCCACGTAGCTGCCCGGCTCCGCCTCGGTGAGATAGTACTGCGCCAGCCCCTCGGCATCGCCGAGCGCGGCGACACTGCCGGTCACCTCGTGGTAGGCCATGAGCCCGCGCCCCATGTGGCACAGATCGTCTGAGTTGGCGCTGTCCTCAATCCCCAGCGCGTCCACGCCATACCCGTTGCGGAAGTAGCTACCCTCGTCCCAGCGCCAGCAGAGAAGCCACTCGTAGAGGGCCGCCGCGGCGGCGTCGAGCCCATGCTCGGCGGGGTTGTGCCGGCGGAACTCGCCGAACGCGGCCAGGGCCATGCCGTAGAGGAACGGCCAGGCCATGATGTGCCGGCTCCACTTGCGGCGCGTCTCGCTGGCGCCCTCCTTCGCCGTCATGTAATTGTCCCAGGCCAGGGAGTAATCGTCGAGATCGGCGGGTGGATTGCGAAGCGCCGCCATGTAGAACGTGACGTACCGATCCGCGGCGGCCTTGTAGGCGATCTCGCCCGTTGCCTCATACGCGCGATAGAGACCGATCGCCATGAAGCTCGGACTGTGGAACTGCGTGCATGTGGTCAGCGAATCGGTCGTGACGAAAGGGCATGTCTCCGGATCAGGCCGCCCGTACGGCGACTGCCACGCCACGAAGCGGTCGGCGAGCATCCGGATCTGGTCCTCAGTCGACATGGGGACACCTCTCAGCAGTTTCGCTCGGGTCGCTACACCACCGCGTGATAAAGCAGGCTAGGGTCTGGGATGCGGCGAGCAGTTCGTCAAGGCAGAGAGCCTCGTTCGGTCGATGCGCCGAGGTCAACTCCCCTGCTCCGAACACCACGGTCGGCACGCCGAGTCGGTTGACGAAGTGACGCGCGTCGCAGCCACCAGGGAAGGTGATGAGTTGGGATTCAGGGACAGACTGCCTGGCCGCCTCCAGCAGGCCCGTCACCAACGCATGAGTGGCCGGCGTCTCGGCGGCATCGTAGTGGCTGAAGACCTCGGCGTGGATGTCTGATGTCTCGCCATCCCAGTCTATACCGAGCGGAGCGACCGCGTCCTTTACTGCCACAAGCAACTCGGCTTTCGTGCCGGGAGCATATCGAAGACCCACCTCGATGGCGCACCGGCGGGGAGTGCTGAAGATGTCCTCGCCACCCTCAATGCGGCCGACGTTGAGGGAGGGCGGACCGTAGGCAGCGTCTTGCGTTGATGCCCAACCATTCAGAGTCGGCTTCAGCGTCGCCACGACTTCGGCGGCGCGGTCGATCGCCCCGCTTGCAGCGCCGGCCACGGCGCCATGGCCCGCCTCCGTCCGCACCACGAACCTCAGACCCATGATCCCGCGGTGGCCATAGGCGACGCAGTTGCCCGTCGGCTCCAACACGATGGCCGCGTCAGCCGGCGCGTCGCCCAGGCACAAGGCCAGCGTGCCGTTCCCGCCGGGCTCCTCATCGACCACCGATTGCAGCGTCACGCGGCCCGGTGGGGTAAGTCCGGCATCTTGCAGCGACAGCAGAGCCATCGCGGCAGCGACGATCTGGCCCTTCGCATCCACGGCGCCGCGGCCTATCACGCGACCACCCCGCACCTCGCCCGAGAGGGCGGGCGCGTCCCACGCGGCGCTATCGTCATGGCTCACGGTGTCGATGTGGGAGTTCAGCACGAGCGACCGAGCGCCGGGCTCGCCGCGTCCCCAGTTGACGATCACGTTTGGGCGATTCTCGAGGGGCAATCCAGTGTCGATGAAGCCGTCCGACGCCCTGAGTTGCTGCTCCGGCAAGGGGGCGAGTTCCGGATCAAGCCCCTCTTCCCGCAGGAGACCGGCCAGGACCGACTGGCACGCCGCCTCGCGCGGGGCGACGCTGTCGACCCGGACCAATCGACGGAGCGCGTCGACGCCCCAGTCCAGTCGCCGGGCCACCGCATCGACGATTGCCGCGCGATCCGCCATCGCTTACTCCTCCCCCAGGTAGCGCATGATCGTCAGCGCGTAAACAAGGGCCGCTCGCATCAACTCGGTGACGGACACGCTCTCATCTGGGCGGTGGCAGTTCGGCAGCAGCCCCGGACCGAAGGCAGGAATGGTCGGGATACCCGCAGAGCCTTGCCACCAGATGGCGTCGGTCCCTCCTGGGAACGTGCCAAAGGGAGGCGCGCTGCCCAGAACGCGTTCTGATGCTTGCTGCAGCGACGCCACCAGCGGCTCGTGGGGCGAGATCTCGGTCGCCTTCGTCCAGGCGAGGGGGCCGGATATGTAATCCCACTCCACGCGCGCGTCCGGGTGTTGCGCTCGGAAACCGGTCAGGCACCGCTCGAAGTCGGCGGCCACTCCGTCTTTGGTCATGCCCGGCACGGTGCGGAGGTTGATGGTGAACTCCGCTCGCCCGGGCACGGCCGCCAGTCCTTCCCCACCGGAGACTGTCGTGCCCACGACGAAGGTGGGCCGACTGTGCGGTGGCGCGCTCTCGGGATAGCTCAACGTCAGGTGGTCGTGTACGTGGATCAGCAGTCGGCTGGCGACGACGCTGGCGTTCACGCACGGGACGCGATCGCCCACGCTGCTGTGTGTCGGCGTTCCGCGCACCAGGAACCGTGCCGCGCCAAAGCCGCGTCCAACGAGAGGCAGATATTCCCAGTCACGGGTGATTCCGCAGGGCTCGGCGATCAGCACCGCATCGCCGGTGAGCCCGAGGTCCTGCACGAGGTAGCGGGCGCCGTCTTGAGCCTCGCCCTCTTCGTCGCCGGTCAACGCAAGCACCACCGCGCCGCGCAACGCATCGGCGGCGGCCAACTTGGCGGCGTGCGTGCCGTAGACAAGGGCCGCGATGGGCCCTTTCATGTCCGCCGCGCCGAGGCCGAATAGCGCGCCATCTCTGATGGTGGGCTCGTAAGGGTCGGTGCTCCAGTCATCCAGCGGCCCGGGCGGCTTGGTGTCGAGGTGGCCGTTGAGGATGAGCGTGGGACCAGGCCGGCCAGTATCCCACCGGCAGACAACGTTCCGGCGCTCAGGCCGCGGCCCAACGACCTCAGCCCGCCCCAAGCCCAAACGCATCAACTCGGCCTCGGCAACCTCGGCAGCAGCGCGCTCATCGCCCGGAGGCGTGGGGCTGGGGGCGGCGATCAGAGCCTTGGCGAAGGCGAGCAGGTCCCGCTCGTGGCGGGCGATGGTGTCGCGCGCAATGTCGTCGGCCTGGGCTAGTCTATCCATCGAGTCGGATCGGTCGCCCTTCCTTGGCCGATTGGATCAGCAGCCCCGCTATCTCAAGCGAGGCCAACACCTCGTCGTGGCCGGGCACGGTCACCGGCCTGTCTTCGGCAACGCAACGAATGAAGTAGTCGATCTCGTCGCGCAGGGCGCCGACGGTGGTGCCGTGCATTCGAGGCCAGTACGACGTGTCCGGGGTCATGACGCGGTCCTCCAACCAGAAGCCCAGTCCATTGCCGGGGACCTCGATGATGCTCGCCCCACGCGTCCCAATGACCTCGGCGAGAATGTGCCCTCGCCAGGGGGTGGTGTCGGGCAGGAGCCAGTGCGTCTCAACGACGCCGACGGACCCGTCGTCCATGGTGATCATGCCCCAGAAGAGGTCGTCCCCGAAATCGCCCACCGCGCGGGTCCGCATGTAGACCTCGACCGGCTTGCGTCCCTCGAAGTACCAGAGAATAAGATCGATGTCGTGGATGCCGGTAGTGTAGAGACGGTTGGCGGAGTTGTACTGAGGCCGCATTGATGCGAGCATGTTGCGCCGACCGTAGACGCTCACGACCTCACCGAGATCGCCCCGCTCGATGCTCTCCTTCACCGCCGCGCAACGCGTGTCGAACCGCAGGATGTGCCCGACCATCAGCCGCCGGCCGAGTTTCTGGGCTAGATCCACCATCTGGCGCGCCTCGCTCAGATCGTGGCTTAGCGGCTTCTCGCAGAACACATCGATGCCCGCGTTCAGGGCCGCCATCGTCGGCTCAAAGTGACGGGTGTCCTCGGTGACGATGTGTACGGCGTCGAGATTCGCTTCAGCGATCATTGTCGTGGCATCCTCGAACACGCCGGCGGCTCCATGAAGATCGGCCAGTTCCTGGGCGCGCGTCTGGCTGCGGGATGCGATCCCGACCAGCTCCGCCCCACTCAGGCTGGCCAGGACATCCATGTGCCTGGCTCCGAAGTCACCGGCTCCGGTAACGCCAACACGCACGGGTTTCATCGTGTCACCCTCCAATCACGCGACTGCTTCGTTACTCATCAAACGTCGGTCGCAGCGCCTGGACGACCGACAGGTACGCTTCGAGCTTCTGATCGTAATGGGCGGCCCGCGCCGGGTCGGGTGTCACGGTGCTCGCGGGCGTTGCGCAGCGCTCCACCGCCTCCGTCAGCGAGGCGAAGACGCCGCGGTTCACGAGCGCCAACATGGCCGCGCCCAAGCCTGTCAGATCGTCCGCCTGCAACCCATGAAGCGGGAGGCCATAGCAGTCGCCCCGCAGGCGGGACCAGGGCGAATCATCGAGTGGCGTCCCCGACACGATCGCCTGCGGGCGCTCGCCAAGAGCCGCGACGGCGGCGACGATCTCCTTGAGCGACAGGGCGACCCCCTCATAGACGGCGAGAGCCAAGTCGGCCGGGCCATGTTCCTCACGCAGTCCGGTGAAGGCTCCCGTGGCATTCGAGCACCAGAGCAAGCCTCGCTCGCCCTTGATGAGGGGGAGATACGTCGGCGGCTCCGGGTCGTCGGCCCGAGGTGGGTACGTGAGCGCCAACTGCCCTCCAGGGCCGCCCGCACCCGAGAGCAGTTCGGCCGCCCATTTGAGCGAGCGTCCCGCGGCATTCGTCGCGCCGCCGGCGAGGTACAGACCCGACACCGGATGCGGATAGACCTCCACGACACCGTTTGGATCGTAGGCCGGGCGCTCCGTGCAGACGAGAATGGTGCCCGTCGTGCCAATGTGCTCGAGAGCCTGTCCCGGCTCAACGACGCCGGCGCCGAGCACCTCTACGTCATCGCCCGCACCCGTCACGAGTGGCAGGCCCGTCGAGAGTCCGAACGCCGCCGCGGCATCCGCGCTGAGGACGCCGGCGTCCGTCCAGGGCTCCTGAACGGGCGGCAGTTGGCCGGTATCGATCCCAACCGCCTCGGCCAACACATCGTCCCAACCGCGATCGTGCAAGTTGTAGAGCAGCGCCCCCGCCGCGTCGATCGGATCGGTGACGGGCTCGCCGCCGAGCATGATGCGGAGGGCGTCCTTGGGGGCCACGAAGAGGCGCGTCGCGCTGAACACCTCCGGCTCGTGCCTCCTCAGCCACGCGATCTTGGCCGCCGGAGTATAGCCTTCCAGCCGCCCGCCGGTCCGCTTGTAGGCCTCGCCCGGCGACAGCCGCCGCTGAATCTCGCTGGCCTCATCGTCTGCCCGACGGTCAAAGAGCGTGAAGCAGGGAGTAAGCGCCCGCAAGTCCTTGTCGAGCGCGACCAGGCCGTGCATGTGAGCCGTCACGCTGACCGCGAGTAGCTCCCTCCCGGCGCAGGTCGGCATGGCCAGCAACTCGCGGGTCGCCGAAGCGAGCGCCGACCACCAGTCGGCCGGATCTTGCTCTGAGCGATTGGGCCGCGGCGTCGATGTCGGGTACGCTCGCGACTGCTGCGCGACCAGAGCGCCTTCCACATCGAAGAGACTCGCCTTGCAGTTCGTCAGCCCGACATCCAGCGTCAGGACCGTTGGATTTGCCATGCGCTCACTCCGTGGCCGTTTCCCCATCCAGCGATGCGAAGCTCAACCCCGGCAATGCCGCGGCCCAGGCGTGGACGCGCTCGCGCGTCTCATCCGGCGAGGCGCGACGGGTCAGGACGTCCGCCGCTATCTCAGCCGCCGAGCGCATATGCTCCTCGGTCGCGCCCATCCGAGTCACCTCGGACGTGCCGAAGCGCACGCCTTCGCTGCCCAACGCGGCGGGAAGCCCGGCATGGGATGTGATGATGTCCGCCTCCTCCAGCAGGCAACTGGCCTCGATGCCCGTGCCCAACTCCGGAGTCGCGACGAGCACCGTGTGGGAATCCGTGATCCCCCTGTCGAGACCGACGACGGTCACTCCCGCCTCCCCTAGCGCCGACCCAAGCGCTCGCGCGTTCGCGATGACTTGCGTGGCGTAGCCGGGATGGGCGCGCATCTCAAGTAGCGCCAGGATCATCGCCGGGCCGCGCATCAGGTGGTGATTCGTCACCGCGCCGGGATAGACCGCCGTGGCGACCGCGTCCATCACTTCCTTGTCGTTGCCGAAGATCAACCCACCTTGAGGGCCCGGCAGCGTCTTGTGAGTGCTGCCGAACACGACGTGGGCGCCCTCAACCAGCGGCGACTGGAACTCGCCGCATGCGATCAGCCCCATGACGTGGGAAGCGTCATACGCCAGCACGGTCCCGGGCGTCTCCCGAACGCACGCGGCGATCTCGCGTACCGGATGTGGGAACAGGAAATTGCTCGCGCCCAGGATGACAAGTCGCGGGCGCAGGGAACGAATGGCATCGCACGTCGCGGCGGCGTCGACGTTGAACGTGGCCGCGTCGAAGGGCAATGTCTCGACCCGCAGATCGATCAGAGGACTCTCGGCGGCCTTGGCGGCGAGTCGGTGTCCGCCGTCGGAGCCGGACAGCTCAAGCGCGGTATCGCCCGGCTCGCACAGCCCCATGATGACGCAAAACCCCGCGACGTGGCCGGAGATCGCCCTCAACTCAACCTCGGTCGCGCCAAACGTCTCCGCGACCAAGTCGGTCAGCAACAGTTCCATCTCTTGCACGTACCGATTGCCCCGATACCGCCGGTTCAATAGGTCACGCCCGGCATAGTTGCCGTAACGCTGCACCAAGTCGGTGCCGAGTTGCTCGCGCACCACGGGGGAGAGGGCGTTCTCCGCCGCGATGAGGTTCATGCATTGGTTGCGCCAGCCGACGTGTTGCTGTACCAACTCTTGGATCCGTCCGAACATCTCCCGCATGGGTCGCGTCTCCCTTCGGTCTAACTACTCCTCGCAGCGGCGCACCGTGAATCGCAAGGAGGCTCCCCCGGTATCAGGGTCGTCTTTCCAGCCCCGGGCACGAGGATGCGGAACGGACGACGGCGGCGACCACACCACAACTCGAACCTGCCTGACGTCCGCCTATTTGCAGAGATTGCGGACCACAACCTCCAAGCGGGTGCGGTTCTCTTGAAGCCGCGAGCAGATCGGACGGAATATCGTCATCCTGAGTCGTTTTGCCAACACGGAGGAGGGGATGGCTCTGCTATGAAGTAGGACGTGATTTAGAGTATATAGTTTAGTTGGAGTTTGTCTAGAAGGAAACAAGTCATCAATAGTCGAAAATATACCCCGATTGGTATCGCGTGTAGACCGTGAGGGCTGGATCCAGTGGGCGCGGGCGCGCCCGCGCCCGCGGGATGCAGTCACCGGCTGTGGGCGGATTCAGCCCCGAGGTGAAGGACATGGCACGCGCTGGTGCGGACACGGGCGAACCCATTCTCGAGAGCGCAAGCAGCTCGGTGAAGGCAGCTCTCGGCGTATTGGGAGGCGTGAGCGCCCTTGCGTACGTGCTGGGAATCGTCGTCATCAACTCCTATATCCACCATCTCGGCGTCCGCAAGTTCGAGGGTGACCTGGCCTCTCCTCGGTACGTCGCGGCTGGCCTGCCCTTGCTGCTACTCGGCCTTCTTGTGGCCGCCGGTGCTGAGCTGCTGATGGGTCTGTCCTCCCGGTGCTGCGGATGGTACATCAAGCCCAAACGCAGGGCCCTGGTGGCGGAGCGGCAGAGGCACCTCGTTGACTCCGGAGTCCCGATCGAGACCATCCGGTGGCTCAACCAACACTGGAATCATCTCACCGATGCGCGCTGGCAGCGCATACGTGCCGAGTGTTCAGCCGCCATGAGTCGTCAATTGGCTGACAGGTACCTGATGGAGCAGCACCAGGTCCGCTGGCATGAGGGACAGTGCCGCCTGGCCCTTCCTGTCGTCGCGCTGGTCGCGCTGGCCGCCCTTGGACTGAAGTGCGAGGATGGAGGCGCCCCCCTGTGGACATGCGCCGCGTGGACATGCACGACAGTGTTAGGCGTGACTCTGTTTGTGGACTACATGGTCAGGCTGTATCTCCCACTGTACCGCCTCACCCGCCGGAGTGGTTGGCCTCCCGGACGGGATGAGCGCTACGCGTGGCCACTACTCGCCAGTCTGGTGGTGCTGCCGTACGGTCTATATGTCGCCGCAATGCTCTATGGACAGGGCATCTATGGCGCGCAGGCGGCGATTCCCCTCGTGGTCTCGCCGGTTTACGATGCCCACGCACTTCTCGACGCGAAGGCTCGACCGATTCTCGATGCACACTCGTGGAACTTCAGCGAGGCACGCGATCAAGATGACTCGCTTTCCCTGAGATGCTGGGTCCATTACGAGGGAAGCGACTTCTATGTGTTGGCGCCAAGGAGTGATGGGCCCAAGAAGGACGATGGGCGGACCTTGGCTTTGGCGAGAGAGCTGGTACTAGCCGTCCACCCCGACAGAGGAGAGTGAAGCGCAATGGATCGGGATTTTCGCACGACAGTTGGCACAGCCGTTCTGACGGCGTTCCTGGGGTTGCTGTGTGCAAGTACGCTCGCCCAACGTGGCCGCGTTGACCGCGGCAACGACGCTACGAAAGATAGACAGTCCAATAATAGCAGAGCGGTAGAACGTCTATCTCTGGAGTTAGACAAGGTGTCTGAGTCTGTTGCCGACTTCCGCAGGGCAGTGAGGCTCCAGGAATCCACCGCCCAGCAGACCAGTCAGCAGTCACAGTGGGCTGGCCTCTACCAGCAAGGGTACGACACGGGCTTGTCGGACATGGTTGGTGCATCGATGGACGTACTCCGCGCCGGTTCAGAGCGTCGGAGCGTCGAGCTCCGGTGGCTGAACCCGCTTGCCAAGTCCGCCAATGAGCGACTGGCTGGGGCCGACACGCCGCCCAACGGCGTTCCGTGGGATGCTCGTTCCTCCACACAGGTGCGCTTTACTTATCCAGCGGGCTCAGTCAGGCCGGATCTCGAGTTCGACGTGGTTATCCTCCCAGCGCGCGTTGGTAGCCGGGAAGTCGGCGATCCATCGCGTATCCTCCTGGGAGCATGCGGGTTCATAGTGCGCATGGGCGAGCAGGCTGGCACGATGATCCCCGCCATCATGTGGGGACAGCGGCTGTCGGTCGATCTGCCACCCAGTCCTGACGGAGGAGAGCCACAACTACTCCAGACCGGCGTGGAGTTCGAATATCTCACCCGCGGTGGTGGCGAAGGCGCGCCACCACTGGACCGGTATTTTGCCGGGGCCCGTTTGGACACATCCACTGAGGGACCGTTCAAGAAACTCATGGCGAATGAGTACGGGCAGGAGTGGGGCGAGCGTCAGGCGGGTGTCGTGCCTGGTCCGGCCGACGGCAGCGTCCGAGCTGTTGCCTTGAGATCTGAGCACTCTCTCATCATCATCGTCGGTGGCATTCTTCTGGCTGCCGGCGTGGTGGTTGTCACCAACGGTGGGGGGGGATGACACCGGCGGAGCGGCCCTGTGTCAAGGGGCTTGTGGCGTCATATGTCTTCGCCACTGGCCCCTGGGTCCATCCGAACATCTCCTGCATAGGCTATGGTCTCCCTTCGTGGCGGCGCACCGTGAATCGCTTCTGCCCCTGGCGCCGCATCCGGAAGCACAACGCGCGCAGCTCGTCCTGCCCGGAGACGAAGCTGGCAAACAGGTTCACTCGCACGGGTCCCTCCGCCATGCTGGGCACGGAGCCCCGGTCGTAGAAGAAGCAGATCTCGCTGAAATCCTCATCCACCTCAAAGTAGTCGTCGGCCCTCAGCGAAGCAAAACCAATCTCCCATGGCAGGACGACGCTCGTGGCGTTCTCCTGTTCCATCGGCCGATGCTCCGGCAGCACCATAGCGACCTCCGGCCCGGAGTATATCGCATGGTGGAAATGCGCCGTGACCGGCAGCATCTCCCACACCAGGTCGCAGGTCTGGGGCGCTCTGTCGTCCCATAACTCGGCTCGGGCAATGATCCCTTCCTCTTCGGCGATGAATTCGATGAAGCGTGACATCAGCATGCCTCCCAGTGGGTCAGATCCAGAAGATGATATTGCCCGTCTTGCCCGTACACTGATCCACCATTAACCACACCGCGTTGATGGCGAACTGCCCGCAGATGAGCCCGAGGAAGACCGGCCGGAGCCGCTTGTACTGGTGGTTTCCCCCGTAGCGCAGGATCAGACCCTTGATCATCCAGGCCAAGAAGCACGTGAACCACATGCTGTCCATCATCCAGACGCCGCCGACCGCGAGACCGACCGGATGCACGGGCCATGCCGGGACCTGGAACCGCAGCGATGCGAGTGCCAGGTAGAGCGCGCCTCCGGCGGCGGCCAGGCCCAGTCCATACCACGCCGGGCCACTCGGGTCCTGGACCTTCTGCACGAGGTACGAGTAGTTGAAGTTCGGGCCGGCGTTGAAGTACCAGTTATTCATCGTCACGCCGCCCTGGCGGTACGCCCGCAGCAGCGTGAGCCAGATTGACGACACCGCCGCCACCACAATAGCCAGCACGTAAGCCCACACCATTCGCCCGCGGTGGCTCTTGACGACGTTGGCAGTCTTGAGGCTGTTGGCGACTGAACACATGACGAAGTTGCGGTTGTCCGAGCACCAAACAAAGGTCAGCCCAGCGCCGACAACGCCAGCGGGTCCGAGAGCCTTCGACCCCAGCCATGAGATGACCATGTTCGGCGCCTGCTTTGGGGTTGTCGCGGCCGCGAAGCCGAAGTCCGTCACCACTCGCGTAATGCCCACGTAGAACACGAAGGCCATCACCAGCAATAGCCCCGCTGCCGCGACCGGCAGCCCCGATCGCACCAGCCACCAGACCATGACGACGACCCCTCCGGCCAGCACCGCAATAGCTGCTCTGAACGACAGAATCTCGCCGGAGTCATACCCGTCACTGACCCGCGCCACCGCGGTCTGCCACACGCGCCGCAGATGGGCTCGCCCGACCCAGACAGTGGAGACGGCCAACGCGATGAACGCGCCTGTTCCGAGGTGGGCGAAATACGGCTCCTTGGCGCCTCCGGCTACCCCCATGACCTCCGACCCCGAGATGCCCAGGACGTTCATGATGCCCTGGACCACGAAGTACACGCGATTGAGCGCCCACAGGCTGAATGTCGCCTCGCCGGTCACCATGTAGAAGAACCCAAGCAGCGCCCAACTGAGTTGGATCTGCAGCGGGAGCTTGCCATGGAACATGTCGATGGTGGTCGCCTGGGACATGGTTGGGACAACCGGGAAGTACGCGTGCAGCCCCTTCAGCATGCCTAAGACGACCGGCACGCTCAGCCCCATCCAGAACAGCCTGTTCAGCAGGATCGTCGGCTTGCCCTCAGCCTGGGCTCCCGCCAACTCCAGCGGCAACTGCGTGAGCGGGAAACTGAGCCGCTCGTGGTCCACCCATTGCCGGCGCAGCACGACCATCGCGGCGATCATCATGGCAAACAGCGCCGCCACGAGCCCGCCCCAGCATAGCAGCGGCGGAATCCACGCGCCCCATGGCACGGCGGCGCCGGACGGCAGACCCTCGAACAGGCCCCGGATGACCGGCGCGTCCATGTCGGCGCCCTTGGGCACCACCCACGTGGGCACGTGTTCCAGGAGCACCTTGGCCCACTGGTTCTCGGGCGAGGCGTAGTAGTAGGCCGCCGAGGGAAACGGGACGAGGTACGCCGTCAGGCCCTGAGTGCAGATGGCCGAGGCGACGATCATCATCGAGTAGATGGTGATCATCTCCGCGGAAGTGAGCCGCAGGTCGGGCCGGAGGCGACTGAGTGGCAGTTGGACTCCCAGTCCGAGGGCGAACAGGAGAAAAATGGCCCCAGGAGTGCTGAAATCCAACGTCATGTAGGAGCCGCGGATGACATGGTCGACCCACGGGCCGCCCAGGCCGATGACCAAGGCGCCGAGCGTCCCCAGCACCAACGCGCGTCTGGTAACCGCGCCCTCTCGGCGCGGCGGCTCTCGCTCTTCGCTCATGGGTCCGCCACCTGAGTCATCTGCCACCTGGTTAGCGGCGACACTTCGTCGCTCAGGCATCCGAGACCTACGCATCGAGGCGGATCGCTGAATGAGTGCGGGCCGCGCGCATCCGGGACTCGTGCGGATCGCGCCGTGCTAACCCGCCTGGACCTCAAGCGCCCTGTCCTCCTGCTGGATGGGCAGCGAAACGCGCTGTCCGTCGAGTCGATGGGACACGTGGAAGCCCACGATCATCTCAAGCGCCTGTCTGCCATCCTCACCGGTGGAGCTTGGCGTGGCGTCGCCATCGAGGCAGCTTACGATCTCGTCGACGGCCCGGCAGGCGGCCGAGGTGGTCGCTACTTCGTGGGGCAGGACCTGACGCTCTCCATCCCAATGCTCCAGCACGGCTTCCGTCGGACCCACGTCAACGCGCCCGGTCGTGCCCGTCACCTGAATGGCCATCGGAACCGTTGCGTCCGACGTGGCGTCCACGTACGCCTTGACTCGGCCGGGGAATTCGACCACTCCCCAGCCGCCCGGGTCGTGGAAGCTGGAGCCGCGGCAATCAGGAGGCACGATGCTGTCGAGGCGTCCGCTGACGGCCTGTGGGTCCGTGCCGAGCAGTATGCGAATGGCGTCGAACACGTGCGTGCCCACATTGCCGAGCCGGCCCGTGGCCCAATGCGCGTAGACATGGCAAACGCGGCCGATGGCGCCATCCTCGATGGCTCGTCTCGCCGCAGTCACCTCCGGCTTCCACCGGCGATTGTGAGCCACGACGAGGAGCGTCCCGGACCGTTCGCAGGCGGCTATCATGCGGTCGGCGTCGACCAGTTTCGTCGCGATCGGCTTCTCGCACAGCACGCAGCGGACGCCCTTCTCCGCGCAGCGAATCGTCATCTCCGCGTGAAGCGGCGAGTACGCAGCCACGCTGACGATATCGAGTGGCTCCTTGTCGAGCATTTCGCGCCAATCGGCGTAGGTGTTGTCAACGCCCTCACGGTCGGTAAAGCGCTCCCGCCTGCCCGCGTCGCGGCTGGCCCCCGCCACGAGCTGAACTCGCGGGTGACGGACATAGGCCTCTGCGTGCGTGCCATCAAGATCGCTCACGCGCTGGCCCAGGGCATCGCCCGAGACTTGGTCAGCCGCGCCGACGAAGCCCAGCCCGATTACTGCCGCTCGATAGGTTGTTGTGTCTGGCATCGCGCAACTGACCTCCGGGAGAATCCACGCGCGCTCCGACCGCGACCATCGTGCGTGATGTCGTGTTGCCGCTCACCTCAACGACTCCAGCCCCGCAACCGCCGCGTCGGACCAACGCTCGCCAGTGCCCTTCGGCGCGCGGACGTGGCGGCAGAGACGAGTCTCGTAGCTGCCCTCGTCGAGGGCGCGGTCGGTTGCGACGTAGCCCACAGTGTCGTTGGCAATGCCGATGTTCATCGTCTGCGGGAAGGGCGATCGCGCCTTGATATCCAGGCCGATCTCGGTGAATACCTCGCCGGGCAGGCCCACGATCCCCAGATCGCCGATGCGTAACGTGTGGATCGGCACGGGCCACTCCGACGGCGATTCCGCACACAATACGATCTCTCGCGCGTAGAGCCAGTCCGTATCCTCCCACGCCTCGCCGGCCTCGTAGAGCGCAGTGGCGGCGGCTAGCTCCTCCGCCGAAGGCGACCGCGCCGGAAAGCTCACTTGCGTCAGCCGCGCGTCGAGTTCGATGTCGTCTTGGAAGTCCTCGTCGCCCAGGCCGTTCCACACTCGCCAGGCCTCGGCGGCGACGACGTTGGCCACCCGCTCGATCTGGTGGCGAGGGTGGCGGCTCGCGCGTGGGGGGCGAGTGAAGTCGAGGTTGTTGATATCGCCGAAGGTGCCGTTGGCGAGCGGGCAGACGAACGGCGCGCCCGCCAGCCGGTTCAGCGCGGCGCCGAAGGCGGCGAAGTAGTCAGCGGAGACCACGCTGTGGTTCTCCCCGTTGATGCCCACATAGTGCAAGCTCAGGTTCCCGAGCGCCGCGATCGGAGCCCCCTCGGGCGAGCGCAGAATGAGCAGGCCTAGCTGCGGGTCCGTCGGCCCCGCGGGACGGACCGCGTCGGGGTTCTGATGCCCCGGGTTCATCTGCACGCTGCCGTCCTTCATGTACCAGCGACGGTTGTGGACCTCGCCCGGCGCCGACCCCGCCGCGTGGGCGAATTGCGACGGTTGCAGCCTCCGATGGGCCAGGGCGAAGGCATCCGCGATGCGCGGCCCGACCCACTCGCCGTAGCCCTCCTCCTCGGGCGTTCCGAGCGCGCCGATGATCGCAGGGCCGCTGTGGGTGTGCGTGCCGGCGATGAGCACGTTCTCCGGCGGCACGCCCGTCTGCTCGTGGATCCGAGCCTTGGCGGCGTCGACGACCGGGCCGGGAACGACGATGAGGTCGCAGATCACAAGGCCGAGAGTCGTCTCGCCGCACGAGAGCACGATGGCCTTGGCGTTCAGCGGATCGAGGATATCGTTTGCCAGGCGGTCGGTGAAGTAGCCGATCAGGTGCGCGCCCAGTCCGGGCGTGATGTCGAGTTGCGCGGCTCCGGCTTGAAGCTGAGGCATGTAGACGCTCCATGTTGTCGGATTCTTGCGAAGCCACTTTGCCGGAGGTCGGTTGAAGCCCTTCCCACACCCGCCTGCCAGCCGCTGTCGCCGGGAGGCCATCGGCCCCGCCATAGTCACGGCTCGGCCTGGCAGGTCACCCCGCCGGGCCGTTTCATGTCGTCATCCGTTCCCCGTCGTCAGCCCCGATGTCAGCCCTGCTTTCACCCCTGCCGTTACCCCCGTTGCCGTTACCCCTGTATCACAAGCGTATTCTCCGGATCGTAGTACTGCTCCGCATTCTCCGCGGTGATCTCGGTCGTTTCGAGCGTGATCGTCTCATCGACATCCTCGCCCTTGAGGATCTTCAGGGCGGCTTGGATCGCGTCCTTGCCACACGTCGGGTAGAAGTACGTCGCGTGCATGTTGCCGTCCATGACCGCCTTGATCGCCTCGGTCTGCACGGCGTCGATGCCGATGATGATCATCTCACCGTCGCGACCGACCGACTTCGCGGCTTGGTACGCGCCGAGAGCCATCTCATCGTTATGGGCGTACACGCAATCGATCTGCTGGTTGCCGGTCAGAGCGGCCGTCATCGTCTCGACAGCCGGGGCGCGTTTGTAGTTGGCCGGCTGATCGTACACGATCTCGAGGTCGGCCTTGTCCGCAATCGCTTCCTCAAAGCCAGCCTTGCGGTCAAGCGTGGCGCTCGCGTCGGGCACGCCCTCGATCTCAACGATCTTCGCGGGCTGGTCGCCGAAGTGCTTGATGACCAGTTCCGCCGCCGCCGCGCCGATCCGCTTGTTGTCGCCGCCGATGAAGCACGTGTAGGCCGGCTCGTTGATGTTGCGGTCGATGGTCACGACCGGGATCCCGCTGTCGTAGACCTTCTTCACAACCGATGTCAACGCGTCCGCCTCACGCGGGCTGATAATCAGCAGGTCGATCCCCTGCTCCAGGAAGCTCTCGACCGTTTCGATCTGCTTCCCGTTGTCGTTCTGCCCGTCGGCGATGATCAGCTCAATCTCCGGATGCTTATCCGCCTCGAGCTGCATTTCTTTGTTCTGCACCTCGCGCCACGGGTCTTCCCATGTCGCGTTCGAGAATCCCACCGTCCACGTCTCGCCGTCCGCCGCGTCCGCGGGCCCCGCGGGGCCATCGGCGGGCTCCCCAGCCACCGGCGAGGTCTCCGGATCCGCGACTTCCTTCGGCGGGCACCCCACCAGCATCGTCGACATCGCAACCATCGCCAGCAATCCCAACACGCACATCAGGCGCTTGCTCAAGGTCAGTTCCCCCTATGACACTCAGAAATACACGCCAAGCGGCCAAGCCGGACAGACCACGACGTGACCGTTCCTCGCTCATTTGCCCCCGTCTCGCAGCACCGGCGCCCTCGCCGGTGCAGAACTACCCATCGGCCCGCGCCGCCCTAGCTACCTTGCTTCGGCAACTTCGGCGCGATGAACGCGACCAACGCGTCGATGTTCCGCGTCTGCATGTACACTCGGCCCGGGCCCGTATACGTTGACACGAGGCCCTCGCCCGAGAGAATGGTCGACTTCCAGCCGCCGACCTTCTCGACGGCATACGTCACGCTCTCCTCGAAGGCCACGATGTGACCCGTGTCGACCTTGTACTGCTGCCCGGCCTCCAGCGTCACCTCGTGAATCGCGCCATAGCTTGAGACAAACAGGTCGCCCGTGCCGGTGCATTTCAGCAGGAACAGGCCCTCGCCGCCAAAGAACCCTTTGGCGCCCGCCCAGGAGGTGTCGACCTCTATCCCATCCGTGCTGCAGATGTAAGAGCCCGACTGAACGAACATCGACCCGCCCGCCAGCGGAACGTGCATGAGATCGCCCGGCAGCGTCGGCGCCAGCGTCATCTCGCCCGGCCCGCCGGAGCAGGTGAACGTGTTGATGAAGAAGCTCTCGCCGCCAAGAACGGCGCGCTTCAGTCCGCCAAGCAGGCCGCCTTTGGCCGCCGTCTCGATCGCCACGTTCGGCGTCATCGATACCATGGCGCCCGATTCCGCCTCGACCGCATCGCCATCGTCCAGCATGAGTTGGAGCAGCGAGTAAGACGGCCGGTAAAGGATGTTACTCTCCATGTTCGTCGCCTCGCTTCCGTTCAGCAGAATTACGGCTCGATTCAGCGCGTTCCTTCTCTCGCCATCGCGTTCGCCGCAGCCGCGAAGACCGATGCGAATCCGGCCGGCGCTCGTGGAGCGCGATCTCAAGCGCCGCCGTCTCCTCTTCGCTCAGCTCGTTAACGCTCAGGCCACCCTCAATCGAGCGCAGGTACATCCGACACTCGCTCAGGGTGTGGATACTCGTGAGCAGCACGCCGGTATTCTCACCATTCAACAGCGCCAAGGCAAAGGACAGTTCACCGCCCAAGCCATCTTCTGCATTGTAGCGGACCAGGCCAACGCGCTGAATGGTCTCGTCCAGCCGCCGGTGCGCCTCATCAACCGCGTTCTCGAGCCGGCCGATCCGCCCGCCGAGGAACTCCATGTTGGCGAACAGATCCGTGAGGACCTCATCAAACGACTTGCCCTCCATGTCGCGCACGAGCCGCCGCGCGTCGGGCGTCACCATCCCGACCTTCCGCTGCAGCGCGGCGGCCCACGCCAGCGCCACGATAGCCATGGCCACAGCCGCCAGCGACAGCCACCCGGAGTTTGCGGTCAACGCTGCGAGAAAGCCGTTCATACACTCGCGTCCTCATCACCGATTCGCCGGCGCACGGCTCGGCGTTCGATCCGGATCCGCACGTCCGGCGCGACCTCCAGCGTGAAGGTCTTGTCCTGTAGTCCGACGACCTCACCATGCAAACCGCCGGCCGTCACCACGCGATCGCCGCGGCTGATCGTCTCGATGAGTTCCTTGTGCTTGGCGAGCTTCTTCTTCTGCGGACGCACGACGCTCCACCAGAAGACAGCCGCCACGACGAGCCCGAATATGATCAACGGAACCGCGCGATCCCAGCCGCTGTCCATGAGTCCATCCCTCGTTATCTCGTAGGGGCGCAATTCATTGCGCCCCTGCCGTCGTCGTTCGCCGTCACGTAGGTCGGATCTCCTGATCCGACGCCGTCATCCGTTTCCGTCGTAGGACAGGCGTCCTCGCCTGTCGCTGTTGCCGTACCTGTCCCCTGCCGTTACCCCGGATTCACAACCACCTTCAACGCCTCATCCTTCGCATCCCTCGCGAAGGCCATCGCCTCGGGCGTGTCCTCGAGCGAGTAGCTATGCGTGATCAGCGACTTCACGTCAACCTTCCCGGCTGCAATCCCCGCCACGCACGGACCATAGCAGTTCGCGTAGCGGAACAGACCGCCGACGTTCAGCTCCTTGCCGATCATCGTATACACCGGCAGCTCAAACTCATCCACCGATGGCATGCCGACAAGCTGAACGCTGCCGCCATTGCGGGCCATGAGAATCGCTTGCTGGGTTGATGGGATCGCCCCCGCGCACTCGAAGACGACATCCACCCCGCGCCCGCCGGTGATGTCCATGACCGCTTCGACGGCATCCGCCTCGTTGAGGTCGATCACATGCGTCGCGCCCATTCGCTTCGCGGCCTCGAGGCGGAACGGGACGAAGTCCGTAACGATGATCGTCGTCGCGCCGAAGTACGCCGCCGCCTGCAGCGATGTCAGCCCAATCGGCCCCGATCCAAGCACGGCTGCGATGTCGCCGGGCTTCACTTTCGCCCGCGTGGCCGCCCACATGCCCACCGCCAGCGGCTCGCACATCGCGCCCTCGTCGAGGCTAACATTCTCGGGCAGCGCGTGGAGGTAATCCGCCGGCCACACCAGGTACTCGCAGAACGCCCCGTGCACCGGCGGCGCCGCGAGGAAGTACATGTCGATGCAGAGGTTATACTCGCCGCGATGGCAGAACTCGCACCTGCGACATGGCCTCCCCGGCTCGATCGAGACGCGATCGCCGGGCTCCAGCGTCGTCACCGCCGGACCGACTTCCTCGACCGTGCCCGCTGCCTCGTGTCCGAGTATGACGGGCTTCTCAACAACGAAGTCACCAATCCGGCCACGCTCGAGGAAATGCACGTCTGACCCGCAGACGCCAATCGACCCGATGCGCACGAGCACGTCGTCGGGATTCTGAATACTGGGCTTGGGCACTTCTTCCATGCGCAGATCGTGCGCCTTATGCAGCACGGCGGCCTTCATCGTATTCGCCATCGTCAAAGCTCCCTGAATTCGGTCGCCGCAAGCCTGCGGATCGACCGCCTCCATCAGCAGTTGTGGAATCAAGAACGAGCGCGCCAAGTAGGTTTCGGCGGCGGAGTGGAGAATCCTTGAGGCTGGTGCCCCGTTGCGCCTACAGGTCCCTCCTCCACTCCCGTGGAACCTCGCTCCCCATGATGCTTCTGTTCTCCCTCTGCCTTGCCGTCGCCGCCCCGGCCGCTCCTGTTCAGCCGGAGTTCCGCGCCGACAACGGCATCTGGACGCTCGATGGCCAGCCCTTCTTTGGCACCACCGCCCACGCCATCTTCCACACCTTCAAGCGCGACCGCGACGCGGGTTTGGCCGACCTTGAGGCCCTCAAAGCCGCCGGCTTCAACATGGTCGAGGTCTATTGGATTTGGGCGCGCGATCAGCACGAGGACGGTGCCTTCGACTTCACCGCCTTCGATGATTTCGTGGAGGCGTCCCAGCAGCTCGGCCTCCGCAACTTCTGCGCCATCATCCACCCCGCGCCCGAGTGGCTCCGCGCGCAACATGGCTGGTACCACCTCGACGAAGACGGCGAAGGCAAGACCACGGACGGATTCTACGTGTGTGACGCCGCCTACCGCGAGGAGAGCGACCGCTTCGTCCAGGCCCTCATCAATCACCTCGCCGATAGCCCCGAGATCAGCGAGAACATCCTCTACTACGCGCTCGGCGGCGAGTACTACCCGTTCCAGCCCGACCGCGAGAATGACACCGGTTACGAAGCCGCAACCGTCGCCGCCTTTCGTGATGCCCTCAAGCTCGAGTTTTCCCTGAACGAACTCGGCGAGCGCTGGAATTCCGACCCCGCCGCCTACGAGTCGTGGGACGATGTTTGGCCCGCCGTTCGCACGCGCGCGACCGACTTCAGCGGAGCCGCCCTCGCCAACTATGGCGCTGCCGTATGGGACTGGTACGACTTCCGCGCCCAGGCTGTCGCTGCGTTCTTCCAGGACACGGGCGGCCTCTTCCGCGACGCCGGCGACGAGCGAATTGTCACCCACGAGTACAATGTCCGCGCGCCGGGGCAGCGCCGGACGATGCGCTGGGAGGCCATGACCGGCGACGGCAGCGGCTTCAACCTCGCCACGATGGATTTCACTGCTGAGTACGACTACTCCGACATGCTCTGGTGGGTCGCCCTCGCCCGGGGCGGGTCGCATCCTCCTCAGCAGAACAACGAGTTCACCGGTTACGCGAGCCACCATTGGCTGACGCGCCACGCGTGGGCGCTGCAAGGCCTCGGCGCGACGGGGCTCAACGTGTGGGATTGGCGCTCCGCTGAGTGGGGTCTCAACCTGCCCGACGGCACTCCACGCGAAAGCCTGGCTGCGGCGGAACACTTCAACGCTCAAGCGCGCGGGCTCGGGGAGTCGCTGTCCGCCTCCCGCCCCCTGACCGAAGAGATCTCGATCCTCATGCTCGACGAAGAGGACCTCTGGCGACCGCACGCGCACCAAACCGAGATCAAGCAGCTTCTCCAGGCATTCCTCGTTCGCGGCCTGGGCGGGCAGGTCAACATCATCACCAACCCATCGCTGTTCGACTCCCGGTCCGCCGACGCCAAGCTGCTCATCGTCCCTCACATCCGGCACGTCCGGCGGAGCATCGCAGTCCGCCTCGCCGACTTCGTCGAACGCGGCGGCGTTCTCTGGCTCATGCCCGGCTCCTTCCAGACCGATGAGACGGACGCGCCCCACGATGCTGTCCCCGCGCCGCCGCTGAACGATGTCGCCGGTATCACCGCAAAGGAACTGTCCGAGCCTCTCATCGGCGTCGCCACATCTAGCACGTTCGCGCTGGCGGATCGGCCCGCCGCCGTGCTGGTCGAGGAACTCGCCGTCCGCGACGCCGACGTCATCGCTACGTTAGACGGGCAACCGGCCGTCACTGCTCGTCGCCACGGTGCGGGCTGGTGCGTCTACCAGGCGGCCGAGTTCGCGGACATCTCGCCGATGCTTGAGGGCTGGGAGGGGCGCGCGACGGATGCCGTGCGTAGCGTTGCCGCTCAGCGCCAACTGGCGCCAGGCAGTTTCCTTGCATACCTCCTGGAACTGGCCGACATTCAGCCGCCGGCGGTAATTCGCGAGAGGGGCCAGGTCGCGACCGATGTCCTGGTCAGCGCCCGGGAACTCCCTGAGGGGAGGCTGCTCGTACTGATCGATCTCTACAACCATCCGCACGATGCGCGCGTCGAGCTGACCGATGTCCCATCGGGCTGGTCCGCTGTCCGCGCCGTGCCCGAGTTGGCTGATCCAGTCAAGCTCAAGCGTGGCTCATTCCGCGCCTCGCTCCAACCCGCCGAGGTCCAAGTGTGGCTTGCCGGTCGCACCGCCACGGTTGCCACATGGCACGCCGACCTGCGCGGCCAGATGCCCGTCCCCGCCGACACGCCTCCGCCTGGCGCGCCCTACCCTCTCCAGGGCGAGGTGACCTCCGTCCCGACTGACTCGGCGCTTGAGCCCATCAACCTCGGCGACGGGTACCACGCCCTCGATCTCTCAATGCACGCCAACCGCAGTCTCGTCGAGGATCCCAAGGTCAGCGGCCTGGCTCAGTTCGTGACCCAGGCCTTCGATGTCGATGTCCGGGGCGGTTCTCTCGAACTCACATTTCAGGCCGACAACGCCAACGCCGCGGGCCCCTTCTGGGTCGTCAACGGGCTTGAGATCACAGCGCCCGGAGACACTCCCATCCGCCGCTTCGACTTCGGCGACGAACCCGTCGCCGATGGCTTCGAGCGGGTCGCCGCCGACATGACCTACTCGCCCGAACACGGCTTCGGCTGGCTCGACCTCACCGGACTCGACAGCCGAGACCGCGAGACATCAAACGCCGACGCCTTGCGCCGTGACTTCACTCTCGACCGCGCATCAAACGCGCCTCACGCCTTCGGGATCGACATCCCCGATGGTGCCTATCGCGTTGCTGTCACCATGGGCGACGCGCATTTCCACTTCGGCCCGATGAGCGTCCTCGCCGATGGCGAAATGAAGCTCAGCGCCATTCAGACCGGCTCGAGTTCCATCGCCGTCGAGGTCGCGGACACGGGGGCCAAACGCAAGTTCTTCGGCTCCGCCGGCAACGATCTCCGCGAGCTGCCCGTCGGCGACGTTACCTTCGCCGGCATCCCGTACCACATTCCCGACCCCGCCGTCCACCTCACGAGCTGCCTCGTCTTCGCCAGCCGCACCCGCGAGGTATCCCGTCTCGTCAAGGCCGAGGGCATCCGCGTCGATCTCGATGATGTGCGAGCCCTGCACTTCCTCCAGGCCGCCGGCTGGAACGCCCCCACGGGCACTCCCATCGGCCGCTACATTGCTCACTACGCCGACGGCACGGCTGCAGTCCAGCAGTTCGTCGCCGGCATCAACATCGGCTCATGGTGGGGCGACGGCGAGGAGCACGGCGCCTCATGCGACGTCGCCTGGATCGGCAACAACCCAGGGACGCGCCGCTGGGACATCAACTGCCTTCTCTACCATCACCGCTGGGATAATCCTCACCCCGCGAAACGGTTGGCGAGCCTTGACGTCGAAGGATACTGGATGGCCTGCAACCCATTCATCGTCGCGATTACAGCCGAATCTGGCGCCCGCTGAAGGCGCGCCACGAGGCCGCTCGAAAAAAACTTCGCCCCCGATTTTCCGTTTCGGGGGTCTCAAACACTCTATATATTACAGGAGCAGCAAATTGGCCGATGTCGAGCAGCTAATTCGCCGGCACCTGTCGGGTGACAGAGAGGCGACAGCGCAGATCATTCGCGCCTTCCGTCCTCTGGCAGTGGACCAGGCAATGAGAACGTGTGGTGATCGAGAGGTGGCACAGGACGCCGCTCAGGAAGCTCTGGTGCAGGCCCTTAAGCACGTTGAGGGGCTGAAGGAGGTGGAGCGGTTTCCTCAGTGGTTGGCCACTATTGCCCGGAATGAAGGACACCGGTCCCGGCGGCGTCGGGCGGACGTGATGATCGATGTGGTGGATGGCATCACTGGAGCTGAGGTGGGCCATCCGCCCGGGCCGCCGGGACCGGCAACCGAAGACGGTTTTTGGGGCACCGTTACAGAAAACCGCACCCGAGATGCCCTCAGTCGCCTCCCCTCACGACTGCGTCGCGTGTTGGAACTGCGCCACTTCCACGGTTGCTCTTACGAAGAGATCGCTGACGAACTTGGGATAACCCCCTCCACCGCGAAGGGCCGGCTGCAGATGGCCCGCGACCTCTTCCGCGAGTGGTACGCGGAACTCGAAAGCTGCGACGAGTGCGACCACCTACTCGCGCCGTTCCTCGCCGGTCAACTCGACTTGGAATCCGTCGAGCAAGTGTATGACCACCTTTTCGGCTGCCGCGAGTGCATGGGCCGCCTGCTCGCGCTCGCCGAGGCACGCGCCGAGGTGCTTCTCCAACGCATTTGGCACTGGCACGGAGCCATAGACGAGTTGCGACTCGGGCTGGCCTGGCAGCTCCCCAGGCTCCAGGAGTACCTCCTCGACCTCGTGCATGAATCGCCCCACAACGCCCGGCCGTGGATGCTCCTCCACGCCGCCTTTGGCATCTTCGCGGCTGACACGCGCTATGGCGAGGCGGCGTTCACGCTGGAACCCGAGACCCGTCTAGGCGAGGCCGCTCGGATGTGGACCGGGATGCTGCAAAACAAGCTGGACGAGTACGTGCCATCCGCATTGCGGCTGCGCGAGCACGTCCGCGGGCGCTCGGGCACGTCGGTCCACATAGACCGCATCCAGATCGCTCTCGCGGTCGCGCGCGGCTACCAGCTTGAGTTGCTTCCGGAGTTGCTCGATGAAACGCTCGACGGGCTGTCCGCGGAGACCTTCGGTCCACGTGGACCCGACGCCGACCTCCCCACTGAAGCCGCCGGCACCGAGGGCGTCCACCAGAAGATCCACGCGATCGAGGGGCTCATGATGGATCGTGATCCGGACGCGTTATACGGCGTCATGCTCCTCCAGCAGCACGTGGGGGGCGAGTACTCCGACGACGCGCGCCGGATGCAACGCGCCGTCATGGCAATGCGCCCGCTCGACGCCGGGCATCTCGGACAGGTGGTCAACGGATTCCTCGCCGAGGGAGATACCGAGAGGGCGAGTCGGTGGATCGGCTACGGACTCGCGCAGTTCCAGCTTCGCCCGTGCCGCACGCAGATGGGTTGGGTCGCGCCGGCGATCTGCGCGGTCGCGAGGGCCGGCGAACTCGATGCCGCCGTGAATCATGCGAAAGACTACGTCTCCAAGCTCCGCCCAGACGAGCGCAACGCGGCCATTCTCACGCTCGCGCCGGCGATCCCCAACGCCCTTGAATTGCTCGCTGACCTCCCCGACGCCCCCGCCCTGCCCGGACGCCGATAGTTCCTCGTAACTCACTGGGAGGAATCCCTCCTCCCCGAACGAACTCCCACCCGACGGTCGGTATACGCCAAGCGCGAAAGAGGGGGCATTCCCTTGATCAAGGTAGGACTCGTAGACTGCGATACTTCCCACGTTGTGCAGTTCAGCATGCGCATGAACCACGTTGAGATCGACGAAGAGCAGTGGGTCGATGGCGCGAACGTCGTCGCCGCTGTGCCGGGCACCAGCAAGATCACGCCTCAGGAAACTCTCGACGAGTACGTTGAGAAGCTCAAGAGCTTCGGCATCGATATCGTCGACACGCCCGAGGATCTTCTGGGCAAGGTCGACGCCGTCTGCGTCGAGTCCCAGGGCGGCTTCGTTCATCTCGATCGCGTGACGCCGTTCCTGAAAGCCGGCATCCCCTGCTTCGTCGACAAGCCCTTCGCTTGCACGGTCGAGCACGCCAGGGCGATGGCCGACCTCGCCGCCGCCAACAACACGGCCCTCATGTCCTCCTCGTCTCTCCGCTATGCTCCGGAGGTCGTCGAGGTCGTCGAGGGTAGTATTGGTCCGGTCGTTGGGTGCCACGCCTACAGTCCGTCGTCCATCCACGACCAGAATCCCGGCCTGTTCCACTACGGCATCCACGGCGTCGAGCCGCTGTTTGCCCTCATGGGACCGGGCTGCGAATCGGTCAGTTGCACCTTCACCGAGGGCGCGGAGGTCTCCGTCGGCAAGTGGTCCGACGGCCGCGTCGCCAGCATGAGGGGCACGCGCTCGGGCGCCCACGCCTACGGCTTCAGCGCGTGGGGCGAGGAGGGCGTGGTCAACTCGTCCATCAACGCCGCGTATATCTACCGCGAGTTGCTCAAGAAGATGATCGGCATGTTCGGGACCAAAGAGGCTCCCATCGACATCGAGGAGTCGATCGAACTCGTCGCCTTCATCGTCGCCGCGATCAAGTCCGCCGAACTCGGCGGCCAGCCCGTGCCGCTGTTTTAATCGACGATCGGGCCATCACGCAACACATCGGGGACAGGCTTCGGCCTGTCCCCGATGTCGTTTCCGGAATTAGGCTGGCAGGGGTCTCTACGAAGGAGGTCGGCGCAAACAGATCGGCCGTGTCTGTCCCAACTACTTGTCTACGACCCCTATACGGCCCGTTCAGAAAACAGACGAGACGGGCGAGTCAGCGCCCCTGACCTCGCCCGTCTCTGGTTTCCCCGGAGCGCGGGAGGGACCTACGCTCCGGTTACCCCGCCTTGTGCGGCCCCACTACCAACACGTCGTCGTGATGGCGCAGTTCGGTCATTATGGCGCCGGGTTAATCTCCACGACGTAGTGCAGTGGCGCCGACGAAACTCCTTCGGATACGGCTACGAGCGTCTCGGTTGTTCCCAGCAGGCTGGGTTGATCCGACTGAAGCGCCGCGGTTGCGGTGCCCGCCAGCGGCGCGGTGATATCCGCCGGGTCCGGCGAGACGACGCCGCGGCTGGCCTGGAACGTGACCTGGGCGTTCGGGTCGGCCGGGCCGCCCGAGATGTCGATGAGCTGCACGACGATCGTCTGGTCGGCGTCATGGAAGAGCGTGAACGGAGTCGCGGGCGATGTCGCCGCCGCGCTCGGGGAGATGATCGTTACCGTGACCGGCGCGCCACCCATGTGGATCGAGACCGGGCTGGCGCTGTTGTCGACGGTGACGCCGCCGGCGCCGGTCGTCGATACGGTGACCTGCACGTCGCCGACGAAGCCGGTCGGGAACAGGTTGGCCGAGGCGAACCCGCCCGAGGTTGTCGACGTGCCCGTGATGACGGCGCCCTGATCGGGCGTCACATCGAAGCGCACGGCGGTTGCGTCCTCGACCGGGTTGTCGAATTGGTCGGAGACAAGCGCCGTGATGACTACCGGACTGCCCGGCGAGACCGTGCGAGCCGAGGTGACGAAGCGGCTCGCCCCGGCGGTGATGAGGGCGGCCGGTCCGGCGGTGATGCCGATGATGGTCTGGTCGTTGACGGCGCCCGAACTCACGACCTCAACGCGAATCTGCGCCGTGCCGACGTTGGTGCCGCTGCGGAAGACCGCCGTCGCGAGACCGCCGGCAGTGGAGGCGGAGTTCGTAATCGTGGCGGCCGGCAACACGGCCTGGTTGACCAGCGAGAACTTGACCACCGTGCCGTCAGGCGCGGGATTGCCGGCGGTATCGACAACCGTGGCTGTGACGGTGGAACTATTGTTCCCGCCGACGGGCACGCTGGCGGGGTCAGCCGTTACGGACGTGATGACGAGTGCGGTGAACGATATCGTCACAGCGGCCGTGTCGGTCGTGACTGTCGGCGCCGCCACGGTGACGGTTGACGTGTTCGGAGCGGCGGTGCTCTGCAGAAGCGCGTTGACGACGCCCAGGGCGTCAGTGGTGCCGGTGACGGTGGCTGCATACGTCGCGCCGCCATTGGTGCTAAGCATGCCCGACGTCGCGCTGAGCGTGAGGCTGGTCGCCGGGATCGGCTGTCCGGACGGATCGAGCAGGAGCGCGCGCAACGCCGAGGTCGACGTGCCGTCGGCCGGGATATTCGTTCGGTCGGCGGTTACCGAGATCCGCGTTGGGCCGCTGCCGGTTCCGGTGAACTTGACCGTCGTTATGGCCTGTTGGGTGCCCGCAACAACCGTGATCGTCGCGGTCGTATCCGTCGATGTGGGCTCGCTGCGGATTTCCGCTTCGGCCGTTCCGCCGGTCGTCTGCGAGATGCTCGGCGAGATGATGCCGCGGCTCGTGGTGAAGACGACCTGCGTCCCGTCGGCGACCGGGTTATTGTTGGGATCGCGGACGGTAGCAATGACTGTCGCCGTGCTGGTGCCGTCGCCGGGAATCTCGGCGGGAGTGCGCGTCACGAAGATGGATGAGATCGCCCCGCCGCCGCTATCGACAAACGCGACGGTAACCGTGGCGGTGGTGCTGCCGACCTTAGCGGTTACGGTCGCCTGGCCAGGCGCGGGATCGGCGCGGAGCGTCGCGTTGGCGACGCCGTTGGTCGTTGCGGCGCGCGCGGGGAAGATGGTGCCGGCGGTCCCGGTGAAGTTGACAGGCGTGCCGTCCTTCACGGGATTGTTGCTGGCGTTCTTGACTGTCGCGGTGATCTGAACCGTGCTCAGACCATCGGCGGGTATCTTGTCGGATGAGCGGGTCAGGAAGAGCGTCTTGGTGCCGCCGGTGCCTGAGGGCACGAAGTCGACGACGACCGTGCGGGTCACGCCGCCGGAGGTCACGGTGACAGTAGCCGCGCCATCGGTGGTCCCGCTTCGGAGTTCGGCTTCGACGACGCCGGCGTCGGTGACGCCAACGGCGGGCGAGACCAACCCGAGCGACGTGGAGAACGTCACCTCGGTGCCATCGGGCACGGCATTGTTGGTCGGGTCACCGGCGATCGCGGTGATCTTGGTTGTGCTGAGCCCGTCGGCCGGGAGTTCGGCGTCGGCGGACAGGACGGTGAGCGTTGTGACCGTGACGCCGCCGGCGGCCTGGATAAAGTCGACAGTAGTTGTCGTGCGATTGCCCTTGGCGATGACCGTGACAGTGGCTCTGCCGGGCGTCGTGCTGGCGACGAGCGTTGCCTGGGCCACGCCAGTGGCGAGATCCACGCGCCCCGGAGCGATGAGGCCGAGGTCGGTCCGGAATTCTACAGGGGTGCCGTCTGGGAACGGATTGCCCTTGCGATCGGCTAGGGTCACCGTGATGTTGGTCGAGCTAACGCCATCAGCCGGGATGGATGTATCGGTCGGGACGGCTGTGATCGTGCCAGTGCCTCCGCCTCCGCCACCGCCGCCGCCGGACAGGAGGGCGACAAGCAAGCCAACAACCAACACGGCGCCAATGATCTTGGCCGTCTTGTTGCTGCTTTTCTTCTTCCTCGTTTTGACCTTATCGGGTGCGGACGGAATCGACACGACTCGGAGTTCGTCGCCGGCGTCGACGCTCGCCCCCGCGAGCATGTCGAAGACCCTACCGGTGGAGGTTGCTTCCTTCACGTTGTCGACGCGGACGCTGCCGATGCGCCGGCCGCGGTGAATGATGTCCAGCTCAGTACCAGCGATGAGGCCGTCACGACTGCCCCTGTCAATGATGAGGACGCCAGGCTTCGGCGACCCCATCACGCGGGCTTTGGTCGCCTCGGCGCGGACGACCTGGGTCACGATTGCCGCGGCCGCGGCGTCGAGGGCGCGCTCTGCACGCGCGACTTGGCCCTCACCGGGGCGCGGAACGCCGGCGCCGTCCGCCGTGGCGCGATAGGTGACCTCATTCGTCTCCGCGTCCCGGACCTCGGCCACAACCTGCACCTCGGAGGGACGGTCCTTAATCGACGGCGATGGTCACTACCCTTGCCGTCAGCACGCGATCGGGCTCGCCCACATCGTGGCCGACGAGACGCACTCCTTCCTCGTTAGCTAGCGACCGGGTGAGCGACATCTTCAGCGAATCTGACAAGCCCGGGAGCACGCCGTTAGTACCGTCGGCGCAATCACCGACGGCAATGCGCACGCGCGCATCCATGTTGCCAGGCTGAACAGGTGCTGAGATGACAGGGGTGACGAGCGAGGTGCAAAGCGCGATGAATACGAAAACCGCCACGCGCGACCGGACGGCGCCGGGTCGGGACATGGGGTTCGCCTCCTGGTTTATCGACCCGCCCGAACGGCTCGAGGGCGGGGGGGGGGCCTTGGGGCCCATGCTGTGATTGTTGCCGCGAATGCTGGTCCGAGACATCCGGTGCCAGCGAATTGCTGTGTTGAGCCGACGAACTCGACGGGCGATATCGCCGAGGTGGCAGTACGTCCATTTCCAGTTGTATGGCGAAGTATAGCAAAGCGTCTCTGCGGCGTCAAGCGTTCAGGAAAGATTCTCGTCCGGGTGTGGCAACGACATGGCGTGAGGCGATGCCGTCGCGTGGCAGGAGAGGATGGGCGTTCAGAGAAACATACGGCGTCGGAGTTGAAGCTCCTCTTACAGGGGTTGGGAGCAAGATGATGTGAGAGGTGAGGTCGGAGGGGGCTGGAAGCCCGTCGCTACGCGGCCGATGGATGCTGTCGGAGAGGGCTTACATCAGGAGGGACGACTCGTGATGGCCACGTCAGGAAGCAAGCGAGGTGGATGGGGGAGGTTTGGGCTGGTTCTCGTGGCGCTGGCGCTGGCGGGAGGCGCGGCCCCATGCCAAGAGCCGGATGCGGGCGAGGTGGCCGACGATCCGGTGGTCGCCGAGACGGATGAGGCCAAGGCGGCGCAAGACCTATACGACAAGGCCCGGACGAAGGAGCAAGACGGGGATCTATATGGCGCCTATGGCATCTACTTGACGATCGCTGAGAACTACCCGACCACGCACCACGCCACGCTTGCCTCAGAGCGCGTCGAGGCCATTGAGTCCCGGCTCATGGAGGAATACGAGTCGCCTGGACTCGGCATCCTGGGCGCATTCACCAACCTGATCGGATCGTGCTGCTGGCTGCTTTTCCTGGGATCGATGCTGGGGCTGTGGGGCTGCCGCGCCGGGTGGTTCTGGAGATGGACGTTCCTGGAGCGATTCAACAACCGCCTCGTGGGGATGATGTCAGGATTCAAGGACCGCAAGCAGCTCGCGAAAGAGCTGGAGCTACGGAAGGCGAATCCGCTCGACGCGAAGTCGCGCCACGGTCTGGGCGTGATCTACTACCGCAGGCGCAACTACGAAC
>CAZKUN010000042.1:0-297 GCA_964555935.1 uncultured Armatimonadia bacterium | reverse complement strand
AACTGGCGCTGGAGGAACTGACAGAATCAGTGCGGATCGACCCTGTCCGTACCGACGCCCAATACCACCTCGCCATCACGCAGATGAAGCTCGGGAAGACCGCCGAGGCAGTCCCGCACCTTGAATACGTGGTCTCGAAGAAGCCGAACCACGGCGGCGACGCGGCGGTGAGGCTTGCTGAGGCGTTGCTCCAGACGGGCGACGCCCACCGCGCGGCTGAGTTGTGCGCGGACTTCGCCAAGAGGAACCCGAGCGATCCCGAGAGCCGGTTGTACCTGGCGATGGCGTACGACGCGC
>CAZKUN010000041.1:43047-49206 GCA_964555935.1 uncultured Armatimonadia bacterium | reverse complement strand
GCGGTGGACGTGCTTGATGATCGTCGACGCGGCTCGGATGATCTGCCGCGACGCATCGAGAGCCTTCTCACGCGCTCCGTCGATGCGATCGAGATACTCGCGCGCGTTCTCGGCGATTGGGTCCAGCTCCGGTCGGTTCGCGATCACGGGGTGCCCCTTGCTCGGCCGAACTGGGTCTTCGGCTGACGGACTGGCTATTTCTTCTTGCGCGTCTTGCGCGCTACGCGGACCTTCTGGTCGTAGGTCTTCGCTTCCGGCCCCGACTGGCGACCGCGGACGAACTTGTCGATCTGCGAGCCGATGAAGTACATGGCCATGACGCCTAACGTGCATGAGCCGAACAGGACCACGATCGTTCCCAGGCCTCCACCGAACTCCATAACCGCGCCGTCGGTGACCTGGTTGATCGTGAAGGCCAACCCAAGTCCGAGCGCGATGCCGACTACGACGAGTACGAACATCAATACCAAGTACCAATTCGATGTCATGTTGCTGCTGTTCCTCTGAGTGGCGCAACGCATGGCCTGTCCACGCGGTGCCAAGCCTTCGCCTGATGCTCGGATGCGACCTTCTGTTCGGTTACGCGCCTTGGTGCGCGCGGAGTTCGCTGAGCAGACCGCCCGCCTTCAGGATCCGCGCCTCGCGCTCTGTTAGTTCGAGCGTCGCCTGCATCCCGTCTGAGCCGTTGACAGACACATCAACGGTCCCTCCGCCCGGCGTCTCCAGCGCTGAGTGAATGCCGGAAACACGCGCCGACTTCCCCTGCTCCAGCGCGTCGATGACTGCCTTGCCGGCCACGAGTGGCACGATGCCGAAGTTGATGAGGTTGGAGCGGTGGATCCGGGCGAACGATTCTACCAACACCGCCTTCACGTTCAGGTACATGGGCGCCAGAGCGGCGTGCTCTCGGCTGGAGCCCTGCCCGTAGTTCGATCCGCCGACGATCACTCCGCCACCGGCGGCCTTCGCGCGGTTGGAGAACTCGGGGTCGATGTGGCTGAGGACATGCTCGGCGTAGGCGGGGATGTTCGAGCGCAATGGCAGGAGCTTCGCTCCCGCCGGGAGGATGTCGTCGGTGGTGATGTTGTCGCCCAGGTGAATCAGCACGGTTAGGTCAAGCTCGTCGGCCGGCGGCTCGGCGAGGGGCACGGGCTTGATGTTTGGGCCGCGGATGACGTCAATCGTCGAGCCATCCGTTGCCGGCGGCACGATCATCGCATCGTCTACGCGGAAATGCTCAGGCAGGGAGACCTCCGGCGCCTCGCCCAGTTCGCGGGGGTCGGTGATTCTGCCCGTGAGAGCTGCCGCCACACATGTCTCGACGCTGGCCAGAAAGACGCTGGCGTCTTGCGTGCCGGAGCGGCCCTCGAAGTTACGGTTGAAGCTGCGGACGGTCGCTGCTCCGGACGCGGGGGACTGCCCGATGCCCAGGCAGGGCCCGCAAGCGCTCTCCAGGATGCGCGCGCCCGCGTCGATCAGGCTCGTCAGACCGCCGTTCCCGGAGATCGTCGAGAGCACCTGACGAGAGCCTGGCGCGACGACGAAGCTCATCTCGGGCGGGACGACCTTGCCCTTCACCATCTCGGCGGCGGTCATGAGATCGACGTAGGATGAATTCGTGCAGCTCCCAATCCCGACCTGACCGACTGGCGTGCCGGCGAGTTCGCGGACGGTAACCACGCGATCGGGCATGTGCGGCTGGGCGATCATCGGCTCCAGCTCGCTGAGGTTGGTCTCTAGCACGTCCTCGTACTCCGCCGCGGCGTCGGCTGCGATCTCCACCCACTGCTCGCCGCGCTCCTGGCCGACGAGCCAGGCCTTCGTCACCTCGTCGCTGGGGAAGATGGATGTTGTCGCGCCGAGTTCGGCGCCCATGTTCGTGATCGTCGCGCGCTGCGGGACGGTGAGCGTTTCGACGCCCGGGCCGCCGTATTCCATGACCCACCCCACGCCTCCGGCGACGGTGAGGCGGCGCAGGATTTCGAGAATGATATCCTTCGCAGCGACCCACGCGGGCAGCGCGCCGGTTAGCCCCACGCGCCGGACCTTCGGGCACGCAACGTAGAGCGGGCTTCCCGCCATCGCCGCGGCCACGTCGAGACCTCCGACGCCGACCGCGAGGCTCCCAACTCCGCCGGCCGTCGGCGTGTGACTGTCAGAGCCCACCAGCGTCTTGCCCGGAGCGGCGAAACGCTCGAGGTGGACTTGGTGACAGATGCCGTTGCCCGCGCGGCTGAGGTAGATGCCGTGCTTCTTCGCGACGCCCGCCAGGTAGAGGTGATCGTCTGCATTCTCGAAGCCGACCTGGAGCGTGTTGTGGTCGATGTAACTGACCGAGAGTTCCGTCTTGACCCTCGGCACGCCGATGGCCTCAAACTGCAGGTAAGCCATGGTGCCGGTTGCGTCCTGGGTCAGCGTCTGGTCGAGCCGGATGCCGATTTCCTGCCCCGGCGTCAGCTCGCCCTCGACGAGGTGCTCCCGGATGATTCTCTCGGTGACCGTGCCCTTCACAGTGCTCTCCTCACGTCCTGCTGTGTTGCCATCCCCGCCGCACGAAGCATGACCTTACAGCGCGCCGCACCCGGCGTCAAGGGTCGTGAACCGCAGAGGGCCAAGGCGGCCGGGCAGGGAATAGCCTGTCTCCGCCGCATGGGAGCCATTGATGCCCTACCGAATACTCGCCATCGATCTTGACAATACGTTTCTGGACTCTCTGGGTAACGTTACGGAGACGAACCTGAGCGCATTGCACGCTGCGGAAGCCGCGGGATGTCGCGTCGTGATCTGCACAGCGCGCGGTCGGCTGAGCACGTTGCCTGTCTGGGAGGAACTCCAGCCAATTTCGGGGCCGCACATCGTCTTCAACGGCTCAACCACATACGAGAATCTCCACCGCGAGCCGACTGAGGTGCTGCTGATGGATCCCGCCGTTCTTAGCCGTCGGTTCGCCGAGGCCGAGCCGGATGGCATCGGCGTGATGGCGTACGAGGATCCCCGAGCCGGTGACCGTGTCTACGTCGCTCAGCCCACGCCGCCGCTCGCCGCGTGGGTGGACATGTACCCCGATCGCTCCGTATGCGTCGACTCCATCGCCGACGCGCTCAGCCGCGACCATGTGGCCGTCCTGGGATGGGGAAGCGAGGAGCAGCTCGCAGGCCTCGCGGATCGACTCGGCGACTGCGACGGCTTTACGGCTCCGCGAGTCGCGCCGGCGCTGCAGCATGACAGTTGGTTGCTTGAGTTGACCGCTCATGGCGCGACCAAGGGCGCCGCGCTTGATCGCGTTGCGTCATCGCTTGGCGTCTCGCCAGATGAGGTCATCGGCATGGGCGATGCGCCAGCCGACATCAGCATGCTCGAATACGCAGGACTCGGAGTCGCGGTGGAGAATGCCAGAGGCTCCGTGAAGAGCGTTGCCGACTACATCGCGCCATCCGCCGATGATGGCGGCATCGCTCATGTCGTGGAACGTTTCGTACTCAATGATCCCGCGTAGGACAGGCGTCTCGCCTGTCACCGTCGTCCCAAACAGAGGCCACTCATGACCGGCAAAGCAATCGTCCTTGAGAAGTTCAACGAGCCGCTAGTGGAGCACGAATTCGATGTGCAGGATCTCGCGCCGGGCGAAGTGCTGGCCAAAGTCAGCGTCGCGGGCGTCTGCGGCTCGGACGTGCACATGTGGCATGGCAACGATCCTCGGACGCCGCTGCCGATGATCCTCGGCCATGAGGGCGTCGGCACAATTGCCGCCACGAACGGCACGAAGCTCGATGTCTTCGGGCGGGAGTTGAAGGAGGGCGATCTCGTCGTCTGGGAGCGCGGGCTGATGTGTGGCCAGTGCGCCTACTGCGTGATCAAGAAGCAACCCGCCTTGTGCCCGCACCGGAAGACATACGGCATCTCGCTCGGGTGCTCTGAGGCCCCGTACTTCAACGGGTGCTACGGCGAGTATCTGCACCTGCGCGATCGCTGCCACATGATCCGCATCGACGACGATATCGACCCCGCGGTGCTCGTCCCGGCGACATGCTCGGGCGCGACGGCGGCGCACGCGGTGCAGCTCTCGAACGTGAACCGGGGCGACACGGTCATGATCCTGGGCCCGGGCCCGGTCGGCATCTTCAGCATGGTGATGGCCATCGAGGCGGGGGCGAGCGAGGTCTACGTCACCGGAATGTCGGCCGACAAGGCCCGATTGGATCTCGCCATGGAGTTTGGCGCGACGGGGACGCTCGTCGTTGATGCGATGGGTCCCGACGAGGTCGAGGCGTTCGTGATGGAGCGGACGCACGGCCTGGGCGCCAACTCGATCATCGATTGCACGGGATTCGCTCCGGTTGTCGGCCAGAGCATCAACTTGGTCGCGCCGTATGGCACGTACTCGATCCCCGGCATCGCGACGCCCGTCGGTGAGGTGCCGATCTCGCTGTTCGAGCAGATTGCCCGCAAGAACGTGAGCCTGCAGGGCGTCTGGGTCAGCGACACGCAGCACCTGTACCAGTCGATCCGCCTCGTGTTGAGCGGCCGGTACCCGTTCGAGAAACTCGTCACGCACCGCTTTCCGTTGTCCGAGGCCACGCAGGCCCTCGAAGTCATGGCCAGCAAGGAAGCCATCAAGGCCGTGCTCATCCCGTAATCGTCCGCGCTCCAGTGGCCGCATCCCGCATCCTGTCCCAAGGGGAATTCACCATGCCAGCCAGATCCACAATCACCCTCGCCGACGGCACTGTCGCCCCGGTTCTGACCGTCCAGACGCTCATCATCGGCAGCGGCGCCGCTTCGCTGAACTGCGCCGAGCATCTGTTTGACCTCGGCATGCGCGACATCGCAATCGCCACCGACAACCTTGGCGGCGGGACGAGCAACAACTCGGGTTCGGACAAGCAGACGTACTATAAGATCGGCATCTTCGGCGACACGCCCGACAGCCCGCTGGAGTTCGCGCAGGCGCTCTTCAACGGCGGCATGTGCCATGGCGACATCGGCTACGTCGAAGCCCTTGGATCCGCGCCCGAGTTCTTCCACCTCTGCCGAAACGGCGTCCCCTTCCCCTACAACAAGTACGGCGCGTATGTCGGCTACAAGACCGACCACGATCCGCGCCAGCGCGCAACATCGGCGGGCCCGAAGACGTCGATGTTCATGTTCGAAAAATCCCTGATCCAGGTCCGCCGGCAAGGCACGGCGATCTTCGACAAGCACGAGATCATCTCGCTCATCACCGCCGGCAGCGGCGAAGGCAAGCGCGTGGTCGGCGCGGTCGCGATCGACAAGTCACGCGTTGAGGCCGATGGCTTTGGGCTGGTGGTATTCAATGCCGAGAACGTGGTGATGGGCACGGGCGGTCCGGGCGAACTCTACGCCGAGAGCGTCTATCCACATGGTCAGATTGGCAACCATGGCATCGCGCTTGAGATCGGCGCGGTTGCGAACAACCTCAGCGAATCGCAGTTCGGCCTCGCGTCGACTGGTTACCGCTGGAATCTATCGGGCACGTACCAGCAGGTCATCCCGGCTTACTTCAGCGAGGACGACGCCGGCAATCGCTACAACTTTCTGAATCAGTACCACGAGACGATGAGCCGCGAGGCGACCAACATCTTCCTGAAGGGCTATCAGTGGCCGTTCCACGCCTCGCGCCTGCAGGACTACGGATCATCGCTCGTCGACATTGCGGTCTACAACGAGCGCCAGGCCGGCCGCCGGGTCTACATGGACTTCATGCGCGACCCGGTAGCCGAGGGCGGGCTCGAGCCGTTCACCATTGAGGGCATGGAGGAAGAGGCTGTCACCTACCTCCAGCGGTCCGGCGCGTTGCAGGACACGCCGTACGAGCGTCTCGCGCACATGAATCAGCCGAGCATCGACCTCTACACCGAGCAGGGCGTCGACCTGAAGGATCCGCTTGAGATCGCCGTCTGCTCGCAGCACTGCAACGGTGGTTTGCGCGGGAGCATCTGGTGGGAGAGCAACATCAAGCACCTCTTCCCGATCGGCGAGCTGAATGGCAGCCATGGCGTGAGACCGGGCGGGAGCGCGTTGAACTCCGGTCAGGTCGGCGGGATGCGCGCCGCGACGTACATCGCCAACGTGTACAATGCCAAGCCCCTGGAGCGAGGGCAGTTTGTCTCCCTCGCCGCGCCGCAGATCGAGCGCGAA
>CAZKUN010000041.1:0-43037 GCA_964555935.1 uncultured Armatimonadia bacterium | reverse complement strand
CTGGCCCGTCTGAAGGTGATGGTCAGCGGCTCGGACGGTATCGATTCCGACACGCTCCGGAAGGACATCCAGGAGCGGATGACGCGTCACGCGGGGTACGTCCGCAGCGTGGCGGGCGCGGCCGAAGCTCTCGCGGAGGCGCGCGCGCAGTGGGCGGACGTGAAGGCTAACGGCGCGCGCGTGAAGAGCGCCGCCGACCTCACAACCGGCGTTCAGAACGAGCACCTCTGCCTTACGCAGCTCTGTTTCCTGGAGACCATCGCAGCCCTGCTGAATGAGGGCGGCGGCAGCCGCGGCGCATATGTCGTGCTCGACGGTGAAGGCGACATGTGGGTTGATTCGCCGCGCGGCAAAGAACTCCAGCACCGCAGCGAGGACGAATCGATGCGGAGCGAAATCCTGGAGACTAGCGTCATCGACGACGGCAGCATCGACATCGAGGCCGTCGCGGTTCGGCCGATGCCCGAGGACGACTCGTGGTACGAGACGACGTGGCGTCAGTGGCAGGATGGGGAGATCTACACGGACTGACGGCAACGGCACGACCTGAACCACCAAGGCCACGAAGGTCACCAAGAAAGGCAGAGGATGGTCTACAGGCATGAACCACCGCAGCGCGGCCCCCAGCACGATCCGATTCCCCCTGAACTGGATCGGCTGGGCAAGGAAGTCGTGGATGCGGCCTACACGGTTCTCGCGAACCTCGGCCCAGGATTGCTTGAGTCCGTGTATGAAGCATGCCTGGCGCACGAACTGACCAAACGAGGCATCCCAGTCGAGACGCAAGTGGCGATGCCTGTCACCTACGATGGCGCGCAGATCGACGCGGGTTTTCGAGTGGACGTTTTGGTCGATCGGCGTATCGTCGTGGAACTGAAGGCGGTCGAGGAGATTCTCGGAATTCACCAGGCACAGTTGCTGACGTACCTCAAGCTCTCCGGCATTCGTCTTGGGTACCTGATCAACTTCAACGTGACAAGATTCCGCAACGGCATCAAGCGAATGGTCGTGTAATCAGTGCTTGCCGTTCTTGGTGACCTTGGTGTCCTTGGTGGTTTGTCGTAGTTTCTCTCAGCCGTCCCACAAGGAGTGTTTCGCATGAGCAAGCCGAAGGTGCTTTACGTGCCGATGCCGGGCCACACGGATAGAGTGTTCGAGCCCGAAGTGTTCGAGGACATGCTCTCGAAGTTCGACGTGACCATCAACGACACCGGCACCGAACTCCCGCCCGAGGAAGTCGCCATCTGGGCCAAGGGGATGGACGGCATTGTCACGGGGTGGGGGTCAAAAGCGCTGGCGCCGGAGGTCTTCGACAACGCGCCCGATCTGAAGATCGTCGCCCACTCGGCGGGCTCGGTGAAGTTCCTCGTTACCAAGGAGATGATCGAGGAGACGGTCATCCCGCGTGGGATCACCATCTTCAGCGCGAACGTGGCGATCGCCCTCAACGTGGCGGAAGCCTCGGTCGGCGGGCTAATCATGATGTCGCGCCGGTGGATCGATCACAACGCCCATTACCATGCTACCGGGAAGTGGGCGTCGCCCGATATCCCGCGCAACGGCCAGTACCTGCGTGGCTGCAAGCTGGGGCTGATCTCGGCGAGCGCCGTCTGTCGCGAGGTCATCAGCTTGCTGAAGCCGTGGGACATCGAGTTCCTTGTCTACGATCCGTTCCTCTCGGATGAGGTCGCCGAGGAGCTTGGCGTGACGAAGATGGGCTTGAACGAACTCTTCGCCGAGGCCGACCACATCTCAGTTCACGCGCCGAAGCTCCCCGAGACCGACAAGATGATCGGTCGCGAGCAGCTCCGCCTGCTGAAGGATGGCGCGGCCCTCGTGAACACGTCGCGCGGTTCGGTCATCGACGAGGAAGCGCTCATCGAGGAGGCCCAGACCGGTCGCATATTCGTGCATCTGGACGTCACCGAACCAGAGCCTCCGGCGCCGGATCACCCGTTCCAGCACCTCCCGAACGTGGCGGTCTCGCCTCATACGGCCGGCGCGGGACACTACGGTTACCTGATGATCGGGACCACCACCGTGCAGGCTCTTGAGGATGCGTTTGCCGGACGTCCCGTCAACGGCGCCGCGCCGCTAAAGCGATGGGAGCAGCTCGCGTAAGGAATCAGGACGGGCCGCGCCCAATGGGCGCGGCCCGTGTCACTCGTGTTCGGAAATCCCCTTGGTTATCTTGGCACCTCGACCGTTTCATCGCGGTCCGATGACTCGTAGAGCGCTAGCGCCGTCGCGAGCGTTTGGCGCGCGCTGGGGCAGCTCACATACGGCTCGCGGTCATCGTTGATCGCGTCGATCATGTCTTGGATGAGCGCGCGGTGCTCGAGATGCCCGAACGCGGCAGCACCCGTCGCGGCCGTCGCCTGAGCCTCGGAGCCGATGTTGCGGATCTCCTCATCCTCGGGTTGTTCGTCCTTAAACTCCCACTGGACCATTTTCTCGCCGACCATGATGGCCGTGCCATTCTCGCCGTTCAGTTCGATGCGGACGTCCGTGCCGGGGTACATTGCCGTCGACGCGCGAACGAGGCCCTGCGCGCCACACTCGAAGTCGAGCATCGCCGTGAGCGTGTCCTCAAGCTCGACCTCCGGGTGGACGAGGTTGGTCATCCACGCGCGGACGCTGCTTGCCGGTCCCGCGAGATGGAGTATCAGGTCGAGGTAGTGGAACGCGTGCTGGATCGTGACGCCGGCGCCTTCGTCGCGCTTGCTGCGCCACTCGTCCGAGAGGTAGTAGTCCGTTGCCCGGTGCCACTTCATGTACGCCTCGGCCGCGAGCAGCTTGCCGAAGCGCCCCGAATCGACGGCGGCTTTCATCGTCTGGATCGCCGTCCGCAGGCGCACCTGCAAGCTAACGCCCAGCTTGACGTTCTCCTCGCGACAGGCCGCGATCATGGCGTCGGTCTTCTCGAGGCTCATCTCCGGCGGCTTCTCGACAATGACGTGCTTGCCGCTCTGGGCCGCGCGGATGACGTGCTCCGCGTGATACGCGTTCGGCGTCAGCACGGTGACGATGTCGATGTCCGGGCTGGCGCAGATGGCCTCCGACGAGCCGGCGACCTCGCCGCCGTATTTGCCGACGAACTCGGCGGCGCGGCTGGCGTCGAAGTCGGTCGCGGCAACGACGCGCGCGTTGTCGATGTCGGCGATGCCCCTGCCGTGGAAGTCCGAGACCAGTCCACAGCCGATGATCCCGAAACCGTATTGCTTTGACACGGTAATTCTCTCCCTCAGCGCCTTAGCGCAGGTGCTTGATCACGTCGAACGCGTCGCTCGCGCCCTGAGATAAGAAGCCCGTGTCGCCGCCATAGGCGAAGAAACGCGCGCCCTTGTCCATCCATTCCTTAGCGCCCTCGGCCGTCCCGACGTAGAGCCCGGGCACGCAGTTCTCCTTGGCAGCCCCGACCTCCACGACCCTCTCCACCGCCCACTTGACGTCGGGGTGGTCTGGGTTGCCGATCTGCCCCATCGAGCGCGAGAGGTCGTACGGCCCGCAGAAGATGACATCCAAGCCCGGCACCTCTGCGATTGCGTCGAGTTCCTCGACGCCCTCTTTGTCCTCGATCTGGATCATGACGAGGGTCTCCTCATCGCTCTCCTTGAAGAACCTGAGGAAGTCGCAGTTGCCGTAGTTGGCGGCGCGCGTCACCGCGTTGATGCCGCGGGCTCCGGGCGGACCGAACGTCATCGCCGCCACGGCGTCCGCAGCCTCTTGGGCGGTCTTCACATGCGGCACCAGTATCCCCTTGGCGCCGGCATCCAGCACCTTCGATATGGTGCTCGGCTTGCCATCGGGGGTGCGGACGAGGCCGACTGCCCCTTTGAGTTCACACGCTCGCAGCGAGTTCTCGACCGACTCCAGCGACATCGAGCCATGCTCCATATCGAAGAGGCAGAAATCAAAACCCGCGTCCACAACGACCTCGGTGACGCTGGGGTCGGAACTCATCATGAACGGACCAAAGACCGGCTTGCCTTCTCGTAGCTTGCGTTTCAGTTCGTTTGGGCCCACTGGGAATCACGCTCCATGGGTGCGGCGGTCTTACGGTGGATTGCAGCGGGCGTTTCGACGGTTGGGCCCCGAGGCCCTCCGCCAGAACATGCGAAAGGGCCGCGCTGATCGGCGCGGCCCTTCATGGTGATACCGTTATGTTGGAGTGAGTCTCGGACGGGCCCGATATCGCCTAGGCAGCGATTTCGAGTTTCTGGATGACCTGCCCGACCGTCTCGTCGTCGTATTCGCTGCGCGTCAGCAGCGGGCATTCGCACCGGCTGCCGCTCAGACATGCACATGTCGCCGCGAGCGTTAGGAATACTGCAGGAACTGCGAGGATTGCTATCGTGACCATTGCTTCGTTCTCCTTCACTGTGTCTTAGGAGGTGATTACCATGATCGCAGTCTATTCTGAGTGTAAACTCTCTGTAACTATCTTGTCAACCTGCCCAGTTCGAAAAAAGACGTCACGCATGCCTGATCAGGGGAGGGTCCAATGCTGACCATGATGGGGGCTGTTGGGCTGTTTATGGCGTCATCTCCGCAGGCCGCGCCTGTTGAGATGGTTGACGAGGCGGACACGCAGATTCTCGACGCCTACCTAAAACACGTCGAATCCTCCAGCGCGTACTGCACGCCCGATCGCATGGCTCAGTTCGCCGAGCAACCCGAGGACATCACCTGGCAAGGCGCTCTCTACATCAAGATGCCGCTGATCGCGTATGAGTTGACCGAGGAGACCCGCTACCTCGACATGTTCGTGGAGCGAATGGATGCGCTGATCGGCTGCATCGAGACGGGGCCGGACGGGTACAAGGGCTGGTATGGCGTGGCGCTGGAGTTGTTCCGCCACCCGGACCATCCTGATGCCGAGGTCGACGTGCTGCTCACGAGCTTCTTTGTCTCAGGCTTGATGGCGGACTGCGCGGTACTTGCGCGCGCCGACGACGGTCTGAACGCGACTTGCGGCGAAGCGGCCTCGCGCTATCTCGCGCTGGCGACGGACCATCTCGTCGCCAAGTGGGATGCCCGCGGGTGCTACAGGGAACTAGGCGACGGAGGCGCCGTCTACACGACGAATGCCGCCCTCAAGCCGACCAAGGGCAGCCTCACCCAACCGCATAACAAGCACTCGAAGATCATCAAGTCGCTGCTCAGCCTCTACAAGGCTACCGGCAACGACGAGTACGTGGTGAAGGCCTCGCACCTGGGGACGCGGTACAAGCGGAGCCTCACGCTCGTTGGGGATCGCTACTCGTGGCACTACTGGGATCCGGCTGGCGCGTGGGACATCAACCCGGACGATACTGGGGCATGGAAGCACTGGATCGGGGCCGAGCATCGCGACGGCTACTACAACCTGACGCTGTCGATGGCGGTGCTGCTATACGAGCACGGCCTGCTGTTTGATCGCGCCGACATCGACCGCTTCTTGCGCACACAGATGGACGTCTGTTGGAATGGCGATACCGAGACCCCGGTGTTCAAGCGCGTCGACGGCGAGGACACCGACAAGGCCTACGTCTGCTCGGCCCTCGCGCCGTTTGATGATCGCATCTACGAGATGGTCTGCGGCGCGCCCGCGCAAACCGAGCGGCTGAGCCGCAAGGACCACTCGTGGGGCGGCGGCCCGTCGGCGATGGGCTACCTCGAGTTCAAGTACATCACTTACCCGAAGTGGAAGAGCGGCGATCCCGCCGAAGCAGACTCCCTCGCGCCGTTCCTCGCGAAGCCCAAGAACCAGAAGCTCCTCGACGACCTCACGTTCACCATCGACGACGCCAACTACTCGGCGCCGAGAACGCCCGCCGAGATGGAAAACATGCCGGGGAGGTAGGCGCTATTTTGCTACGCCCACCAAGTCGCGGAGGAATCGCTTGAGGGGCGACCAGCATTCGTCCTCGAAGTGCCAATGGTCATCTTTGGCGGCCCTGCCGACCGTCATAGTTGGATCGTCGAAGGCCGTCAGGTATGCGCGCAGCCGGCGCTTGGGCCACTCAGGGCGGCTGACCTTGTCCATCAGGCACGCTATGTAGCCGTCGACGCATACGAGCTTGGGATCTCCGGCCACGGTGCTCAGGCACCATTCGTCGAGGCACTTGTCGACGATCAAGCTGCCGATATGGAGCGCTCCGCGCGGCGTGGGTAAAGGGTCGATGGCGCCCTGCGTCAGCGTTAGCGTGGGGGGCTCTCCGGCAACCAGAGTCTCCACCACAGCGCTCAGGCCCTCGCTCGCGGCGCTGAGGGCCTCACCGACCGTTCCGTTCTCGGCATCAATCACGACGCCAATGGCGCGGGCGCTCTCTTTGAAGCCGGTCGTACGTGCGAGCGCTCCTAGCTTGTTGGTGAGTCCGTCACGGCCCCGCAGGTTGTGGATGTGCATCCGATCTCGGATGCCTTCGCGCCGGCACAGGTCGACGAAGAGGTAGAACTCATCCGCACCCTCAACCGCGAGCACCACAGGCTTCGTGACCGGCGCCTCATCCGTCGGTGGCTTCCACATCAGCGCACTTCCAGGTCAGTCTCGAATGCGGCTTCGAGAACGGGCGGCTTGTACGTGACGACATCGATATCGTCGCCTACGCGGTCCAGGCGATGGTAGAGTAGGTCTTCCGGTGGCACGGCCTCATACGCGGCGTGGATGCATTCGTCGCTGTGCGTCGTCGCAAAGACCTGCACATCCAGGTCCTCAGCGGCTTTGGCAATAGCGCGCCAGACGTCGGCCATCACGGAGTGATGAAGCCCGTTCTCGATCTCGTCGATGAGGACTCGGCCGTGCGAGACGCTGCAGAGCGCATTCATGATTGTCAGAATCCGGTGTACCCCGTCACCAAGGAGCTTGATGGGCACTAGTGGCGGCTCCCCCAGGTCGGCATAGAAGACCGGGACATTGCCTCGCATCACCGACTCCAGCTTCTCCAGGCGCGGCTCGATGCACCGGAGAGCGCTTTCCACGCGACGTTCCTGTTTCTTGACCTGTAGCTGGCCGTAGCGTGTCGCCTCCTCATGCGGCGTCCCGAGCGCCCGGACCGGCACCATATGAGTCCCGGCCGGCGGATCAGTCTGCTCCGCGGACAGGTTCATCTTGCTCCCCTGCCAACGGGCGTGAGCGTGTAGTTCCTCGCCGCCCTCCCTCTGGTGGGCTATGCGGAGGTCGAGAAGCCCGGACATGTCAGCCGTGGGCGGCAGACCTCCCGAGGCACCGGTGTCAGCGCCTTCGCCAACCGATACCTCGAACTCGCTCACACGCCTCGCCTCGAGCACGGTCGCGAAGGACTCGCACGACTTGTCACTCTCGGCAGCAATCTCGGCCCGCAACTCGTCGCCTGCCCACGAGAACAGGTCCCTGAATGAGAAGAACTGGAACGTCTCTTTGGTCGGCAAGCCGCGCATCTCATACAACGCGAGCAGAGAGGCGGGCGCATAGACGCTTGCGGCCCCTATCACCAGCGCCTCTAGCAGCGCCGTCTTCCCCGTATTGTTCTTCCCGCCGATGAGGTTGATGCGGGCGAGCTTGGGGATTTCCAGGTGCTTGAAGCACCGGAAACCCGTGATCTCGAGTGACGTGTACATGGTATTGCCTCCACGCGTGGCGCGTGATGTCTGACAATACGTTCGGTGCGGGGCCTCGGTTTCCTCCGGCGACATGGTCCGGAACACCAAACCGGGCGGGGAGCCTTGGCCCTCCCGCCCGGTGGTAGTCCCTCGCGTCAGTTGTCGGTCAGTCTTCCGAGTCAGCGTACTGGTTCGCCAGCGCGGCGACGATGCTCTCGTCGGCCAGTGTTGTCGTGTCGCCCAGGACGCGGCCCTCGGCAATGTCGCGCAGCAGGCGACGCATGATCTTGCCCGAGCGCGTCTTCGGCAAGTCGCCGGTGAACGTGATCCTCGATGGGCGGGCGATGGCGCCGATCTTCTTCACCACGTGCTCTTTCAGTTCCGCCTCGAGGTCGACGGAAGGTTTCGTCTCGCCGCGCAGCGTCACGAAAGCGGCGACGGTTGTCCCCTTGATGTCGTCATGGCAGCCGACGACCGCCGCCTCGGCGACGCTCTTGTGATCGACGAGCGCGCTCTCGATCTCCATCGTCCCGATCCGATGGCCCGCCACGTTGAGCACGTCATCCACTCGTCCGAGCAGCGTGATGTAGCCGTCTGCATCCATGCGCGCGCCGTCGCTCGTGAAGTAGACATCGGACCACTTCGACCAGTACGTCTCCACGAAGCGCTCGCGATCGCCGTAGATGCCGCGCAGCATGCCTGGCCAGGGCTTGGTGATGGATAGATAACCGCCGCCCTTCTCCACCGGCTTGCCGTCTTCGGTGCGGATCTCCGCAGTGATGCCGGGGAACGGCAGGCCTGCCGATCCGGGCTTCATGCTGCATGCGCCGGGAAGGGTCGTGATGAGGATGTGGCCGGTTTCGGTCTGCCACCACGTGTCGATGACGGGACATCGCCCTTTGCCGATCGTCTCGTGGTACCAGATCCAGGCTTCGGGGTTAATCGGTTCTCCCACGGATCCGAGCAAGCGGATCGAACTCAGGTCGTGGCTGTTGGGGAACTCGTCGCCCCACTTCATGAACGCGCGGATAGCTGTCGGCGCGGTGTAGAAGATTGTCACGCCGAAGTCCTCGACGATTTGCCAGAAGCGGTCGCGGTCAGGCCAGTCGGGCGCGCCCTCGTACATGACGATGGTCGCCCCAGCGGCAAGTGGCCCGTAGACGATGTACGAGTGCCCCGTGACCCAGCCGATGTCAGCGGTACACCAGAAGACGTCCGTGGGCTTCAGGTCGAAGGCGAGGTTCGTCGTCGCCAGAACGCCCGTCATGTAGCCGCCGGTGGTGTGGACGATACCCTTCGGCTTGCCAGTGGTGCCGGAGGTATAGAGCGTGTACAGAATGTCCTCGGAATCCATCGGCTCCGGCTCGCAGTAGTGGTCTGCCTCCTGCATCGCGCGGTGCCACCAGTGATCGCGTCCCTCTTTGACTCGGAGCGGGAACTCGCCGCGTCGCACGATGAAGACGTGTTCGACTGAGGGAGCGTCGCGGAGGGCATAGTCGGCGTCGTGTTTGAGGGGAATGATCTGGCCGCGTCGCCATCCGCCATCGGCGGTGATGAGCGCCTTGGCCTGGGAGTCGTTCATGCGGTCCGCCAGCGCTTCGGCGCTAAATCCGCCGAAGACCACCGAATGGATCGCGCCGATCCGCGCGCAAGCCAGCATGGCGATGACCAGTTCGGGGATCATCGGCATGTAGATGGCGACGACGTCGCCTTTGCCAATGCCGCGCTCTTTCAGCGCGTTCGCAAAGCGGTTGACCTCGCGGTAGAGGTCCCAGTAGGTCAACGTGCGTCGGTCGCCTGGCTCACCTTCCCAGATGATCGCGGCTTTGTTGCGCAGGCCGTTCTTGACGTGGCGGTCGACGCAGTTGTAGCACGCGTTGAGTTTGCCGCCGACGAACCACTTGACGTCCGGCGGCTCCCAGTCGAGAACCTCATCCCACGGCTCAATCCAATCGAGTTTCTCGGCCCAGCTTGCCCAGAATGCCTCGGGATCTGCCGCTGCCTGCTTGTAGATCTCGTCATCCGTCACGTCCGCGTCGGCCTTGAACTCCTCCGACGGTTCCAGAACCCGAGCCTCAACCAGCAGCTCTGAGATTGCTCCGTCGCCGGGATCGGCCGGTGTCGGATCTTGAGTCTTGCCCATTTCGGAATGCTCCCCACATAAGTAAGATAGCGCCCGCTCTAAGCGGACGACGCAGAATATAGACCGTTCCGGGGAAAAGCATCAAAGTTGATCGGGCACATCGACAAAACCGTATCTGGTTACTTCATTGGCACCTGGCGCGACCCCCATTTCCACGCACGAGCCTAGCGGCACGACCAAGTGGAATGGGGAGTTCGATGGGCCGGGCTATTGTCCCTTCAGGTGATCGCCAATTCGGCGAAGAGCTTCCTGCAAGTTCTCGGTCGAGTTCGCGTAGCTGAAGCGTAGGAAATCAGCGCCCTGCGCGCCGAACGACGTGCCCGGCAGGCAGGCGACGCCGGAGTCTTCGAGAAGCGCGGTCGCGAGCGAGCCCACGTCACCGTTGGCGACTTGGGAGACGTTCGGCCAGGCGTAGAAGGCGCCCTTCGGCACCACGCACGACACGCCGGGCAGTGCGTTCAGTCCGCCGACGATCACGTCGCGCCGACGATGGAACTCGGTAACCATCGCCGTCGTATCGCTCTGAGGGCCGCACACGGCCGCCGCGCCGGCCATCTGGGTGAATGCCGCCGTGCACGAGGTGCAGTTGACTTGCAGCAGCGAGATCGCGTCCATCAACTCGGTGGGGCCGATCCCGAAGCCCAGCCGCCAACCGGTCATCGCGTAGGCCTTGCTGTGGCCATCGACCACGAGCGTGCGCTCCGCCATCCCCGGCACACTCAGCGGGCTGGCGAACTCGCCCTCATAGACGACGCGCTTATAGGGCTCGTCACTCATGAGCCATAGGTCGTGCCGATCGCAGACATCGGAAATCTGCTCGACGTCCTCTGTCGAGAGCATGCTCCCGGTCGGGTTGTGGGGGGAGTTTATCAGCACCATCTTCGTCTTGGGCGTCACGAGCGACGCCAGTTCATCCGGGTCTAGCCGAAACTGGCGGTCCTCGCGCAATGGCACCGGGACGGGCACGCCGCCCGCCAGACGGATGCACGAGGCATAGATTGGGAAGCCGGGATCGGGGTAGATCACCTCGTCACCGGGGTCGATCAGCGCAAGCATGCCGAAGAAGATGATCGGCTTCGCGCCGGGGGTGATGACGATGCTGTCTGGGCCGACCTCGACCCCACGGGCGGCCCCGGCCTCCTCGGCGAGCGCCTCGCGGCACTCGAGGATGCCGTTGGACGCCGTGTAGCCCGTGTGCCCGGCGGACATGGCGTCCTTCGCCGCCTCCTGGATGTACTCGGGCGTGGGGAAATCCGGCTGACCGATCTCCAGGTGGACGATATTGCGGCCCTCGCGCTCGAGTTCGCGGGCCCTGGCCAGGACTTCGAAGGCGCCCTCACCTGTCACGATGTCCATTCTGTCGGCTAGCGTGCTCAATTCGCACTCTCCGTTGGCTCCGGCGGCGTGTAGATCTTCGGCACCGCCATCAGCAGTTTGTCATCTGGGTCAATGTTCACGTCACGCGGCGGCCGGTTCGTAATGAACACGAACACGTGGTGCTTCTGGCTCAGTTCCTCGGTCCCGACAGGCTTCCCGGTCTGGGTCACGAGTTGGAAGTCGATCGGCATCCGGTACGGCTCCTCGGTGAGCTGGTCGAGCGTGACGGTTGTCTCCCAGCTACCGTCGTCGGCTTGCGCGGTCTCCCAGTTGTACGACAGCTCGATCATTCCCGTGCGGTCGAGCCACTGGTCGAAGAACCAATCGAGGGGCTGACCGTGGTGTTCCTCGGCCAGATCCCGGAATTCCGAGATGATGGCCACGCCGAACTTGTGCTGCTGAACGAATTCCTCAAGCGTCGCGAAGAACGCCTCGTCGCCCATGACGTGCCTCAGCATGTGCAACACGCAGGCACCCTTGGAGTACACCACTCCGATGTACGACCCCTGCTGATCGAAGGGATCCGTCTCGGCGATCGGTTCCTCGGGCGGATTGGCTTGGAGCAGGTGGTATTGCTGCTTCGCGTCCCAGATAGCTCGGCTGAAGGCCTCATCACCGTTGGCATGGCCGAGGTAGAGAATGTGCGCGTATTCGGCGAAGCCCTCCGCCAGCCAGCCGGCGCCGGCGCCCTGGGGCAACATGAGGTTGCCCCACCACTGGTGCGCCACCTCGTGCGGCAGGATGCGATCGACGAGTTTCTGATCCTCGAACACGCTCTCGCCGATGAATGTCAGCGATGCGGGACTGTACCCGCCGGGGAAGACGGGGACCTCGGCGACGAGGTACTTCTCGTAAGGGAACTTGCCGAATAGCTCGGTCTGGTAGCGCATGGCGGCCTTCGTGTCGGCCATGACCTTCTGCGCCTGGTCGGCGTGCTTCTCCCAGAGGAGCACCATCACAGGCACGCCGGCCTCCTCGCCATCGAGGCGCTTCCACTGGCCTGTCGCCACTGCGATCCCGCCGACGATGCGGTTCGAGACCCACTCGTATGTCTTCCCACCACTGGGAGCGTCCGTGACGTCGCCCTCACGGCCGGGCCCCACGGCGACTTGCCCGTCTGGGACGGTCAGCCTCACCGTCACGGGGCTGCGAAACTCCAGGAAACCAATCGCGGGGTACCAGCGTGATTCCGGCCTGAGGTACGAACCCTCGCGGCTCAGGATGTCTCCGCCAGGCAGCATCCCCGTCGGGCGGCGTTGGCCTTCGTCGCTGCCTTCAGCCCTCAAGAGAGTTTCGTCGCCGAATCCCTCGTAAACCACGAGCAGCTTGTGGTCCTTTTCGGCGGTGACGTTGTCCTTGGGCGTGACCTCGATCCAGTCGTCGGTGCGCTTGGCCTCGGCCGGTTGCCCATCAACGGTGATGGTGTCGATTGTGCACTTGGGGCTGAGGGAGATTTGGAACCGCTTCAGTTTCTTCTCTTTGGAGCGGATCAGCAGACGCGCGCGGCCCTTGATACTGGCTCTGTCGAGGTCGAGGTCGGCGTCGAGTTCGTAGTCGACGATGGTGATCTGGCTCTCAACGCGCTGGGGGTGATTGCGCCGGATGGGGGGGGATGATGGGCTGCCTTGAGGCGGCGCGGGAGCGCCTGATCCTCCGCCGCCACCGGCGTCTGAGACCTGGCCCTGGCCTTGGCCCTGTCGCTCCTTGGCGATACGCTGGGCTTCTTCGACGTCAGCGAGTTCTTTGTCGATCTCCTCGTTATCGGGATCAAGCTCATCCGCGCGACGAAATTCGGCCTCGGCGGGGCCCATCTCGCCTTGCTGGACCAACTCGCGACCGTGCTCGAGGTATTTCTTCGCTTGGGACTTCCGGTGGAGCTTGATCGTGTTAGCGCCGCCGAACACGAGCGCGACGACTGTGGCGACGAGCAGCAGCACGATCTTGACGCCGCGACCGGGCGTGTCCGCCGGCGCGGACATCTGGCGCACCGCCAGGAAGATGCACGCGAGAGCCACAGCAACCATTACCAGCGTGATGACAGTCATTCGCGCTTCAGGTCTCCCCGCCATGCCTCTGTAGGATTCGGTGGCTCCCAGCCTACACAATGTTGGCCAAACATTGCGGCTGGGCCTTCTCGCGCAGGAACCCGAGCGCGCGACGGCGTAAATTGTTCCAACGGACCGAAGGCTGCGGACGACTGAGCCTATGAGGTGAGTCTCATGTCCGACGATCAGCACGGGTCCATCTCCCGCCGCGTCTTCGCGCGGCTGACGCTGTGGGGCGCCGTTGGGGCATCCTTCACCGGGCTGACGGGGTGCACCCGCGCGCGGATGACCTGTTACGTCGAAGCCAACCTGACCAAGGTTTCGTCCGCTCTCGCGGGATGGCCCGGTCTGGGCCGCATCTGGCGGGAGATGAGCAGGCACTTGCGCGGCAAGGCGGATGGTCTCACGGTCGAGGCGTTTACCGAACTCCGTCACTACATGGATACGGCATTAGACGTAGTCACCGCAACGCCGGAACTGCGGGCCGTCTTCACCGAGCGTTGGGAGCACATCAACCGTATTCAGTATGACATGGCGACATGCTACGAGATGGTTATGGGTGGCATCCCGGTGGCGCGTGAGAAGGTTGAGGAGCAGGTCGCCGAACTCGAGAAACTCGTGGAGGACGGGACGCTCACCGAGAAAGCCGGTCGGAAGGCGGCGGGTGCCCTTGGTGTCCACGTTGAGTATATGGCGCGGCTGCATGAGGTGGGAGATCAGGATTGGGACGCTCAGGCCGAGGTGACCCGCCCATACGACGATGGTGAGATGCAGGCGGGAGAGGAAGCGAACACGGCATCCGAGCGAATCGTCGAAATGACGGTGGACAAGCTCGAATGGTTAGCTGGGCCGGTGCCTCGCGGGGAGGAAGCGGATGAGTAACGAGAGTCGGGCGTCGCTATCGCGCCGCGCCTTCGCGCGGCTGACGATCTTCGGCGCCGTGGGGCTTTCATTTCTGCCGGGGTGCCTGAAGAAGCGCGGCGCGCAGCCCACGTGCTACGACGTCGTGGAGCCCATCCCCGACGACCCGCCCGACACCACCATGGCCAAATGGGCGGAGCTTGGGCGTGTCTGGCGGGAGATTCATCGCCATGCCCGGGGGACGGTCACGGATCTGCGCGGCTACGGAGCCCTTGAAGCCGCGATGCAGACGGCGCTGGATGGGGTCCATGCCAGCGCTGAGCTTCGTATCGTCTTCAAGGAGCAATTCGACCACGCTGGCCGCAAGAGGTATTCAGCCACAGGCTACCGCACCAAGACGCCATCGCCTCAGGAGGGCATCGAGCGTCAGGTCGACGAACTCAGGCAGCTCAGCGACGATGGTACCCTTACCCCTGATGCGGCCGGCAAAGCCGCCCTGGCCATTGCGCATGCCGTGGATGCAGCCCTGCAGGGCGCAGCGCTACGCGACGAAGAGCCTCGGCCTGACCGGGATGCGTTCACCGACCTCGATGAGAAGTACCAGGCCGGCGAACTGGATCCCTCCGAGGCCATTCGCGAGGTTGGCAGGATCCTAACGGACCTGACCGTCGACGACATTGGCTGGCTTAGCCAGGCCGGGAAGACCACTCCCACCCCTCCGGATGATGACAACCTGATGATGTGCTATGACGTGTCCTCGCTTCCCGCGGCCGAAGGAGGGGACGGCGATGGCTAGCAGGGCAAGCGAGTCGCTGTCACGTCGCGCCTTTGCGCGGTTGACGATTATGGGTGCGGTGGGGCTGTCGCTACTGCCGGGGTGCGGGAAGCAGCGCGCGGGCTGGTCGGAATTGGGAGCCGTGTGGCGCGAGATTAACGAGCGGGCCCGCAGCCCGAAGGGCATCAAGAGCTTCGACCGACTTGAGGACCGCATGGACGCCGCCCTGGATGCCGTCTACGCGTCGCCGGAGTTGCGGGACGCCTTCGATGGTCGGTATGTCTACGTGCGTGGGCGCCAACGCCTCCCGTCCCTGTCGCTCACTACGTGCTACAAGATGGTCGGTCCTCCGCCGCCTCGGGCGGCGTGGGACAACATGGAGCGACGCATCGACGAACTGGATCGCATGGTCGCGGACGGCACGTTGACGGAGGAAGCTGGTGAGAAAGCCGCCGCAGCGATGGCCGAGGCAGTCGAAGCCGTGCTGCAGGCGAGCGAGCTGTTTGTGGACCACCAAGACGCCTGGGAACAGGTCGAGAAACTGGAGAAGCAATACGAGGCCGGCGAACTCGAGCCCCGCGAGGCCGCCCGCGAGGTCGGCAGGATCCTTGCAGACCTGACCGTCGACGATCCTGGATGGCTCAGCAACACCGCGTATGACATCGGCGACGAAAACGACCCTTATGCCTCCACCTGCTACATGATGGAGGCCACCGACGACTAGCCTCCCGGGTGAATCACCCTAACCTATGGATTCCATCATCTTCGAGGCCATTCAGGCCTGCAACCACAACTGCCTCCACTGCTACAATGTCTGGAAGTCCCCCCAGCCGTATCCCGACGGCCAGTTCGACACCGATGACACGCTGAAGCTGATCGACCGGATCATCAGGCAGACTCGCTGCAAGGTGTTTAGCTTCACCGGCGGCGAGCCGCTGCTTCGGCCCGATATCCTGCAGCTCATCGAGCGCGTCCGATCCCACGGCGTGCGAGTGAATCTGCTGACAAACGGGTCATTGCTGACGGACGCGATGATCCGCGAACTCATCGACGCGGGTGTCGGGCTGTTTGAGATTCCGCTACTGAGTGGCGACCGCGAGACGCACAACTATCTCACCCAGAGCGAGTCTTTCGACCGCGTGACCGAGGCCTTGGCGGGCGTGAAGGCCGCCGGCGGACGATCGGTGAGTGTGTTCGTCATCACAGAACGCAACTGGGATCACCTGCACGACATGCTGCGGATTTCATTCGCGCTGAGCGTCGATGCGGTGATGTTGAATCGGGTGAACCCGGGCGGCACGGGACTGAGTCATCTTGATGAGTTGTTGCCCTCGCCGGAGCATGTTTCAGAAGCCCTGAAAGTCGCCGACCTGGCGGTCGAAGCGTTCGGGCTTCCGATATCGGTTTCAGTGCCGATCCCGCCATGCCTAATCGACGTTTCTGGCTATGAGCGGCTTAGTTTTGGCTTTTGCGCCGCAGGCACCGATCGGGCATACTATACGTTCGACCCAATAGGGAACGTCCGAATGTGCAACCATAGCCCCACGATTCTCGGTAACATTCTCGAGACCCGATTCAATGCACTGGTGAAGTCAGAGGCGGCGCGGAGTTTCTGTCGAATCGATCCCGATGCGTGTGCCGAGTGTGGGGTGGTCTCAACGTGCCGAGGCAACTGCAAGGCCGCTGCCGAGCAGGCTTGCGGGAGTCTCCGCGCGCTGGAACCTTTCGTGCAGACCAACGCAACCGCCCGCACCTTTCCTCGTCAGTCTGGGTGAGAATGCAAGATGACGCCTGCCGGAGGAGTCGCCATGACAATCACTGAGCTAACGGACAAGACCGCAAGGCTGATGGAAGAGATCGAAACCGTCATCATCGGCAAGCGCCAGACGGTGCGCCTCGCCGTGGCGGGTCTGCTGTGTGGCGGGCATCTGCTGATCGAGGACATCCCTGGCGTTGGGAAGACGATGCTGGCCCGCGCGCTGGCCAAGGCCCTTGACTGCAACTTCCGCCGGATACAGTTCACGCCCGATCTGCTCCCGGCGGATGTGTTGGGCGTGTCGATGTACAACCAGGCGACCGGCAAGTTTGAGTTTCGCGAGGGCCCTGTCTTCGCGAACATCGTCCTCGCTGATGAGATCAACCGCGCCACGCCTAAGAGCCAGGCCGCGCTGCTTGAGGCGATGGAGGAGTTCCAGGTCACCATAGATGGGACCACGCGAGAACTCCCGCACCCCTTCTTCGTCATCGCCACAGAGAACCCGATTGAGTATGAGGGGACCTACACGCTGCCGGAGGCGCAGCTCGACCGCTTCCTGATGAAGGTCTCGCTGGGGTACCCCAGCCCCGAGGACGAGGTGAACATCCTGTCGCAGCAGATGAAGCGCCACCCGATCCATGCGGTGAACCCGGTGATCACCCGAGATGAGGTCGTCGAACTGCAGGACGCGGTTCGCGACATCCACATCGACGATACGCTGAAGGCCTATGCGGTCAATCTCGTCGATCGCAGCCGCTCGCACCAGGCCGTGCAACTGGGCGCCAGCCCTCGCGGCTCGCTGGCGCTGATGCGGTGCGGTCAGGCGGTTGCGGCGATCGCCGGGCGCCAGCAGGTCATCCCCGAGGATATCAAGGGCGTGGCTCACGCGGTGCTAAGCCATCGCATCATCGTCAAGCCCGAGCAGAGGATCCGCGGTCTCACGTCCGAGCAGGTCGTCGGCGATATTCTCCGGGCGGTCGACGTTCCGGTCATGGCTGAGACCGTGTAGAGCGGGCTTAGCCTCAAGATGTCGTCCCGGTTCTTGCGACGCGCTACCGGAGGACCTACACGATGGAACACATGGCTGGGCAACTCAAAGTCGGCAAACGCTTCGCGCTGCTGTTCGGGGCCATGTTCATCCTCGTGGTGGCCGTGCTGCTTCGCGTCGAGTACCTTTTCTACATGTCATTCGCGCTGGCCGTCACGCCCGGCGTCGCGTGGTTGTTCGCGCGGCGTGGGACGCTGTATGTCGAAGCCTCGCGATCGATGACCGGCGTCGTGAAGGCCGGCGAGCGCCTGCCGATGCGCATTGAGCTGGAGAACACGGGCGCGACGCGCAAGCAACTTCTCGTCATGCGTGACACGCTTCCCTCCGGCTTGGTGGCCGAAGGGCCGAGCGAGCGTTTCGTCACCGACGTGCTCCCCGGAGAGATGGTCGCGGTCGAGTACCCGGTCACCGCCCGGCGGCGCGGCGTGTATCCCCTGGGGTGGATCGATCTGGTCTGTTGGGATCCCCTGGGCCTATATACCCACAGCCGCGAGTTGCCCGCCGAGGCGACCCTCGTCGTTCACCCGAGACCCGTCCCCTTGCCGCTCGTGAAACCGCCTTCGGGGGGGCGGCAGTTCTCGAACCGCACCCGCGCTCGGCGCCGTGGCGAGGGCACGGACTTCCGCGGAGTGCGCGAGTACACGCCCGGCGACGACCTCCGGCGCATCCATTGGAAGCAGACAGCCAAGCGACAGAAGCTCACGGTGGTTGAGTACGAGTCGGGCGAGGCCAACAACGTGGCCGTCGTGCTTGACCTGTCGCCGGGGTTTCACGCCGGCGTCGAGGACGAGAGCACGTTGGAGTACGGGGTCACCCTCGCTGCTTCGATTGCATCGCAGGCCCTGAAACGAGGATCCGAATTCACGTTGGTCGCCGAGTGCGCCAAGAGCTACTCCCTGCGCTCGCTCGCAACCACTGAGGACGAGACGGCCGTCATGGATGCGCTGGCCCGCGTTCGCGCGACGTCAGCCTCCAGCTTCGCCGAGACCCTCATGGAAGCGGAGCAGTGGATACCGCCCGGCGCGGGCGTCGTGGTCATCAGCCCCGCCGCGGGCGAGGAGGTCGTAGCATCCGCGACGAGGCTCTCAGCGCTGGGGCACGGCGTGCTATGGATCAGCCTGGACGCGGGCAGTTTCGCCAAGCAAACGGGACAGAAGCCACCCGCCGACGACCTCGCCTACGAGGCGCTGGCCACGGGGTTGGTCGGAGTGCGGTGCGCTGTGCGTCAGATAGCTCAAGGGCAGGATCTGGCAACTCGGATGGGGGTGATGGTCCATGCAGGTTGATCGCGAACAGTGGCGTATGTGCCTGCCGCTGTATCTGGGCCTGACGGGAATGGTGATGTCGACCATCGCGGCCCTTGGGCTGGCGCTCGACTCGCCCGACTTCATCATCCGGTGCCACGCGCTGGCGCTGCTCGGGCTCGCCCTGAGCGCGCTCGGCGTCGCGACGGGCAAGAACCCATCACTCCTGGGCGCTCTGATCGCGGCCGTGGTCTTCCCGCTGCTGGTGCTCGCGAATACAGGCGCCCCGTTCACACGCTTCTTCTTCCCTGACGAGACCCTCACCGAGCACACGCTGCTTCTGCCGACGCTCGCCGCGTGGGGCATCATCGCCCTCTCCTTCGCGCAGGCCAACCGGATGAACTCGATCTTCATCTTCGTCTGCGGCCTCGTGGTCTTCGGTCTGACGGGAACGATGTACATCAACCTGTCGTTGCTGCTGTGCTTCTTCTCGTTCCTGCTGTCGACGTTCTTCGTATGGGGATACAACAACGTCCTCAACTTGCATGAACGGGCCACCGAGGTGGGGCAGTCAATCCCTCGGAACCCTCGGCGGTGGGCACACGCCCAGGTCGGCGTTGGCGTTGCGCTCACGGCCATCGTGTTCGCGACCTCCGTCGCCGCCGGCTACCCGGCATACACGTACTCGCCCAATTTCTTCGGCAAGATGGCCGGACACAAGAACCTGAACGACTACCTCCCCCGGCTCAGCAATTTCTCGGGCTTCGCCCAGACGTTCTCGTTGATGGGGGGTAAGATCACGCTGTCTGACACGCACGTGCTCACCATCGAGTCGGACGAGGGCGACCTGTGGCGCGGCTTGGTATACGACACGTACCTTGGCAACGAGTGGACCCGCACCGAGCAGCGGTTTCGGGGCGGAGAGCCGAAGACCACGCACGAACTCGATGCCCGCGCGATGCCTGACTGGCAAGACGGACCCTCGCGGATAAACACCCAGCGCGTCACCATCGAGGTCCCGACGCCCGGCGTGCTGATCGCCGCCGCGACACCCCGGAAGGTTGAGTTCCCTGATAGGATCCCAGGGGTGTCTCAAGACGTGTACGGATGCGTCGAGGCATCACTGGCGCCGGACCAACGGTCCTACACGGTTCACTCCGCAGTGCCGTTCTGGGGGCCAAACGATCTCGCCGCCGCCGGCTCGACCAAGGCGGACTACAGAGACGTGATCCCCGATGCTGACTGGGAAGCCTGGGAGAACGTCTACATTGGCGGCGTTCCCGTCGAGACGCGGTCCGCGCTAGGCCCGCTGGTGGAGGAGATCACCGCCGATTGCACGAGCGCATACGCCAAGGCGATGGCGATTCAGGCATATCTGTATGAGAACTGCAAGTACACGCTCGATGTCCCACCCATTCCCGCGAATCAGGATGCCGTCACGTACTTCGTCACCAAGACGAAGCTTGGCGCCTGCGATCTCTACTCCAGCGCGCTGGCCATCATGCTGCGCCTGGCAGACGTGCCGGCGCGGGTCGCCACCGGCTACGGCACAGGGGAGTACAGCATCGAGAAGCAGGGATATGTGGTGACCGGGCAGGAGGCCCATGCCTGGACGGAGGTCTTCTTCCCCGGCTACGGTTGGGTCGCGTTCGACCCGCCCTCGCAGCGGGCGCCGGATCGGTTCTCGTGGCTTGCCAAGTTGTTCCAGCGCGGGTGGACCGGCCCGACGCTCCGGGCGCTCGGCAAGCGCGTCGGGATAGCGCTCATTCTGCTGGCCCTCGTCAACGCCCTGGTGACGGGCGTGTCGGGGTCGTCGCCGGCCGAGTACATCATCAAGTGGTTCCGAGCGCGCCGGCGGAGCGAGAGTCCGCGTCAGCATGTCGCGGTTGCCTACACGTCTGTCTCGCGCGCGCTGCGCAAGTACGGTGTCTCCAGAAGCGGATGGCAGACGCCGACGGACTTCGCCCGCCAGATAGGGCGCAACGAGGAGCTGCCGGATTACATCCGGGAGCGCCACGGGGCGTTCACGACCGACTTCTTGGACTTGCGCTATGGGGCCGATGAGCCCACGCACAGCGATGTCCGCGCGTTTACGGGTCACGCCGATGGCCTGGCGAGGAGAATCAGACGCGCCGCGCGAAGTAAGGGGCATCCGCCGAAAGAGCAGGAATCACCACCCGCGGACGAGCGGTAACGCATGCCAGGCTTGGACCCCAACTGTCCGTTGACGCTGATCTATGGCGACTCGGCGTTTCTCATCGAACGTCAGGCCGCGTCGCTCGTCGACGCCATGCTGCCCGCCGGCGGCCATGAATATGGGCTGTCGGGCATCGACCTCGGCTCGGCCTCGCTCGATGAGGCCGCCACGCACCTACGCACGGGCTCGCTCATCGCCGAGACGCGCGTGGTGCTGCTGAAGAACCTCCAGGAACTGAAGGCCGACCCTCAGAAGCAACTTGCCAAGTGGCTCGCCGATCTCCCGCTCGACACGTACGTCATCATCACCGCCCTCGTCAGTCGACAGGTCGCGCAGAAGGGCAATCCCGCTCGCGCGGCGCTGAAGAAGGTCATCCAGGCCAATGGCCAGGAGGCCTCGTTCATCACGCCGTATGAGCGCGAACTGGCCCAATGGGTCGGCGGGGAGGCGCAACGGCTGGGTAAGGGCATGGATCGGCGCGCGGCGGAGATGCTCGTGGAGATGGTCGGGCGCGATCATGGACGGTTGGTCAGCGAGATCGAGAAGATCGCGACGTATGTCGGCGAAGCCCCGATGATCGGCGTCGAGGATGTTTCACAGGTCGCCGTGACCAGCGCCGAGGCGACCGTATTCCAGCTCGTCGACGCGATTGCCGAGGGGAACGCGAAGGTCGCCCTGGACGTGCTGCCGGAACTCGTGCCCGCCCACAGCCCCACTTCGGCTGCGATCCCGCTCTTAGGGATGCTGGCGCGGAACCTCCGGCTGCTATGGCAGGCGGGATACCTCGCGCGCAACGGAGCGCCAGTGGACAAGCGTGGGAATCTGGCGCCCGAACTCGCCGATCTGCTCCCGAAGGAGCACAACGTCGTGCAGGCCTCGCGGTCGAATTTCGTGGCCAAGAAGCTTGCCGGTCACGCTCGGAACTTCGGCGATCAGCAAGCCGCTGAGTCTCTTGAGCGCGTCCTCCATGCCGACCGCACGCTCAAGGGCCAGACCGACGAGTACCTGGACGCGCGGCTCATCGTCGAACGGCTGGTCATCGAGTTGTGCGTGCTGGCGAGAGCATCCCAACCGCAAGGACGCTCCTGGTGAGCAAGCGCAAGCCTGAATCCACCGAGCCCTCGACGGACCCGTTCACGTTACCGGTCGCGTGTGCCGCGCTCTGGCCGCCGGTCGTGCTCCTGGCGTACTTCGTCAAAGCCCTTCGGCCCGGCCTGATGACTCTGTTGGGGCTCGAGTGACCTCACCAGCCGCACCGACCATCTCACGCGCCGTCGCCCGAGGATTACCGTGCTGACGCTTCCCGTTGCCGCCTGCATCCTGGTGTCCGCGTTCCTGCTCGGCGCGCAGGCGCTCGCCTGGTTGAGGCTCTGCGCCCCCCCCCGTCGCGATCTACCCGTCGCCGACAAGAGCCTCCACGCGCTGGGCCTGGGCATGGTGTTGATGGCCTATATCGTCCTTGCGGCGGGGTTGCTGGGGTGGCTGCATCGCTGGGCGCTTCTGCTGGTGGTCATCGGCTGCGCGGGGCTCGGGTGCCGCCAGTACCGGTTGTTGCTGGACGCGCTCCGAACGCTTGGCCGGGCGGCGAAGCGCGGGATATTCCAATCGCCCCGTCGACCAATCTACATCTTCCTGGTCGTGTGGGCGTTGATGACCTTGCTGCCGGCGATGGCGCCGCCGATCGATCACGACTACGACGGCCTCAGCCAGCATCTCGCGTCGCCCAAGCTCTACCTCCGGTCAGGCGAGATACGTCCCCTATGGTCGGACCACCACTCGCATTTCCCGTCGACGCTGCAGATGCTGTTCGTGCCGGCGCTGGCGTTCTGTGGACCTGAGGCCGCGAAAGTGCTGCATTGGGCGTGCGGGATTGCCGCGGCCCTCGTGCTGATCGTCATTGGTCGAAGGTATCTCTCGGCCGGCGCGGGCGCCTGGGCGGCCTTTGCTCTGGTGACCGTGCCGCAGATTGGTGGGCTGGCGGGTCTGGCATACGTCGATCTGGCCAGCGTGTTGTTCGCGGCGCTCCTGCTCCTCGGGCTCCGGACGTGGCTCCACACGCAGAAGACCTCGCACCTTCTGCTCGCGGGGCTCGCCGCCGCGGGCGGAATGACGGTGAAGATGCAGGGAGTGCAGCTCTTTGCCGTCGCACTGCCTGTCGTATTCTGTGGAGCGATCTGGATGTGGCGAGGTCCCGGGCGAGCGGCCAAGCGGACGGCTGTCTTTGGGCTTCTCGCGGTTGTCGTCGCGGCGCCGTGGTACGTGAAATCGTGGGTCTGGACGGGCAATCCGGTCTATCCCTTCGCCTACGAGACCTTCGGCGGGAAGTACTGGGGCCCTCGCGAGGCTGAGCAGTACCGCGACCACCAGCTTGAGTTTGGCGTGGGGAGTCCGGGAGACGGCGAGCCCGGGGCGGCGCTGGACACGCCGCGCTCACCGAAGAACCTGCTGCTGGCGCCGGCCAATCTGGCGCTGCGTCCTCGCGAATTCGTCGAGAGCGGGCTTTCGCCGGTGCATGCCCTCGCCTGGAATAGCGTGGGCCCGTTATTTCTCGCGATATTGCCGCTGCTCGCGCTGCGCAGACCGCCGCGAATCGTGCTGCTCTCGCTGGCCATGTTCGGGGCGATGTGGCTCGGCTGGCTGATGATGATGCAGTACGCGCGCTACCTCATGCCATCGCTTGTCTTCGCGTGCATCCCCGCGGGGTACGTCCTGGCTGACGGGCTGCCGAAGTCCCGCTTGGCGCAGCTTGTTCCGCGCGTGGTCGCCTGGGCGTGTGGCGGGGTGGCGCTCGGATTCCTCGCGCTTGGCGGGCTGGTCTTTGGCTCCTGGTCGGCGGGAGTCGGCGTCCCGGACCGCGCTACGTATCTCAAGGCTCATTCCGAATCGTATCGGTTCGCGGAGTGGGTCAACACGCTCACCAACGAGAAAGCGCGGATCGGCCTCTACTCCGAGCCTCGCGGGTTCTACCTCGACCGCGATTACATCTGGGCCGACCCGGGGCACAGTCGCCTGATCGAGTACGACCGGATCGAGTCCGGCGACGACCTGCTCGATGCTTACTCGAGGCTGGGCCTAACGCACATCGTCCACCGGCGGTTCGGTCCGGATCAGCCGTTCCTCTCGGAGGAGTTCCAGGCCATGTTGGACGAGCTGATCGCCGAGCGGCGTGTCCGCAGGATTGGCCAACCACCCTCAGACCCGAGCTACGTGCTCTACAAGATCGAGGAGCCCTGGGCGCGGGAGCTGCTCAAATGAGCAAGGGAAAGCGCAACGGTAAGGGCTCCGCCCCAGCCGCGCCCGCGCCGGTCGCCCCGAGTCCTCGCATCGCGCTGGCGCTCGCCGGGGTGGCGCTCGTTCTCGGCATGATCGCAGCGACGGTTCAGCCCTGGGATCCGCGCGACACGACCCAAGTGAGCCGCACTCCGCCGGACGAGTCCGCGCATCTGCTCTACGTCCGCGATCTGATTACCGAGTGGCGGTTGCCGGTCCTCGAGACTGGGGCGGGCAACTACGAGGCCCATCAGCCGCCGCTGTATTACCTCAGTTGCGTGCCCGCCGCGTTGGTGTCGCGAGCGGTCTCCGGAGGCGGCACGGAGAAGCTCCTCTCTACCACCGAGGTCATGGCGCTGCGGGCGTGGTCAGTACTCATCTTCGCCGGCGTTGTTGTTGCCTGCTACCTCATCGGAACGGCCGTCTTCCCGATGTCGAAGTGGTTGCCCGTGGCGACGGCGGGCTTTGCGATGCTCCTGCCTGGCCACATCATCAACGTGGCAGCCGTCACAAATGATGGTCTGGCTGAGCTTTTCTGTTGTCTAACGATATGGCTGGCGATCCGAATCGTGCGTGATCCGGCGTCATCCTGGAGCCGCTACGCGACCCTTGGGGCGCTCATCGGCGGGGGTCTCCTGACGAAGACTCTGTGCCTCTTCTTGCTTCCCGTCGGCGTGGCGGCCGTGCTGCTAGGCCAGTGGCCACAGCCAGGCGAGCCGCCACGGTGGGGACAGCGCCTATCGCGTGCCGGCGTCGTCGTGGGCGTCGCGCTTGGCGTGTGGGCGCCGTGGATCGCCCACAACCTGGCGCACTATCCTGGCGATCCGCTGGTGGCGAAGACATTCTTGCGGATATTCGGCGAGGACCGGCTCACGCCGGACATCTTCCTATTCACCATCGGGCCGCTGGGCTATCTGAGGGTCCTGACGGCCTGGACATTCGCCAGCTTCTGGGGCGTGTTTGGCCAGGCGAAGGTCTTCATGGCCGATGCCTACTACGTGGTGGGCGGGGCGCTTGCGCTGGCAACGTGCGGCGGGCTGGTCCGCTGTCGACGCGAGTGGAACGACCTGGCGGCGCCGGAGAAGCGGGTCTGGTCTGTTCTGGCTCTTGCGGCTATACTGGTAGGGCTGCAGTTTCTGCAGTTTAACAAGGCGTTCTTCCAGGCTCAGGCGCGGTATCTGTTTCCTGCCATCGGGCCAATTGCATGCCTATTCGTGGTTGGCCTGTCGCGCCTTTCAGGCGCCGCATCCGGCCAGTGGCCGAAACGCCTGATCCTGGGCGGCATTGCAGTCGTTGCCGGCATGCTTCTTCTGGCGTTGGTAGAGTGCGCCTCCGGGCAACCGCCCCGGGGAGAGCCTCTTTGGGTCGTGGACTGGGCGGAGATCCGCCGCCTGGCGGGCGTGGGTTGAGGGTCTGAGGGTACGAGCGAATGAACCGACCACTCTACATTTGGGGCGCAATCGTGCTGGCGGCCGTCATCGCCCTGGCGGCCTTGATCGCGACGCTAACCGAGGCCCGGAAGGCGAACCCCGATCGGGTCCACGGGAAGGGCTACGACCGAGACGTCACGACTCTCAAGCAGCCGACAGACGATGAGATTCTCGATGAGCTGGACATCTCGGGCCCGACCTTCACTCAGTACGACGCCCAGCACAACGTCCTCTGGACGGTCGACGCAGCCGGCTCGCTCGAGCTTGACCACAAGGCAGAGACGATAACCGGTACGGATGTCGCGTGGGAACTCGTGCGCGAAGACCAGAGCATTAGCATCGCGGCCGACACCATGGAGTTCGCGCGGAATGGGCCCGAGAACGTGAGGTTCGAGGGCGACGTCGCGGTGAAAGCTCTCGATCAGTTCGAATTCAGCGCGCCGCGCGTCGTCTACGAGTCCGGCACGGAGAAGATCATCTGCGAGGGCGGCGTGGAGTGGATGTACCAAGGCTACTCCGCCTCCGCGGAGAAGTTAGTCTATGACCAACGGGCGCAGAAAGTCCGTATGTCCGGAGGCGCGCGGCTGACGAATCGATAGACAGCGCCCTGTGGAGGTTACACTGCATGAGATTCCGGACCTTGGCTGGCATTCTCACCGCGTTGGTTGCAATCGCGCTTCTTCTGGGGCAGGTCGCGGCCCAGCGGCAGGTCCACAAGAGCACGCAGGTCACCATCGCGGCGGAGACGCTCGAGTATGACCTGACGACGGACGTGTTCGTCATGGCCGGCGGATGCGTGATCGATATCGCCGACGACCAGAAGACCCACCTGACGTCCCCGCGGGTGACGATCACGCCGGAGAAGGGCGAGCGCCGCGTGATATCGGTCGAAGCGGCGGGTCCGGTCGCGTTCAGTCGAGTGCTGGACGCGGGCGAGGGCGGGCGACGGGTGAACGCTTCCTGCTCGCGGAAGGCGACCTACAGCGAGCGCACGGGTCTCGGCCAACTGCTGGGCAATGTCCGGGTGAAGGTGACGGAGACGCCCGATGCGGGTGATGTCGCCACCATCACGGGCGACACGCTGTCATTTGCCCTGCGCAGCGGCGAGATGGAACTGAAGGGCGGCTGCGATGTCACCATAGTGGGCGCCAACGACGCTCACATGACAGCGGACACGATCACGATGATTCCGGATCGCGAGTCCGGGCGCGTGGTTTCCATTGAGGGCAAGGGCCCCGTCACGCTTGATGCCACCGTGACCAAGGAAGACGGGCAGAAATCGCACGTTAAGGCGCGGTGCGTCGATGTTGCCACTTACAACGAGGAGACGATGCTCGCCGAGTTGGTGGGTGACGTGCATGTGGAGATATCCTCGGTTCCGGCAACCGAGGGACTCGAAGCTCTGCAGTATGACGGCGGCCGGATGACCTTCGACCTGAAGAACCAGACGTTCTCGCTTACCGAGGGCGCCGCGATTGACGCCGAAATGACTCCCGACGCATTTGGGAGCGATGCTGATGAGACCGAACCCGAGGTGACCGAGTAGATGTCCTTGCGCACCGACAGCTTAGTCAAGGCCTACGGCGGACGACGCGTCGTGGATGAGGTAAGCATCGCCGTTGAACCCGGCGAGGTCGTCGGTCTGCTCGGGCCCAATGGCGCGGGCAAGACGACGACGTTCTACATGGTGATCGGCCTCGTCCGGCGCGATGGGGGAGACGTCTTCCTCGGCGACCAGAACATCGGCCGACTGCCCATGCACAAGCGCTGCCGGCTAGGCATCGGCTACCTGGCGCAGGAGCCGTCAGTCTTCCGCAAGCTTACTGTCCGCGACAACCTGAACCTCGTGCTCGAGGCGCAAGGAATCGGCGGGAAAGGCCGCAAGGCCCGCGCTGACGAGTTGATGGAGAAGATCGGCATCTCCCACTTGGCCGGCACCCGCGCGGCTGTGCTAAGCGGGGGCGAGCGCAGACGCGTGGAGATCGCTCGCACGCTCTGCAGCAATCCGTCGTTCATCCTGCTCGACGAGCCATTCACAGGCATCGACCCCATCGCCATCGAGGACATCCAGGGCATCGTCCGCAGCCTGACTGCCGAGGGGATCGGCATCCTAATCACCGACCACAACGTGCGCGAGACGCTTGAGATCACTGATCGGGCGTACATTCTGTTCGACGGCGTCGTGCGCACCCAGGGCAGATCGGCCGACATACCAAACGATCCGATCGCCAAGAAGTACTACCTCGGCGAGCGTTTCTCCGCCGCCAACGGCCAGTGGGTCGCCTCCGAGGACGCGACCGGAGCGCCGCCCGACGCCGACTAGCCCGCCCATCGGCCCGACCCGGAGGACTCACCGTTGCGCATCTTCGATCGATACATCCTGGCTGAGGTCGTGAAAGCCGTGGGGGCCGGGCTCCTGCTGTTCGTGGGCCTAGTCGTCTGCGTGCATCAGCTCCAGGGGTTCATTCGCCTGCTCGTCCGCCAGGGCTATCCGCCCGGCGCCGCGATCGAGACGTTCGTCTGTTTCCTGCCGCGCACGATCGCCTGGGTGCTGCCCATTGCGATGATTTTCGGGGTGCTGTTGGCGATCGGTCGACTGAGTTCAGACGGCGAGCTGACGGCGATGCACGCGGGCGGCATCTCGTTCCGCAGAGTTCTCGTCCCAGTCGCCGTGGTGGGGCTCGTAGGCGTTGGGGTGCTTCACTTATTGCTTGAACACGTGTCGCCCAAATCCCTCACGCGCGCCAAGGAAATCGGACTTGCGCAGGGGGCCAACAGTGGGATAACCAAAGGGTTCGTGCATTCCTTGCGCGACGACGATGAAAACATCGACTTGGTCATCACCGCGGCGAAACTCAGTCCTACCGAGCGGCTCCTCGAGGGAGTTCTCGTGGCGAAGTATCGCGACGGTACGCCGTGGATGGTGATTCGGGCCGACCGGGCCGTGTGGACGGACACGAAGCTCGTGATGGAGGGCGTCTTCGTGCCCATCATGCCGCCGCCTGGCGAGTCCTACGAGGGGTACGGCGCGGGGGGAGCCGAGAGTGGGAGCTTCCCCGTCGGGTTGCCGCCGTTTGAGAAAGACGGCTTTACCCGCAGCCCGGAGATACAGACGACGCCGCAGATGCGGGATTGGATCGCCAAGCAGCAGGCCGCCGGAGCGAGCCATAACCGCAACATCGCCCCCTACCTGCAGGAGATCGCCACGCGCCGGGCCGACCCGTGGTGCGTGCTGGGGTTCGCCTTGGTGAGCGCGCCGCTAGGGCTCAGACGCATCCGCAGCTCGACGGGCGTGAGCCTTGGGATGGCGGTTCTGGTCTTCATGCCATACTACTTCGTTGCGTTTACCTTGCAGGTGATCAACAAGCACGGGGGAATCAGTCCCGAGATACCCGCTTGGACCGGCAACATATTGCTCTACATCGTCGCCGCCAGCCTGATCCTCGATAAATCCCGCTAGGCCGGCGAGCGGCAGCGTTACTGGCAGGTGCCCCGTGTCTTCCGTAATCATCGTCCTGGCGCTGCTGGCCTTTGGCGGACTCGCCGCGTACATCGGCGATGTCTTGGGCTACCGCTTGGGCAAGCGGCGCCTCAGCCTCCTGCGCCTGCGCCCGCGCACCACGGCGCGATTGGTCGGCATACTCGCCGGCATCCTGGTGCCGGGCGTCACGATGCTCATTGGCGCGGCAGTCTCCCCGACGGTACGCGCCGCCCTGCTCGACTTCGACGATATCAGACGGGAACTGATCTCGCTCCGTGGGGAGCGGGGGACGCTCACGTCGCAGCGCGACAGCATGCGCGATGAGGTGACCCGCCTGCGCGACGCGGTGGGCAATGCCAGAACTGAGACCGACGAGACGCTGGGCGAACTCGCGGACACGGTCACTCAGCTTGATGCCGCCCAGGAAGCGGTATCGGTCGCTGAGCGTGAAGTGGGGAATCTCAGCGCGCAGACGGGCACTCTCGAGCGAGACCTGTCGACGGTGAGTTCGTCCCTGAAGGAAGCCAGCGAGGCTGTCAAACAAGCCGGTAAGGAACTGCGCAAGGTTGAGGAGGATCGGCTGGCCGCTGAGACTGGCCGCGACGCGGCCGAGATTCAGGCTGAGACGCTCCGCGGCAGCGTCGATGCCCTGGGTGAGCAGATCACCTCGCTTGATGAAGAGATCGCGGGGCTGGACGAGGTCTACCAGGACAAGCTCGCCGAGTTGGCCGGCAAGACTCCGATCGTTGAACTCCGGACTGAGTTGGTCCGGGGCGTCGTCACCCGACATGACGACCCGGACACGCTGACCAATGCCGTCGTGGCGCTCATGATCGCCGCTGACCAGGCGGCGGAGGCCTCCGGCGCCGCCGAGGGCTCGAACGGCCGGGCGGTCCGCATCGTCGGGCCGCGCCCCGTGAGAACCGACGATACCGACGAGGACGTCTCCGAGAGCAAGATCATCGCCCAGATCGTCCGATTGCTGTGGAAAGGGACGAACGACTCCAATGTCGTGCGGGTGGTGGTGGCTCGCCGCGCGTACGCGGGCGAGCAAGTGGACGTGTGGTTCAACCTCATGCCAAACGAGTTGCTGTTCGATGAGGGCGAGACGCTGGTCATGCGTACCATCGAGCCGGACCTGGACGAGATCGATGTCCTCGAGCAGATTTGGCTTCTCATCGCGCATCCGAAGCGGAGCGAGGTCCGCAAGCAGGCGCAGGAGGCCGGCATGTTGCCCAACCCCGAGACGGGCGGGTACGGGGTCATGCCCATCCGCGAGATGTACCGCGCGGCCCAGCGGTGCGCCAACAGCGACGAGCCGGTGCGCATTCTTCTCCAGGCCGATGAGGACGCGTATACCGTCGGTCCGCTCTCAATCCGCATCGTAGTGGTGCCCTCGGAGAGCTAAACTCCGTGAGAACTGCCGCAGACTTCATCATCGCTATCGATCCGGGCCGCGAGAAGTGCGGTATCGCCGTTCTGACGGCAGCGGGCGCCCCCGTCGAGAGAGACATTACCCCCACTAGCGATCTGCCGACCGCGCTCAAGGCTCTTCTCCGCAAGCACCCCAACTCGCACGTTGTGATCGGCGATGGCACCAGCTCGGAGCAGGCCCAGGCGGCCATTGTCCGGGCGATTCCCGAGCTTGAGTTGGCGACCGTCCCCGAGGGATACAGCACCGAGCGAGCGCTTGAGCGGTGGCGCGATGTGACGACGCTGACGGGCTGGCGCAGGCTTCTGCCTCGGTCCCTGCGGTTCCCTCCCGGTCCAATCGACGACTTCGCCGCGTGGATCCTGGCGGAGGACTACCTGGCCACGCTGCTCGATTCTCCGGAGGATGAGTGAACTGATGCCGCAGCTTCTGGCCGGCGCCGCTCAGGTTGATATCACGCCGTCGCTGGGGACGCATCTGTCGGGCTCGGTGGGCGAGCACCGGCCGGCCAAGGATATCTGGGATCCCCTGTTTGCCAAGGCGGCCGTGCTGGAGAGCGCTGGGCGCCGGATCTGCCTGCTGGCCCTGGACACCACGATCGTCACCGCCGACTACACGCGGCGCGTCCGCGACGGCGCGGCGGCGCTCGGCTTGGCACCCGATGACGTCATGGTTCACGCCACTCAGACGCACTCGGCGCCGTCGCTCGGGCATTTCATGGTCGATCCCGACTTCCCCCCCGTGCCGGACGAGTTCGAGTGGGTGCGCGGCGCTGAGGCATCCTACGGCGACTGGGCGGCCAATCGGGCGGTTGAGTGCATCCGCCTCGCGATCGAAGCCCTTGAGCCCGTCGAGATCGGTGCGGGCAGCGCGATCGAGGGGCGTTGGGCCTTCAACCGTCGGGCGGTAACGCGTGACGGCGGGATTCTCATGCCGCCGCCGGTGTGGATGGGGGGAGATGTGGGTCCCACCGACATTCGCTACATCGAGGGCCCGATGGACCCGGAGCTGGGGGTGCTCTGTCTTCGGCGGGCCGATCACAGCATCGCGGCGCTGATCGCCAACTACACGTGCCATCCGGTCCACGTGTTCCCTCGGCCGTGTGTCTCGGCTGACTGGCCGGGCGCGCTTGCCGATGGGCTGCGAGACGCCTATGGCGACCCGTGCGTGCCGATCGTGACCAACGGGGCGTGTGGGAACATCAACCCTTGGCCGCCGTTTGACCCGGATTACGTGGAGGACCATCGGGCCATGGGCGCCGCGCTTGCCACGCGTGCCCGCGCGGCCGTCGATTCCGTGGAATTCGCTGCGGATGCAGTCATCGATGCCCGCATTCGACGCGTGCCGCTGCCCTTGCGGGAGCTGTCGGATGACGAACTGGCCTGGGCTGAGGGAATCCTTGAGGCGAATCCGACGCCGACGTGGGTCGACGAGGAGCGGATCCGGATCGATGCGGACTGGATGGCAGCCGCGAGCATCTTCAGCGTCCACCTGGCGCGGCAGCGGGGTCCGGAGCTGGAGTACGAGATCCAGGCGCTCCGCATCGGCGACGCGGCGTTCGTGGGGCTGCCCGGCGAGCCGTTCGTCGAGGCAGGCCTGAAGATCAAGCTCGATTCGCCGACCCATCCCACCTATATCGTCCACTGCACGAGCGAGTACGTTGGCTACATCCCCACCCGCGAGGCTCTCCAGCGCGGCGGACATGAGGTCAACACGCGCTACTGGGCCAAACTGAAGCCTGAAGCGCTCGATATCGTGACTGATGGCGCTACGGACCTGCTCCGAGAGATCTTCGCCTGATGCCCGCACAGTGGCCTCAACGCGCGAATTCGTCCGATCAGGGCGTCCTCCCGTTTGCATGCAAGCCCCCATATCTGCTATACTCAGGTCTGGCTTCTCCGCCTATCACAGCCATTCTATACAGCACCGGAGGGGTTCCATTGGCCAAGCGAAAGGCCGATGCCGATGAGCGTCTCACCAGAGAGTTCGCTGGCGTCGGATTCGTCACCGTCGGTCTCCTCGTCCTTGCCAGCCTCGTGCTTAGCGCGCAGGGGTCTCCAGGCTACGTCCCCACCGCAATCGCGCGCGTGCTTCATCTCGTCGTGGGATCAGGAGCGTACGCTGTTGCGATCCTCCTGCTCTTGCTCGGCATCGCATCCATCGCCGGCCGCCTGCAGGTGCTGAACACGCGCCTGCTCACCGGAGCCGGCCTGTTCTTCGCCTGCTTCCTGGTTGCGCGGCATGCCGGCGTCCCCGAGGGCGCTGAGTTCGACCATGGGGCCATCACCCATGGCGGCGGGCTGATAGGCGCGACGCTGTGGTGGGTCGCCAGCCGGACGCTAGGCCACGTCTGCACGTGGATCGTGCTGAGCGGCGCGCTGCTCGTGGCCTCGGTCCTCGTCACGCAGGGGCATGTGGCGAAGACCTCGATGGCGATCTCCAAAGGCGCGGTTGCCGGCGGGCGCTGGGTGTGGGGACGGATGAGGGCCGGCGCGGCAGTAGCCGCCAAGCCCCGCGCGAAAGCTGCCCGCAAGCGCAAGCGCGTCGACGATACGGCGCCTCTGACCGTTCCTGCTGGTGAGAAGCCGCTCGACCTGACGGTGGAGCCGACGATCACGGACAACACCGTGGAGTCGGAGCCTGACGTGGTCGAAGAGCCTGTGGCTCCGGAGCCTATGCCCGAACCCATAACTACGGTCGAACCAGAGCCGAAGGCGGCGCCCGAGCCTGTTGCAGACGCGCCGCCGCCCGTTCCCGTGCCGCCGGAGTTCGCTATGGCGGGGAACGCTGTGCCGGCCGTCCAGGACCCGCCGCTGGCGCCCCCAAAGAAGAAGCGCGCGGCCAAGAAGAAGCCCGACGCCGAGATTCAGCTATCGCTCATAGACGAGACCGAGTTGTACGAGCCGCCGCAACTGTCGTTGTTCTCGCGGATCGAGAACCCGGATGAGTCGAAAGAGGACCGTCAGGCCGCCGAGGCCAGCATCGCGCTGCTCGAGGATACGCTCGATTCGTTTGGGATCACCGCCAAGGTCCGTCACTACGTGAAGGGCCCGTCGGTCACGCGATATGAGGTCGAGCCCGTTCGCGGCATCCGCGTGAACCGGATCACGCGGCTCGCGGATGATCTTGCCCTCGCGTTTGCAGCGGTCGGAGTGCGCGTCGAAGCGCCGATCCCGGGGAAATCGCTCATCGGCATCGAGGTCGCGAACCCCGAGGTCGCGATGGTGGGCCTGCGCAGCATCCTCGCCTCGGAGGCGTACCGCGAATCGAAGGGCCTGCTGACGATGTGCATCGGCAAGGACATTGCAGGGGCGGCGGTGGTCGCCAACCTGTCGCGGATGCCACATCTGCTGATCGCCGGTGCCACGAACTCAGGCAAGACGATCTGTCTGCATGGCATCATCACGAGTTTCCTGATGCGCTGTCGGCCGGACCAGCTTCGGCTGATCATGATCGATCCGAAGCGCGTCGAGTTGACGATGTACGACGGGATTCCTCACCTGATGGCGCCCGTCGTGCAGACGGCTCCGCAAGCTGCTGACGTCCTGCGCAAGGTCATCCGCGAGATGGAACATCGGTACGACCTGTTCGCGATGAAGGGTGTCGTGAACATCGACGAATACAACGATCTGGCCGATCTGGTTGAGGAGGATGACCTCGAGGACTTCGATCGGATACCGTACATCGTCGTCATCATCGATGAGCTGGCGGACCTGATGATGCAGGCGAAGGCGGAGTTCGAGTTCTCGATCTGCCGCCTCGCCCAGCTCGCCCGAGCGACGGGTATCCATCTCATCGTCGCCACGCAGCGGCCGTCGGTCAATGTGATTACCGGTACCATCAAGGCCAACATTCCGTCGCGGATAGCGCTGACAGTGGCCTCAATCCACGATTCGCGCACGATCATCGACGGCCAGGGCGCCGAGAGGCTCATCGGGCGGGGCGACATGCTCTTCCTACCGTTTGATGCCAACAAGCCCCGTCGCGTGCAAGGTGCGTTCGTCGAGAGGCGAGATCTCGAGAAACTCGTTGATCATCTTAGGGAGCAAGGCGAGCCGAACTACGAGATCATTCCCGAGGTCAAGGAGGAGATGGCCGGCTACTCCGATGATTCTGACCCGAGCGACGATCTGTACGATACTGCTGTCGAACTCGTCGTCGGGGCGCAGGAAGCGTCTGTTTCGATGCTCCAACGGCGCTTCAAGATCGGTTACGCGCGTGCCGGCCGCCTCGTTGATATGATGGAGCAACGCGACATCATCGGACCTTCCGAGGGCTCAAAGCCAAGGAAGGTGCTCGTGCCTCCCGATTACCTCGAGCAGAAGATGCTCGAGAGTCGCGCGGCTGAGTTGGGCGTCGGGAGGCCCGATCCCGGTTCGTACGAGGCGATATTCGAGGACGGACCGTCCGAGGATGCGGAGGAAACCGTGGCTGTGGTCGATGACCTGGAGGAAGCATGAGCGACGAGGCCCACATACCGCCGAGTCCATACGAGATCGGACAGCAGGCCCTGGCTGAGGGACGCCTGGCGGATGCCCTGCACGCCTTTGAGCAGGCGTACCATCTCAACCCACACGATCCCCGGCTGCACCTGGAGATCGGCAAGCTATATTACGCGCAGGGGAACTTGCGCCGGGCCCGCGAGTACCTGCAGTACTCGCTACACCTCGACCCGCGCTCGCCGGAGGGGAACTACCGGCTTGCTCTCGTAGCGCTTCAGGATGGTCACACCGCGCAGGCCGTGCAGTTGCTGCGCGCGGCGCTCGACGCTCAACCCGACCATGAGGCTGCGCGACGCACGCTTGAGTCGGAGGAAGACCGGGCGCGCGTCTCCCACCAACTGCCGACGTGGCAGCCAGAGCGCGACTTCGGCGACGAGGCGACGCTCCACCCGCCTCGCCAGGTTGGGCCAGACGGCAAGGACCGGCCCGCGCCGCTCCGGGCGCCGCACCACTGCGTGAACTGCTACTACCGCGCCGGCAGGCACCCGCGTAAGATGTATGCCTTCCGCTACCGTTGGTGGAATCTCGGGCTGGTGGGCATGGTCTTCGGGGGATGGATCGTGTACCTTATCTGGACGCTTGTCGTTCGCGAACGCAAGTTCAGCTTCGAGCCGCTCTACTGCCCTGTATGCAACCAGAATCGCTCCACGGTGATGGCCGCGTTCTGGGTGCTGATGCTGTTGGCGCCGGTCTTTGGAGTCACCGGTCTGATCGCCATATCCATAATGATCGCGACCTCCGCGGACCCGGTGTGGTGGGCCATACCGATCTCGATGTTCGCGGCGGGACTCGTCTGCGTGTTGCTGGCGATGTGGGCGCGATCTAGAGCGATGTCACAGGCAGGGGTCAGGCTGCGGGCGATTGGCGATGAAGACGCCGGGTTCAGCTTCCTAAGCCCCCAGTATGCGGAAGCGTTCTCCGAACTGAACGGGGCGTTTGCGCGCCACGACCCCGTCACGGACGAGGCGGCGGAGGCGGAGAGTTTCTTGCTCGGCGCTGATGACGAGGATGCGGACGGCGAGCAACCCGAGCCCGATGGTTCGGATGCCGCGCCGGCCGATCACGATAGTTCAGGATAGTCTACTACATGGCGAAGAAGCGGAAGGTAGCGCTGGTGTCGCTCGGGTGTCCCAAGAACCTTGTGGACTCGGAGGTCATGCTCGCCACGCTGGAGGCGGCCGAGTATGAGATCTCCGAGGAGATCCACAAGGCTGATGCCATCGTCATCAACACCTGCGCGTTCATCCAAGCGGCCCAGGACGAGGCCATCGAGGCGATTCTTGAGATCTCCGAACTGAAGGAATCGGGCAAGTGCAAGGCTGTGGTCGTCGCGGGATGCCTGGGACAACGCTTCGGCGCGGATCTGCTAAACGAGCTTCCCGAAGTGGATGGCGTGCTGGGTCCCAACGACACCGCCCACGTCGTGGAGGTCGTCGACGCCGCGCTTCGCGGTGATCGCCCGGTTGAGGTCGACGAGACCGGGGTCGCCGAAGCCGGAGCGGCGCGCTGGACCTCGGGCACGACTGTCTCGCGCTACGTGAAGATCGCTGAGGGGTGCGATCACGCCTGCTCGTTCTGCACGATCCCCCGTCTGCGTGGCTCGTACCGGAGCCGCCCGCCAGACGCCATCGTGCAGGAGTGTCGCGCGATGGTTGAGGATGGAACGAAGGAGATCGTCTTCGTTGCGCAAGATACCACGGCCTACGGCTCCGACCTTGAGCCCATGCACTCGCTTGCCAAGGTCATCCACAGCCTGAGAACGATGAGCTTTGACGGATGGCTGCGGTTCATGTACATGCACCCCGACCGGCTCGAGGAGGAGCTGATCACGGCAATCGGCGAGCACATGACGGCGGTGAACTACTTTGACATTCCGCTCCAGCACGTGGCGCCGAGCGTTCTCGAGAGCATGCGACGTGGGGGCGGGCCGGAGGAGTACCTGAAGCTCATCGATGATATCCGGGCCATCATCCCCGACGCCGCGATCCGCACGACGTTCCTGCTTGGCTATCCGGGCGAGACGGCCAAGGACTTCAAGCTACTCCTCGATTTTGCCGAGGAGGCGCGTCTGGACCGCGTCTCGTGCTTCGCGTTCTCATGTCAGGACACGACTCCGGCTGCCCAACTCCCAGACCAAGTGCCCCCAGAAGTCGCGTCCGAGCGCGTCGAAATGTTGATGGAGGCGCAGGAAGCTATCTCGCTCGAGCGCAACCAGCGCTTCGAGCAGCAACGGCTTCGCGTGCTGCTTGAGGATCAGGATGACCGCACGGGCGACTGGATCGGCCGCTCGTACCGCGACGCGCCGGAAGTCGATGGACAGGTCCTGCTGACGGCCGAGAAGGCCACTCAGACGCCCGAGATCGGCACATTTGTCTGGGCGATCATCGAGGAGGCGCTGGTGCACGACCTCCGTGGGCGGATTGCATAGGCGATGTCGGCCCGATTCCACGCCGGCACGGATTCCCTATAGCGTTGTTTCGTTACTAAGAAGGCCATGAGCGTGTGGGAGGGGAAATCCCCGGCCCAACCGATTACACGTCCGGATGTTACGCCCACGGCTCCGCGCGCGGAGCCCAGGAGGATGCCGAAGTGACGTCGAGATTCTCACGCAGAACCCTCTGGCGGATGGGATTCGCGCTGGCCGCCATTACGGTTGTATCGATTGCCCTCGTCTCATCGCACCAGAGCGCGCATGCCCGCGGCGAGAAGTACTTCTCGCCCTACGACATCGCCCTCTCCCCGGACGCGGCAGTCGCGTACGTCTCGGGGCGCACCTCGGACACGGTGGCCACAGTGGACCTCGCGGGCGGGACCATCCAGTCTGAGTTGGGAATCAAGGAACCGACTGGGATCGCTCTGAGCGCCGACGGATCGAAGCTCTACGTTGCGAGCTACGTGTCGGACCAGGTCACGGTTCTCGATACGAAGACCAACAAGCAAACCGCGCGCATCGGCGTCGGCCAGAGCCCGATGGCGATCGCCCTCTCGCCCGACGAAGATCGCCTGTACGTCTGCAACCGGTTCGATAACAATGTCTCCGTTGTGGACCTCGGCTCGAGCAAAGAACTTGGACGCATCGACGCCGTGCGAGAGCCGGTGCATCTGACCGTGACGCCCGACGGCGGCACCGTGCTCGTCTCGAATCTCATGCCGCTCGGGCGCAATGACGACCCGAAACTGGCGGCTGACATCACGATCATCGACGCGGATGCCATGGAAGCTGTCGCGAGTGTCAGGTTGCCGACAGGATGCATCGAAGTTGGTGAGATCATCTGCTCGCCCGATGGCAAGTACGCCTACGTGGTCAGCGTGCTGGCCCGGTTCCTGGTGCCGCCGACCCAGATCGCGCGGGGCTGGATCAACACCAACGCGCTGAGCATCATCGACCTCGAGACCAACACCGAGTACGCCACGGTCCTGCTCGACGAATTGGATCGCGGCGCGGCTAACCCGTTTGGCATGGCGATGACCGACGATGGCGCGATGCTCTACGTCAGCCACACCGGATGCCACGAGATCACGCAGCTCGACGTCGCGAAGTTGCACGAGATCATTGAGGCCACGGAAGAGGGCAAGAAGCGCTCGGATCTGAGTCGCGACCTTACCTTCTTGTATCGCAACGGCGTGACTGAGAAGATGGACTGCGGCGGGCTCGGGCCAAAGGGCATTGCGCTGGCGCCCGAGGGCCGCGAACTGTGGGTCGCCAACTACTACTCGGATTCGCTCACGCAGGTGCGCCCGAGCAATGAGGAAGTGGTCTCCACGGTCGTTCTGGCTGATGCCGAGCCGGACCTGGTGCGCCGCGGCGAGATGATGTTCCACGACGCGAAGCTCTGCTTCCAGCAGTGGCAGAGCTGCTCGAGTTGTCACCCGGACGCGCGTGCAGACGGCTTGCGCTGGGACCTGCTGAACGATGGGCTGGGCAATCCGAAGAACGCCAAATCGATGGTGCTCTCCGGGAAGACGCCGCCCGTCATGTCGACCGGCATCCGCGACAAGATGGAGACAGCCGTTGAGGCCGGAATCAAGTACATCCTCTTCCGTCAGCCCGAGGGCGACGAGATTGAGGCACTGTCGGCCTACCTTGCGTCGCTCGAGCCGGAGCCGAGCCCGTATCTGGTTAACGGCGGCAAGCTAAGCCCCTCGGCGAAGCGCGGCAAGAAGGTCTTCGACAGCGAGAAGGTTGGCTGCGCGACGTGTCACCCGGGTCCGTTGTTCACCGACCTGCAGATGTATGATGTCGGCACTCGCAGCGATCTCGACAGGCGCGATGACTTCGACACGCCGACGCTCATCGAGGGGTACCGCACGGGCCCGTATCTGCATGATGGGCAGGCTGTCACGATGCACGACGTGCTCGTCAAGCGCAACCCGGATGATAAGCACGGAACCGTCAGCCACCTCAGCGAGAAAGAGATCGAGGACCTGATCGAGTACACGCTCTCGCTGTAGCCATCGTGGATCTATAGGAAGACAAATGGCGGCCCCTCGCGGGGCCGCCATTTTGGTTTGGCGCGTAGACGCGCGCTCGCCGGTCTGGGTTGATCAGCCTGCCGAGGGGTAGCGTTCAATGGCGCCGCGCAACATATCGGCGGTCTGCTGAGCGATTCGCTCGTAGCTGTAGTGCTCGACCACGTGGGCCCGTCCCGTCTCGCCAAGGGACCTCGACTCGTCGGGGTCGGTGCGGAGCTTGTGCAGAGCCTTGGCGAAGGCATCGATGCCGCCCTCGGGGAACACGAGCCCGCCGCCCGTCTCCTCAATCAGAACCGGGATATGGCCCGAATCGGAGCCTATCACCGGCACGCCACACGCCATGCCCTCGATCACCACGCGCCCGAACTGCTCTTTCCAACTCGCCGTCGTGCGGGAGGGCAGGACCATCACGTCCATACAGCTGACGTGCTGCGCGACGGCCGCGCCGTGCGGGACGACGCCCGTCACGAGCGCGCGAGCCAGTGTCTGGCTCTTGCTCCATGCCTCGATCTCGCCACGCAACTCGCCCTCTCCAACCATCAGCAGCACGGTGTCGCGGGGAGCGCTGCCATCGGCGGCGAGCCTCGCCTCGAGGTTGTTCACGGCGCCTAGAAAATCCCGCAGCCCTTTTGCCAGCGTGAGACGACCAAGGTAGCCGATGACGAATGCATCCGGGGCGATCCCGAGAGTCTCGCGCAACTGCTCCGCCGGCTGCGGTTGCCAGACGCTGGTGTCGACCGCGTGGGGAATGACCTCGATGTGGCCCTCGTAGCCCTTCTGGCGCAGGACGTCCGCACACGCGGGGGCGACGGCGTGCGCGCACGTCGCGCCGTTGTAGATCGCGCGCTCTGTCCAGCAGAACGGCGGGGGGTACTTCCGCACGAGGTTCTGGTTGGACTTGAACACGAACGGCACCTTGATCCGTTTGGCGATCCGAAATGCCTGGTGCGCCGCGAGGCTGTAGGGGTCCTCGTCGGCGTAAATGACCTCGGGCGTGAACGGGAAGTCCATCTCGCTCAGACCCTTATACGAATGCGTGTTGATGTTCCCGTTGAAGCGGACGGGTTTGTTGATGATCTGGCAGCGCAAGTCCTCGTGGCGGGTGAAGTCCGTCATCCCGCCGATCGACGCGTTCCACCGCTCTGGGATGATCATCGCCAGCGCGGTCTCTGGCATGCGCTCGATGATGCAGTAGGGGACCTGGTTGGCTGGGATGACAGCCGCATGGCTGATGACCACTGCGCGCATGGCTCGATTACCCTCCAGAGCATTCGACGGCAGTCGCAATCATCGCGAGGTAGTTGCGGACGGTTTGGTCCGTCAGGACTGCGGTGTGCGGCGACGCCGTGGGGCATAGGATGAACCCCGTCGGGCCGGCCGCCTTGATCGCCTCGCGCGTCAGGCGCGCGACTTCCGCCGTTGGCGCCGCGTACACATCACCTATCTGCAAGTTTCCCTCCAGGCAAACGCGGTGACCGATCCGGCGGTTCGCGTCGGCCAGTTCGACGTCGCCCATCGGCGGCGGCTCAATCGGATGGAGGCAATCCGCGCCGAGCGCCACGAAGCCCTCCAGCACGTCGTCCATCGGCCCGTGGCTGTGCACGTGAACGAGGCTCCCCGCTTCGTGGATCATCTCATGGATCGGCGCCTCGACGCGGATGCAGAACTCCTCGAAATCGGCCGGCGACATGAGTGGGGGGATGCAGTACTCGTGCCCGAGCGTCCTGAATACGGGGCCGACGTCGGCGTCGAGAAGGGCTCTGACCTGATCCCGCAGCCGTTCGGCAATCGTATTGACGAGCAAGCGGATCGTGTCGCGCTCCTGACGCGACCAGATGCCGAGCAACTCAGAGCCCATGAGATCATGAGTGGGGGTGATGGGATTGCAGAAGTCGCACGTCACCACGCCCTCGTCGCCGAGTGCGTCTGTCCGCTCGAAGAACCCACCGACGTCGGGCGTGAGGGGTACGTACGGAACGGAAAGGAACTTCTGCACGTCGTCGAGGTCCTTGACGAAGTACTCCATCTGCATCCCCGGCAGGCCTCGGTTGCTGCTGAGGTACCGCGCGGTCATCGGCCCCTTGGGCGTGTGAACCGTGGCGACGCGCTCGTTCCAGTCGTCGCCCTCGATCACTTCGCTCTCGTAGCGGATCTCCTCAGACGCCGTGTAGAACGGGGCCCCGCCGACGCCCCATGGCACGAAGTAGTCGCCATGTTCCTTCACCGCCTCGATGATGGAAGCATAGCTCTCGTGGCGACTCTCAATCCACGCGTCATCCCACGCGTTGACGCCGCGCACGTGGATGGGAGTGCGGTCGACGTCTTGCAGCCGCATGGCGGCGATGAGACGTTCGCGTGAGGTCATGCGAGGGGGCGCTCCCGGGACGGTGGCATTCTCTCAGGCGGACCGTTCGAGCAGGACAGACTTCGGACCTGCTGGCCAGGAACACGAGACTCGTTCGCCGGGCGGCCGACGGCAGGAGTAACTGGGGCCATACGGGAAGGCCGATGAGGCATGGCGCAGCCTGCCGGTAGCTGCCAAGGGCAGAGGCCAGCGGCTGTGGCCGGTGGGCAATGAGGAGGCTACCACATTGGAAATGAGGCCCGACTTGACGATGTGCTTTGACGTCTCGCTCCCTGGCAGCGTTGGGGTGGCGGAAGGCGTACCAGGCGACGCCGCTAACGCGCTCAGGTGCTCGCTTGGGGACGGGCTCACTGTGCTTCTCTGGGTACCAGACGATGGAATCGACGGTGACTTGGGCTTCCGACCAACCGGCGCGGAGTGCACGACTGTCCACGTGCGGGTTGAGGCGGCATCCGTCTCTGCCTCGCTCCGAGACGCTCTAACCGAGTATGACCCACATGACTACCCGCGCGGCGAGTTGGGCACTTGGATGCGCGACGTTCACGACCACGTACTCGGGTTGCTTAGCCGTTTCCTCTCGTACGTGCGCAACGAGATCGGCCAGTGGCTGCTGGATGACCTGGCTGAGAGAGACCCCGATCAGTTCTTCCATCATTCTGACGCCCGATGGACACTGGACGGTACGACGTGGTCGCGGATGCGGGGTCCGGTTGGTGACCGCCACACCCTTAACCTCATCATCACGCCGCCGTTGGTGCCGGCCGACTGGACGCGAATTGAGGCGTTCCTCAACACGGGCAAGGACGTTGACATCACGAAGCGGCTCGCGACACGCGCCCAGTTGCTTGCGAGCGATGGGGATATGAAAGGGGCCGTTCTGGAGGCAGCTATCTGCCTGGAGCGAGAGCTCTCACTCCTTGTCATACGGTACTTGGAGCAGCGCGAGATACATCCCGGCCCTGTCGTCGAGGGCAAGGAACGCAGCACAACGAGGTTGCTGCGCGTATGGCTCCCCCTGATCCGCCCGGGGACTGACACCAATGAGTTGGAGGCAGGGAAGCGGATCATCGAATGT
>CAZKUN010000040.1:0-50092 GCA_964555935.1 uncultured Armatimonadia bacterium | reverse complement strand
GGCTAAAGCCCCTCTTACAGGGGTCGATGGCAAACGGGCCTGAGGTGGTTGGTGATGAAACCACCGTCAGAATCCAGGACCTCGCCAGTTTCTGGAAGGTGAGTTCAGGCGCGAACGCCGTCCGTCTCTCAGAGCACCGACGCAGCCCATCACGAGACCGGCCCATGGCACGGCACCCACCTACACGGCTATCACACTCATACAGTGGAACTGAACCACCACCACGCCCACCGCCTCATGGCTCTCAGCGCGGAGTGAAAGCCAGTGGGGGGATTCGCTATTGCGGTTGCCAGGCAACTCCACCAGCACCATCTGAGTATCGTCGCCTGTGGTAACGGTGTCGACGGCAGTGCCGTTGATGGTCAGCCACACGTCCGGATGTGGCTCCGCTGACACGATCTGGTAGTTGATCTCGATCATATATGCCAGGACGTCATCACGCGTGCCAGGCGTCTTCAACATGCACTCCAGCATGTTAGGGTGGAAGACATCCTCGCTGTACCTGTTGTGAACAAAGACCTTCTGTAACCCCACATCCGAGGGTTGCGTCTGCGCCCACAGCGAGAGGTACGAGAAGCGCGGCCGAGTGCGGGGTCGGTGACCGACAAACTGCCTCCCCGTAGTCGTCAGCGTGATGCCATCGGCGTAGGCCAGCGCCCAGTCGTCGTCCTCGCCGAGAGCCTCCACATCGTCCGACTTGTCTGTCGACTTGGTGACGCCCATCCGCCGCATCAAGGTCGATCCATCGCGAGACCTGAGCACGGCATCCAGCAAGCGCTGGCGCGACGATGGGCCGGGCACGGCGGGCCCCGCGCGGAACGAGACCGGCTCCGGTCCGCTGCCCGTCGCCACCCCCGGCTTCGCCAGCTTCACGGGGCCCTGCAACTGCAGGATTCCGGACGGCCGTCTCAACCGCGTGTTGATTTCGATTCTTGGTCGTCTAAGGGCGGGTGCGGCCTGCGCCGCTACGCCTGCGGCAACGAGTCCTCCGCCAACCGTCGCGGCATCGCGCAGAAACGATCGCCGATCGTCGGTCGACTCGACCTCGCTCCGGTCTACGGTCTCGTCCTTGCTGGACATGTCACGCCTCTTCCCAATGCCTGGATGCGCGTTCTCACATCCACCTTCTCGGGGCGAGGGGATCGGGCCTGCCGGGCGGTGTTACGGCCAGAAGGCGTAGACGGTCTGCCGCGTTACGATGGAGTACAGAATCCACAGCGTCCCCGTCGTGATGTCGCCCAGGATCAGCCCGTACGCTACGGCCGTCAGCGCCCGCATGCCCCTCGCGTGCGAGTAACGCGCCATGAGCGTCTTCGCGGCCCAGGCGATGAACATGGGGAACCACATGTGCGCCATGTACCACGTCGTCGACAGCGCGAAGCCCGCCGGGTGAAGCGGCCACCATACGAACCGCGTCCGCACCGTCATCAGGCCGAAATACACAACGAAGCCAACCACCGACGCGATGCAGCGGCCGTAGTTGAAGCCCTGGTCGCGCGCCAGCCAGCCCGCAAGCTGCCGCCACGATTCCTGGCTCGCCCACGGCATCCACCGGCCCCAATCCGCGCCGAGGCCGTGTCGGTAGCCCAAGAACAGGAACCAGAAGAGCGCCCACGCCTGCGCGGCGGACACCATCACGATCGACCAGATCAGCAGTTTCCGCCCGTTCAGACCGACCTTCTTCTCAAAGAACAGCGCCTCGAACTGGTGCGGGAGGGGGATGTTGCGGATTCCTCGCGTAAAGCTGAAGAACATGCTCAAGCCCGTCAGATTCTGCTTGCCCAGGATCTGCGGACCCAGCACGTTGCCTTGCATGACGGTGGGGCCGAGTCGCTCCAGCTCGTGAGTCGGCAGGCCCATCTCCGCGCGGATGCGGCCGACGATCATGCTCATCAGGTAGTATTGCACGAAGAACGCCGCCGACACCCAGAACGCCATCCGCTGCGACACGCCGACACTCACCACATAGAGCGCCGGAATCGCGAACAGCAGAATCGCCGCGCGGTAACTCAGCGGCTCGTTCTCGTCGACGCTCGCGGGCGCCTTGTTGAGGATCCGCCGCCAGGCTTGCATCAGATACGGCCGCGCGGCCCAAACGCTGAACGCGATCATCGCGATGTAGCCGCCGAACGATTGCTCCTTGAAGAACGGGAACTCAGGCGTCCGGTTCAGCACGCCGATCCAACTGCAGAAGATCGCCTCGCCCTTCCAGAACAGGTAGAAGAACCATAGCGACGCGGCGAGTTCCGCCGGGAGCAGCAGGGCCAGCCCGATGATGAACGGGTAGAAGCACACGTAGAACGTGCCGATCGCGTTCCACGGCTTGCCCATCCCCACGAAGTACTTGCCGATGTTGTTCGCGTCGACTTGCCAGATCTTGACCGGGAGCTGAGGCACTTGCGGCCAGAGGCTGTGCGCGCCATTCAGCAGGTTGATGAACACCGCCAAGCCCAGCGCCGCGTAGAACGCGGGATGCCTGAAGGCCGGCACGCCCGGCTTCACCATCTCCATCGGCAGTTGGACCACGGGGAACGTCATCTTCTCCCGCTCGACCCATCGCCGCCGGAAGATGACGATCAGCCCCGCCGGCGCCGCCCACATGGCGCTATAGAAAGCCCACCACCGCACCAGCGGCCAGAACCAGACGCGGTAGTTATCCGGGTTGAAGAGCGATGCATCGCCCCGCCACAGCCGGTCGAGCGCGCCCTCGTCCGAGACGGTCATCGTCTCGGGGATGTACTTCAGGAACATCCGCTCCCAGCCGTTCTCGGGCGTCGCGAACCGGAACGCGCCCTGGATCGTGCCGAAAGTGGTATTCATCGTATCCTGGCCGCTCGTGCACGTCGCCACGGAGATCAGGGTGAAGAAGCAGAGCAACTCAGCGGGGGTGAACGCGGCGTCGGGCCTGAACCGCCGGATACCGGCATTGGCGAGGCTAAAGAGCAGCAGCAGGAAGACTACGTTATAGAACAGCGAGACAACCGTTGGACCCTCAATCCCGCGCGGGCCCTGGAGGAACGCCATGAAGAACGCGTTGAACGGCATCACGACGAACGCCACGATGAGAACTCGCAGCGTCACCCCGCTATTCCGGTACTCTGTCCTCTGCTCAGTCGCCTCGGTGAGGGTCGTCTCGGCAGCCAAAGCGTCTCTCTTCGTCGAGCAACACAGAATCGAGCAGGCACCCACTCAGCGCCCGCCCCGCAACGATAGCGGCTTAGTATAGCATGGATTTGGGGAGGAGAGGGAGGATGGTGGATGGACGGCAGACGAGGATTCTCGAGCCGCTGACTGGAATGGACGTTGACACGTCAGAAAGGTGGCGCTTCAACGCATGGACAGTGTGCATGGGTCCGGTGATGGCCCTATCGTGGTCTTGTTTGGCGGGGCGCATCTGTACATTTGGACTACCCGGTCGGCATCGACCTGACTAACGAGATCATCAACGCCATTCAGCAGGAGGATGGTGTCGCGCGCGAGTTCTACGAGCAGTGTCTCGTGACGGACGACCCTAACTTCGAGGTGATGCTCCAACAGTGCGACGCCCTGTCGGCGAGCGACTGGGGGAAGTCCATCACCGACGAGTACGGCGATGAGGTCACCTCCGAATCTCCGCCCGACCACAGTGCCGTTATCGGGGCGTCGGAGTTGGGGACGACAATCCGCAGGAAGGTGATCGAGGCGTTCAGTGCGATGCCGGGCGATACCGCATTGGACGGATCACCGTGGCTGCAGCTGATACCCGCGCTATCGGAGTGTACGCCTGGCGCACCTCCCCGGCTGTTCACCACGAACTATGACATCGGCCTCACATGCCTCGAGAGCAGACTCGGGGGCCACGACGTGGAGTTGCTCACCGGATTCCGCCGCGATGGTACGCTGACAGTGTGGGATCGTGCCTTCCTGTCTGACGCTCTGGCGGGTAAGGGCGGTCGCACTGAGGCACCGGTGGCGGCGTATATGCCACTCCACGGTCTCGTGTCCTGGGACGAGAATGCCTCGCGGCAGACGGTTGAGCACTTTGACATAAACGGAATCCCACTCTTGGATGCAAAGGGGAAGACAGTCATCTGGCCCGCGATCGATAAACTCCCGTTCAAGGATCCCTTCTGGTGCCATCATGAGCACCTCGTGGGTAGCCTTCAGCAGGCGCGAGCGTTGCTCATCATCGGCTACGGCTTCCGGGATACCGCCATCATGTCCCTGATACGGCTGGCTCTCCGGTCCCGCGCTGAGCCACCCACCGTCGTTGTCTGGGACTGCAGCCGCGAAGCCTTCGACGAGCGAGCCACCGACCCAAAGACTGGATGCTTCGAGGTCGGCGAGGCGGAGTTCTTGGAGGCCGCGTTCCAGACTGAGAAGATCACGGAGGCGTATTCCGCTTTGATGTCGCAGAAGCGAGCCTCCGCTGTTGATCCTCATCCATCCGGGCGGCGAGTCTTGACAAGTGTGCAGTCGCTGCTCCGCGCCGCGTCCCCCGAGCAGAAGTGGGGCCTGCATCCCGGCGCCTGGCTGAACCACTCCTTTTCCGGGCGTCAGGGTGAAGACAGCGTGACGTTTGACGACCCAACGGCGCCCAGACGCGACCCGTGGCCGCAGCTCGTGAGTGCAGACCCCGTTGCTGCGTTCGCTGCGACATTCGTAGTGGAGAAAGACGCCCGACTCGACTGGGCTGCGTTCCTTTTCGGGTGGAAAAGCACGGACCACTGGGCGGCCCTCCAGCTGAAGCGGTCCGCGCGCGGCCATACGCTGCAGATCCGGGGTGCGTTCGGCGCAGGAGATCTGCTCCACGAGACGGTGGCTGAGATCGCGCCAGAGCAACTGACTGGGTGTGGCCCGTACACCGTCTATGTGTTCCATGACGGACGCCACACCGTAGTCGCGGTCGAGCACGCGGGCGAGGTCTACGGAGTCGAACCCATTCGGTGGGAGGAGCCGCTCACAGGGATGGTCGGCTTCGCTGCGGACTACGCCAAGTTGGGGACCTCGGACCACGCCACGTTCAGCCACATCCAGATCTGTCGCGTACCTGAAACGGGGTAGGGCGTGGCCGGCGGGGTGCCGTGTCGTGCTGCGGCCGAGTCGGTTCAGGGAGGCGTGATGGAGCAGCTCCGGCGAGGGCTCTTCGTTCTTGGCCACTCTCTGGGGCGGGCTTGAGTTGCAGGTTGGCGGGGCGTGTCAGGACATTGGGAGCAGTCCCTGGACCCAACGGAGAGACACGGGCGGGGACGGCAGGGCGCGATAAATCGCGCCCCTACGCGGCCGCCGGCACGGGAACGTCTGAGGCGGGCGTTGCCCGCCTCAAAGCCTCGCCGTCTCATACCTCAGCCACAGATCACACGCCAGGTGATCGGCGTCCGGCTTGAGGCCCTGGCGGCGGAAGTAGGTGCAGACGTTCTGGACGTCGCGGCGGAAGAGGACCTCGGCGTGCTTGTTCAGGCGGGCGTCGACGGCCTGGGGGACATCGATCACGATGGGGCGGCCCTCCCAGTAGAGGATGTTGTAGGCCGACAGATCCGCGTGCACCAGGTCCGCGCGGAGCATCACCTCGGCGTTGTCCATCACGGCCGCGAAGGCGGCTTCGGCCTCGCTTCGGGTGAGGCGGATGTCCTGAAGCAGCGGCGCCGGGCCGTCCTCATCGCCGAAATACTCCATCAACAGCGCCCCGCCGGTGGCGGCATACAGCTCCGGCACCTCGACGCCCTCGCTGTACATCCGCCGCAGCACTTTCGCCTCCTCACCTGCCCACAGCCCAAACGCCAGATTCCGCCCGAGCGCTGTCTTGTTCTGGATGGCGCGGGTCATTCGCTCGTCGAGAACGATCCGCCCCTCTCGGTAGACGCCGTCCCTCCTGAACGACCGATGGTCGAGGTCCCGATAGACTTTCGCGGCAAACAGCTCGTCCCTGCCAAGACGCTCCTTGTAGACGATGTAGACGGTTGCTTCCTTGCCGGCTTGCGACTCGCTGAAAACGCCATCGATTAGCTTGTCAGCGACGAACTCCCCGAGTTCCGGGGGTAATGTATTCGTGGTACCCAATGGTAGGACTCCTGTGTTTGGGGCGGCATGGCCGCCCGGGATTTTGCTGCGGTCAACACGGGATCCCACCTCCTTTCGCGCCTTTGGCATGCAACGGGGCAGGCGCCCCGTTGCCACGCGACGGCAGATGAAAACGAAAAACGGGCCGCTGGGAGTGCCCAGCGGCCCGTCGCGATTCTCTGGTTGGCGTCGAGGTGCTACTGTCGACGCAAGAGCGCGCAGGAGGTGGGCGAGACTGGACGGCTCCCAGCAACTTGGGCCGAATGCGTGATCATCAGTCATCGCCTCCTTCCGTTATTCCCTGCGCGACGAGACAATGGTACCGCGTCGGCGTCCATTAGTCAATGCGCGCCGCGTCGGATCTGGAGATCCGACCTACGAACGTGACGGCGGGCAGGTGTGTTGTCGCGGGTGGCGAATGACGGTTGCAGCGTGGCCAGACGGTGTGGCCGCGCGGCTCACGATGCCGTGAGCGAGCCTGCCCAAACGGGGTGACGAGCGCTTTGCAATTCATAATGTTCTCGAAGATGCTGCAGCAGCTCTCCATCGCAGAAGCAACCGGAGCAATGAAGAGAATCGGGTTTGAGGGCGTAGATCTCACGGTCCGCGAAAAGGGCCATGTTCTCCCCGAGAATGTTGTCGTCGAACTCCCCGGAGCCGTTGAGGCCATTCAATCGCAGGACATGTGCGTTGGGATGCTGTCCACCGGCGTCACCTGCGTTGAGGACCCGTTCGCTGAAGAGACTTTCAAGATGGCGGGCGAGTGTGGGGTGAAGTTGCTCAAACTCGGCTACTGGCAGTACGGTGGCTTCGGCACGCTAAGAGCCTCCATCGATGAGATCAGGGGCAAGCTCAAAGACATCGAGGCCATGGCGAAGCAGTATGGCGTCACGGCTACGATCCACACCCACTCGGGCAACTTCGTAACCGCCAGCCTGCCGATCTGCGCGACACTGACAGAGGGTCTCGACCCCGACGCCGTCGGGATTTACGTCGACGCGGGGCATATCTTCATCGAGGGCGGGTATGGCGTCTGGAAGCAGGGGATCGATCTCGTCCAGGATCAGATCCGGCTCATCGCGGCCAAGACCTTCGGCTGGTTCCCTGTGAACGGCAACAATGGGTCAGCGGTGAAGTGGACTCGCAAGGCCCTGAGCTTCGACAAGGGCATGACCGAGTGGACGGAGCTGTTTGGGTACATGAAGCAGATCGGCTACGACGGCTACGTCTCGCTCCACAGCGAGTACAACGACCTCGATCTCGACGCGCTTCTCGCCCAGACGGAGAAGGACCTGAGCTTCCTGAAGGCCACCATCGCCGAGCTGGACTAGCCGCCGCGTTGTTGCTACTCGGGGTGATACTCCGGGGCGATTCCCTCGGGCGTTTCGACCCACGCGAAGCCCGTCGGCGCGGTGATCTGCTGGGTCGGCACAGGCTCCCCGTCCCGCACCTCGAACTCGTAGTCGCTCTCTCCTCCGAGCGCGATCCCCGTGACGGCCTCGCCTGAGTGCATCAGGAGTGACTCAGCCTGGAGAGAGACGCCCAAGGCGGTCAGTTCTCGCGTCTCGTCAGCGATGGCGAAGCCGATCTTCTGACCATCGGTGAGTGTGAGTTCGAACCCGCCCGGGACCTCATTCGCCTCGGCGACGGGTGATGTCTCAGTCGGGCTCGGAGCGATGACTGTGATGAGCGTCGAGGCCCCGGGTCCGCCGCGCCACGTCGCGTGGACATCGACTGCGGGCACGGCATCGGCGATGAACCGAGCGTACCAGCCGAGAACCGGATTCTGTCCCTCTCCCGCAGGCTCGATGACGGTCGGCTCTGTCTCGCCGTAGTACTTTTCGTAAGTGATCTCGTCCACGCCGAAGTGGTATAGGTGGACGTTCGGCGCGCCGGGGTCTGAGGTGGAAATGCGCCGGGCTTCGGCATCGAACCCAACCTCGTCCTCGGCGAAGCCATGGACAGGCCGCTTCTCCTCGTCGACGCGCGGCGGGAAGTTCCAGACCTGGGAGTAGGCGCGCGTCTCCTCACCCGAGTTCCTCATCGTGTCGGCGACGATCCAGAGCTTCGCCGGCTTCACGAACCACACCGCGCGCTCGTGGGTGACGCTGTGGTCCGCTTCCAGCCGATTGCTCGGTGGGACGCACTTGCGGTACCCGCCGTCGTAGACGCGTTGGGTGAAGTCAAAGCGCTCGGACGAGTGCCAAAGGCTACCGGTCACGCTCGTTGGCGCCTTCTGCTCCTCACGCTTCTGCGACCAGCCATCGACCAGCACCGTGTTGATCTTGTGCGATGATGGCTCCGAGACATACGTCGCGAAGTTCGGCGGCGCGACTTTCAGGTAGCCCTCATAACCGTACGTCGGCACCCCGGCGTAAACGAGCAAGGGCCTGCCGTAGGCGACCACCTGCACACCGTTGACGTCCGCGTTGATGTGCCCGCTCGTCTTATACGAGCCCATGAAGAACAGCGCGAGGCTGTCTTGGTCCCACCCATCGCGCATCATCGTGTAGCCCATGTAGGGGAATGCGATGGACGTGAAGGCGGGCTCCTCATCGGCGCTGCCCCACATCCGCGCGACGATGCTCGGTATGAGTGGATCCTCCTCTTCACCTTCAAGCGGGCCCGGCACGCCTCCGAGCGCCTCGGCCATTTCGGCGGACCACTCGCGAGCCACGTCGCCGCCCAGCCAGATCTCCGGCGAGCGGGCGATGTGGCTGTTGCCGACTTGGGGCGCGTCACCTATTGGGAGCAGCAAGGCCGCGCGCAGCCTCCGGTACATATCGCTGCCCGCCTTCGCCCGTGCGAGCCACTCGGGGAGTGGCTGGTCGCCGAAGAGCTGCAGCAAGTTGTGCGTGGTCTCGACGTCGCCGCCGTTGTAGTTGAAAGACTGCTCCATATCCGCACCGTCGGGCAAGAACCAGTAGCGCGTAAACTTCTCCCACGCCGGCGTCACCGTCGCCCGCAATTCATCGGCCTGCTTGAACTCCGGAAATGCCACGCTGAGTGAGAGAAGGGCGAGCAGCCCTTCCTTACGTTGATTCGGAATCGCGCTCCCCTCCACGTACCGTCCGATCAACGCCTCCGGGTGATCCATCATGAGCGAGATGGCGATCAACGCCAGCTCGCGCGAGGGGATCGTCGCGATGTCGGACGCCGCGACGGGCAGCTCGTCCACTGCATCGATCTCGTCCCACGGAGTCTCCCGATCCTCGGGCGTAAGCGACTTGGCGAAGACCCCGATCGACTTCAGGATGTTCATCACCCGGTGGGCCTGAAACAGTGAGGACGCGAAGTCGCGGTAGTCCCACTTGCACCCGTAGAATGCCAGCAGATCGGGATCGACCTCGCCCTCGGTGATCATCCGCCGCTGGTTCAGGGCGAAGTCGGCAGTGACCCCAAACCACTTGCGCATGTAGATGGGATCGCCCGTGGCGTGGGCCGCGCCGGCGAGGTTGTTGTAGCGCAGGTACCAGCCGTAACCGGTGTACTTGGCGTCGATGTTGTGCTCGACTTTATCGCTGATCCAGTCGATGGGCGGGTTCGTGCCCGGCGCGCCGCGGTCGCCCCAGCGATCGACCTCCGAATAACCCTCGACCTTCCGCCCGACGTGCCAGTCCGACCGCTTGATGTTGACGAACGACGAGTGCCAGAGGTACTTGCCTAGGTAGAGCTTCCGAAACTGGGCTACCTTCACGTCGCGCCACGCATCGAGCGCCGCCTGATGCTCGCCGCGACCATGGAGCGCCAGCGCGGCGGCCACTTCCTCGGCGGCCGGGTCGATCAGCGAGAAGAGCCGATCGGCGACCGTCTCCGCGCTCGGCATCGAGTCGGCGAAGGTCGCCTGGGCGTGGCAAGGGCACGCGAAGGCGAGCAGGACGAACGGAGTCGCGGCTCTCATGTTGAGGGCTCCCTGGGCAGATCGATCGGACGTTCACGGTACTGATTGTAGCCCGTCGGCGCGCCGACCTTCCCGCGCCGTCGGTTGCGTCCGGGGCCGCGCATCTTGTACACTCGACTGGTCTCAGCACAGAAGCAGGGGAGAATGAGCGTGTCCAGGATACTTGTCACCGGCGGAGCCGGATTCATCGCATCACACCTCGTTGACGCGCTCGTCGGCGAGGGTCACGAAGTCGCCATCATCGATAATCTCTCGACGGGGAAGGAAGCGAACGTCAACCCGGCGGCGACGCTGAATGTGGTTGACATCCGCGACGCAGTAGCGACCGCCAAGGCCATCGAGGATTTCCGACCCGAGATCATCCACCATCTCGCGGCACAGGCGTCCGTCGTCGTCTCCACCGAGGACCCCGCGCTCGATGCTCAGACCAACATCATCGGTAGCCTCAACGTCCTCGTCCCTTTCCGCAAGATTGGTGGCAGGCGGTTCATCTCCACATCCAGCGGCGGCGCCGTGTATGGCGATCCGGCTGAACTGCCCGTCAAAGAGAGCGCGCCTGGGGCTCCGATCTGCCCCTATGGCGTCAGCAAATACGCCTTCGAGGTCTACCTGCGGGCCGCCCATGCGGAATCGGGCCTGGACTTCGTCATCATGCGCTACTCGAACGTCTACGGGCCGCGCCAGGACCCACACGGCGAGGCGGGCGTGATCGCGATCTTCACGAGCCTCCTGATGGCCGGCAAGGAGCCTCACATCTTCGGCGATGGCGAGGCCACGCGCGACTACATCCACGTCAGCGATATCGTCGCCGCCAACATGGCCGCCATGGACGCGCCGGCTCAGTCGATCTTCAACGTGGGGACGGGCGTCGCGACTTCAGTCAACGAACTCACCGCCGCGCTGGTCAAGGCGACCGGCTACGATGGCGAGATCATCCACGACCCAGCCCGCCCCGGCGAGGTGAGGCACACGTACCTCGACTGCACGCGCCTCAGAGAGACCACCGGCTGGGCGCCGAAGTACGAGATCACCGAGGGGATTCAGAATACGGTGGATTGGTTCAGGGAGTAGGGGCGGTTTCAGAACCCCAACAACCGGGCCTGTCGAAGCTGGAGCTTCGACCTACGGGGGTTCTGAAACCACTTCCAGGGGGCGCTGCCGGTTCTCACTCACTTGCCAACAGCGCCTCGACGTTCCGCGCTTCCTGCGCCTCCCACCGGTCACGCTTCGCCTGGAAGTGCTCGTACTTCCTTAGGTGGTCGCCCTGCAGGCCGTCGCGGTAATCGCCGCAGAACGGCACGAGCAGATCGATCCACGTCGCGATGCGATGCAACTCATCATCACTCAGTTCCACACCATTGTGCCCCGAGCGCAGCATGTTGATGAGCGGGCTCGTCGCGGCGCCCGCGTGGTATGGCGGCAGCATGCTCGGGACGGACTGAATGTTGATCCAGTCCGAGACGCGACGATCGGCGAGAGCCAGATACGCATCGCTCCAGTACCGCAGCGATCCGGGATCGAGAGGCCCCGTGCCTTTGAGGCTGAACGCCGCCTTCGGTCCCGTCGGCGCGTCGGTTGCGATATCCACGATGCCCACATCCACGTACTGGCCGCCGATGGTCTGTTTGCAGTAGACCGCCATCACGTTCGTCCCCCCCCCCAACGCCTGCGAGCCAAGCGGCTCCATGTGGGTGAGCTTGTACGCCTGGAGGTAGCCGGATGCGTGGAATGCCCGCTGCCCGTTGATGGTCACCTCGATGTCCTCATCGTGGTGGACCATGAGCCCCGGTTCTCCTGGCACGGCATCGAGGTCGAAGGCCCGACGCAGCCAGATCTCCTTGCCAAGCCACTCGGTGCCGACCTTGGCGCCAGGCGTCCCCGGATTGCCGAAGCCACCAGGACCCTCGAGCCAGTCGCCGTCGTCGAAATCGGCGGCGCGCCAGTCACCATTGGGCTCCTCGAGCGTGTACTTCCACGTCGCATCACCGGCCCACGGTAGCGCGACCTCCATGGTGTCGGGGTCAAACGCATCCGCCGCGGCTGACCGGGCGCCCTCAACGTGGTGGCATGACACGCAGTGTCGGTCCAGGATCGGCTGAATCTCCGTGGGAAAGCTGAAGCCAGATGAGCCTGACGGACCGCGCCATGGCCTCAGTTCCTTCGGCCCGCCCCTCATCGCGAGCGAGGTGTTCACGGCCAGCGGCGCCGAGTTCTTGTCCTCATGGCACCCAACGCAACTGACCGCCTCGCCCGGCTGGAGCGCGACCCAACTCCGCATCGTCTGGGCGGCAAATCCATCCGCGTCGAGCGCCTGGAAGTAGACGGGCGTCTGCGCGGGGACCGTGAAACACGCCGAGCCATCCTCGTGAACGGGCGTCGTGCCGAGAATCCGTTTGACGTCCCACGTGCCCTGGATCGAGACGGGCGTTGAGATCATCGCCCCACCGGCGGGGCCCGCGTTGCCATTGCTGCCTACACCGGCCGCTCGGTACTCAAGGGCGATCACGCGCAGCGACTTGATGCCGCCCCGCTCGACTCCCACCAGTCCCGGCCCATCATAGATATCGTGGAGGTAGACAGTGCCCGTGTCGCGCTCGTAGTCAGCAAGGCGGGGCCTCGCGTGAGGTATGGGTCTCGGCCTGACGGGAACCGGCTGGTTGCACGAGATCGCCGGATCAGACGCCAGCAGTTCGCGCTCGCCATCGGCGTTCACCCAGTAGATCCCATACCGCGCCGTACCCTCCGGCCGCATCGCGACGATGAACTCCGTCTCGCTCAGCGGGTACGGGTACTGGAACTGGTGCCCGCTCTGCCCGTACTGGTCGACATGAACCGCCTCGGTCTTGCGGATCGGCGCGATGAGTTGAGCGCCGCTATTCTCTTGCCGCCCGAGCCGTGGGTCGAGAGTGCCCAGCCACCCGTTCTGGTGCGTGTGATGCCCGCTGAAGATCGCGACAAGCTTGCCCGTGCCGGGAATCGCCCGCGCGTGCATGATCGCAGTCGGGAAAAACGAGTTGTTGCCATACAGCTCCGTCTGTCCCGTCCCGTCGGGCTTCATCTCAAACAGCCCTTGCGGGTAGATCTGCCCGCGGTCGCTATACTCCCACTTGGTGTAGATCACCCGCCCGTCGGGCGTGATTGTCGGGAAGTTCGTGTGGACCTGATCGTAGCTCAAGCGCCGGAGGTAATTCCCGTCGGCGTCGCACGTGTAGAGGTTGCTGACCTCGGTCCACCAGCAGTCGACGATCTGCACGCAGCGAGTCGAGTTGAAGACGATCTCTCCGCTCGGCAGATAGGTGGCCTCGTAGTCAGCGAAGCCGAGACCATCCGTGAGTTGCCTGACCTCGCCATCGGCGACGCGCATCTCGTAGAGGTGATAATCGTCCTCGTCAAGCGACTTCTTCCAGGCAAACAGCACGCGCTCGCCGTCGAAGCTCACGTCCGGGTCGCGAATCACGCCGCCGCGGTCATCCACGAGCGTCCGCACCGTGCCGTAACGCCCGTCGAGGTCCAGCACGCAGAGGCTCGCGCCGGGCACGAAGTGACGCTCGTTCTGCGCGTCGCTCTGGCCCTCGGTGTATGCGTAATGGGATCCGCCCAGGTCGTAGTGCTTGGTGAAGGCAATGGACTTCAGCGTGTCGCGATGCGTCGCCAGACGCGCGTCGCGCCGGCGCTCGCGCTCGGCCAGATAGGCCTCGGCCTCCGGGCCTGATAGCGGCTCTGTCACGCCATCCTGCGCCAGCCAATCAGCGACAGCCTCAAGGGCAAGACGGTCATCGGGGAATTGGGCAACAGCCTGCAACGCGGTGTCACGCGTCAGGTTGGCGGCAACCGCATCGCGCCAGTCCTGGCCACTGGCCGACCCAGTCGCGCCCGCGATCAGCGCGCACAATGGTAGTAGGCCCAGGTGGTGTCTGGGGCTGAGCATGGCCGCCCTTTCTGAAGGTCAGCTCCCGCCGGACCAGATGGTCACGCGCGGGATCAACACGCCGCTGTTTCGCGTCCAGAGGCCAACGTACCCGCCGGGCAACGGCTCGGGGTCTTCGTACTCCAGCACCGTGTGGCCCTCAAACTCGAGCGCGACGCGGTGTCCGATTCTCGACGCCCGGACGCGGAACCACCGATGGTGGACATTATACCCCGACGGCACGCGCGCGTCAGCGTTCTCGGCGACCACCTCGCCGTTTCTGAGCAGTTGCGTCTTCGCGCCGCCGTCGCCGCCGATCGTGAAGCTGTACCCGCTCTGGGCGCTAGTCTTGTCGCCGCAGAGGACCGTGTTGTAGTCGCGACACCGTTTCGTCTCCGGGCCGCCGGGGGCTTTCATCTTCGTGCCGACCCAGTAATCGACCGCCACGTCGCCCTGCACGGCGTGCTTGTTCCAGATCACCGCGTCCTCGGCTCCCCAGCCCGCCAGCCACGACCACCGGCCGTCACACGCCCAGCGCGCGGCAACCTCCCATGAGCCCTCGGAAACTTGCCAGTCCGTCGGCGCGACGCCAAACACGTAGTCCCGCACTTGCGGCGAAACGGCCTCCAACGCGTCCACCGAGATCGGCGCGCCCTCAATGCCGGCCGCCAGTCGGCACGGGCCTTTCATCGTCACGGGCTTGCCGATCGGGCGTCCCGCGCACGCCGCCCTCACCGCTGACCCGCGTCGCGAGAGAGCCAAGACATCCCCGTCTCCGATGACCACCATCTTGCGGATCGTCTTCTGCCCCGGTGCCGTCAGCGTGACCTCAGCGTTCGGTCCGTGGCCGGCGACGGTGATCGTGATTCGTTCATCGACTGGCGCATCCATCCTCGGGGACGCGATCAGGCTGCGCGCGTACGGGAGGTCGTCAGCCTGAACCGTCATGGTCGCGTCCAGGTCGCCGATGAAATCAGACGCGTGCCACAGCAGGTCGTCGCCGACGCGGATGACCGTCCACGGCGAGCCGGGATTCGCCCATGTCATGTAGTCGTGCGGTCCCATCGACGGTGGGATGTCCGCGACGGATCCACCCTCGTTGCGCGGGGCGATCAGCGGTTCGTCCGAGGGCTGTGCGATGAGGTCGTCAAACCGTGCCGAGCCGCCTCTCACTATCAGGCCGGCGACGCCGCTTCGCGCTGCCGGGTTGGGGCATGTCAGCACGCTTTCGCCGTCCATGTATGCCCCCAACTCATCCCGGTCCACGCGCAGCGCCAGCCGGTACCAGCTGCCGTCGACGCACCCGCCCGGCTTCTCGGCCAGGACCGCCTCATCGCCGCCCAATACCCGCACGATGCGCGTCCATTCCGGTCCGCTCAGCAGCGCGACGTAATCCGTCTCATCCAGCACCAGCCCCGCCACGCCCACAACCGCGCCCTCCGTATCAGGACGCGCGGCCACGCTCACCGAGTAGTCCTCCCAAATCCAATCGCCCGCCGTGGCCATCGCCTGCCCATCGCCCTTGCCGATGTAGCAGAACCCGTTGATCGAGTATTCCTCGTTGCCCACTCCCGCTTGTTGCCATTCGCCCGTCACCGGCGTCCACGGGCTCTCGGAGCTGCTGGCCCGCATGAAGTCATCCGCAAACCGCACGGGACCAACCGGCTGAATGTACGGATCGCCTACGCTCACCGCCCCCGGTTTCATGGCGAGGCATCCGGGTTTGGTCGTGATCTTGGCAGCCAGCACCTCGTCGGGTCCCACGATGAGCGAGACCATTCCCTCGCGGCGTCGGATGTACCCAGACAGTCCCTCCGCCGCCTCCCACGCGGCTGTGGCAACCGGTTTCCCGCCCGCGCGCTTGCCCCGGTTTAGCTCCACCCGATCCGGCCAGAAACTCATCCACAGACACGGCCGTCGAGGCGCGCCGCTCTCCGCGAACTCCGCGTCGAACACCAGAACGGTCGGCGCCGCCGCGGCCAAGTCAATCGGGCCCACCTCAATCGGGATATTGCACGATTCATCGGCGGCAACCTCAATGAACTCATACCCCTCGGGCACGGCGACCGGCTCATCCGGGAAGCCGGGCTCGGCCGTCGAGTCAGTTGGCGGAGCGTCCTCCGAATCTTCGCCCGACCTCACTCGCTCGCCGCTGCTTGGCGGCGCGTCGTTGTCGGGCTCGGTCCAGAGCAGCTTTGGCGCGACCTCGCCTCGCAGCAGGTAGTTGATGATCCCGTCCAGCAGTGGCTCCGCTGAGTTGCCGCGGTGGAAGCGCGCGAACGCCAGCGGCGCGCCGGAGTAGATGATCTCGCCCTCGCCCACCTTGACCCGCACAATCGCCGGCCACTTCTCATTGTGCTCGCCTGCGCCGTCCTGGCAGTAGTAGCCGAGGATCTCGCCTGCCGATTCATCCTGTGGCCAGACGCGAACGCCCTGCAGGTGATGCATGTCGATGGGCTTAGCCACATCCAGCGCGGCGGAGATCGGGTGAGCGGCGCTCGTGATGATGACGTCGCCCTTGGTGGGAGCGCCGCTCGCGACCTTGACGAACTTCAGCAGTGGGAAGTCCGTCTGGGCCGCCCACGTCTCAACGAACGCCCGCCCGCCGGCCTCAAGCCAGGGAATCAGGGCCTTCTCCGCCTCCGATTGGTGGGCGGTCGGCAGGCACGAGAGCATCAGCACGTCAAACCGCGCCAGCACTTCGGGCTGCTTCATCTCCCACGCGAAGACGCGCTGCCAGGGCAGCCCTCGCGCTGAGAGTTGCCCGTCGATGCCGTTGGGGTAGTCGCCGCTCACGCCGATCATAAACTCGCGCGGAGCCGCATCGGCCACGCAGCACGGGCCGAGACCGATCGCAGTCAGTAGCGCAATGGTTGTGGGCAGGAATCTATACATGTAGTTAGGAGTGCCCGCGTCTGGATCAAGCTCTCATAGGATAGCTTCAGATAAGTTGGCGGCTCCGCGTGTGGGAGGTGGGAGTTCGGCGGAGGGGGGACGGGGCCCTGCCTACCCAGAGAACCACACAAGGCCGACTCCATGGAAGGAGCCGGCCTGTATTCCACCGCTGGTGCTCGATCAGGTGGATCTACTGTCATTGCCGCTCGCGTCCGCACGAGCTTCGTGCGAATGACCAGGGGGCCGCGTCGTCGGGACGCCCCAAGAGCAAGCGGAATAGTTGCTTATACGCTATCCGGTACTGCAATTCCTCCTTACCGGGTCAGAAGGAGCCTGTGCCGAGGTCTAAAGGACCGGCCCTGAGACTTCGATACAGGCTCATCAGAAGGCCTCGCCCGGCGCGACGGTGAACCGCCGCGCCAACGCTAACACCAGGCGAGGGGACTCACGATGAAGATCGCGCGTTTCGAGACGGAGAGCAAGGTTGCCTACGGAATCCTCGACGGTGACACGATCGATGTCATCGATGGCGAGCCGTTCGACGGCATCGACACGACGGGCGAGAAAGTCAGCCTCAGCCAGGCACGGCTCCTCGCACCCGTGACGCCGCCGAGCGTCATCGCGATCGGGCTGAACTACCGCCGCCATGCCGAGGAATCCGGCATGGCGATTCCCGGCCATCCACAGATGTTTCTCAAGGCCACCAGTTCGGTCATCGGGCCCGGCGATCCGATCCGTATCCCGAGGATGGCGCCCACCGAGGTCGACTACGAGTGCGAGCTGTGCATCGTGATCGGCAAGACGGCGAAGCATGTCAGCGAGGCCGAGGCGCTCGATTACGTGTTGGGTTACACGTGTGGGAACGACGTCTCCGCGCGCGATTGCCAGCTCAAGCTCGACGCGGTCTGGGCGCGCGGGAAATCGTTCGACACGTTCTGCCCGATCGGCCCGCACATCGAGACCGAACTCGACCCGGATAGCTGCGACATCACCACGCGCGTGAGCGGGGAGACGATGCAGGACTCCAGCACTTCAGACATGATCTTCGGTTGCGCCAAGCTCGTGTCGTGGCTCAGCGAGGTCATGACGCTCGCGCCCGGGACCGTCATCATGACTGGGACGCCCGAGGGCGTCGGGTTCGCGCGCAAGCCGGCCGTCTTTCTGAAGGATGGCGACACGGTCGGCATCGAGGTTGCGGGGATCGGGACGCTGACGAATCCGGTCATCAACGAATGACCGCCCCCGGAGGATCGCCATGTCACAGAAACAATGGCTGACCGACGCGCTTGACGGAAACACTCCTGAGCGCACGCCTTACTCGCTCCAGAGCGAGATTCTCAGCTCAGACGATCTCATGAGCGACGAGTGGAAGGCGCTGTACGATCAGGGCCTCGCCCTGTGCCACCACGTCGCCACCGTCGAGCATATCGAGCATGGTGTCGAGAGCACCCGCGAAAAGCGTGACGACGGCGGCGCAACGGTCCACGTTCACCGCAAGGAGACCCCCGTTGGCACAATCGAGCGGGTCACGCGCGACGGCTGGCCCATGCAGAACTGGATCACCCAACCCAGCGACTACAAGATCCAGCAGTGGATCGTTGAGAACACCGAAGTCGTCGCCCGGCCTGAGAACTACGAGCCGGCCGAGGCGCTTATCGGCGACCTCGGCACGTGCGTCGTTGCCGGCTCGCGCACGCCCGCCATGCGCATCAACGTCGACTGGGCGGGCCCCGAGATGTTCTGCATGGATGTCGCGATGGAAGTGCCCGAGCTGTTCGAGCTTTACGAGGCTCAGAAGGTCCGGTTCATGGAGGAGTGCGAGCTGATCGCCGCCGGGCCCGGCCAGTACGTCGAGTGGCCCGAGGACCTGGCGGTGCGCATGCTCGGGCCGGCGCGCTACGGCGAGATGCTCGGTTCCGTTTACGAGGCGGCCACGCCGCTCTTGGAGGCTTCTGGCAAGCGGGTGATCGTGCGTTACGACGGCGAGTTGAAGGCGGTCGCCGACCAGATCGCCGAGTTGCCTCTGCACATTATCGAGGCGATCACGGAGCCGCCCGCGGGCGACATGACCTTCGACGAGTGCCGCGCGCAGTGGCCCGATATCGTGCTCTGGGCCCAGATCAATGGCGAGCTTTACCAGGGACCTCGCGATGAGCTCCGCCAGGCGGTCATAGACAAGCGCGAGCGCGCCGGCAAGCGCGCCTTTGGATTTGAGATCTCAGAAGATCTCCCACCCGACTGGCAAGAGACGATCCCGCTCGTCCTGAAGACGCTTGAGGAACTAGGCTAACCGGAGAGACCAGGCATGTCCCAGCGACAGTGGCTGACCGACGCGCTCGATGGGAACACGCCGGCGCGCACGCCCTACTCGTACTACAGCTGGATGCTCAGCGGCGACGAACTGATGGCGGACGAGTGGAAGACGCTCTACGATCAGGGGCTCGCGATCTGCCATCACGTCAGCACCACGCGCCACGTCCAGCATGGCGTCGAACACGAGCAGGAAGAGCGCAAAGACGGCGACACGATCTACCGCACGTATCGGATCAAGACCCCCGTCGGCATGCTGGAGCGCACCACCCGCAACGGTTGGCACCACGAGGATTGGATCAAGACGCCCGCCGACTACAAGACCCGCCAGTGGATGATCGAGAACTCCGAGCTGGAGACGTGCTACGGGAGCTTCCAGGCTGGCGAGGAACTCATTGGCGACCTCGGAGTCTGCGTCGTAACAGGCTCCCGAACGCCCGCCATGAGCATCAACGTTGACTGGGCCGGCACGGAGCAGTTCTGCCTGGATGTCGCGATGGAGGTCCCGGAGTTGTTCGACCTCTACGAGGCCCAGAAGAACCAGTGGATGGAGGAAGCTCGCCTCATTGCAGCAGGTCCAGGCAAGTACGTGAAGTGGCTGGAGAACCTGACCATCAGCATGCTGGGGCCGAAGCGGTACCAGGACCTGCTCGTCAATTGCTACGACGCGGCGGCGCCGTTCATGGAGGCCGGCGGCAAGCGCACGATGGTGCATTACGACGGCGACTTACGGTGCATCGCCGATGAGATCGGGGCCTCGTCGCTTCACATGATCGAATCTCTGACCGAGCCGCCCGAGGGCGACATGACGTATGACGAAGCCCGCGCCGCGTGGCCGGATATGGTGCTCTGGGGCAACATCAACATCGACCTCTACTACGGCCCGCACGAAGCGCTCCGCCAAGCCGTCATCGAAAAGCGCGAGCGCGCCGGCAAACGCGGCCTCGCCTTCGAGATCTCCGAAGACATGCCGCCCAACTGGCGCGAGACCATCCCCGTCGTGCTTGAGACGCTCGAGGAATTGGGGTAGTATCCGGCAGAGGCAGAATCTCCGCCCTCGACCAAACCTTCCCCGGGGGATTCTGTTCTACCGTGGTGAGGGAGCGGCGGCCCCACCATGGAGCGCACCGACAGCGATCTGATGACTGCGGCGGCCAGGGGTGATGTGGATGCCTTCGATCAATTGGCCGCGCGCTACCGCGACACGCTCGTGCTGTACTTCGAGCGACGAGTGCGCGATGCCGGTCTCGCCCGCGAGCTGACTCAGGACGTGCTGGTCAAGCTCTGGCTCGCGCGCGAGCGATACGCGCCACTTGGCCGGCCCTCGAGCTACCTCTTCACCATAGCCCGGAACCATCTGTTCAACTGGCTCGACGCGCGCTCGCGACGACCGGGAGCCGGATCGCTCGACCAGAGCCTGGCCCAACTCCCGCGCGCGGCAAGCTCCGAGGAACTCGCTTTGGCGCGCTGGCAGGCGTCAGAGGTCCGAGCGGCTGTCGAAGCGCTGCCTTCGGACCTGCGCGAAGTCGTCACGCTCAGTCGGTTCGGCGGGCTGAAGTACGCCGAGATCTCAGAGCGACTCGGGGTCCCAATCGGGACGGTCAAGTCGCGCATGCACTACGCAATTCGCCGTCTGCGCGAGCGCCTCGACGGGTTGCTCGACTGATCGCCAAGGGGGAGGATGCCATGCCATGTGACAAGATCCAGGAGGACCTCGCCGCCTACTCGCGCGGGGAGATCGAAGGCGACCGCAAGGACGAGATCGACCGCCACATCGGCGAGTGCGTCGACTGCCAACTCGAACTCGCCGGAGTGCGTCAGGTGATGGACAGCATGGCCGCGACGGATGAGCAGTTGGTCGCCGGCGAGTGCAAGCGCATCATCACCGCGGCCATGGAAGCCCGCGCCAGCGACGTGCACCTGCTGCCTCGGGACTCCGATTTCACCGTCCGGTTCCGCATCGACGGCGCGCTCAGGGAGTGGCAGCGTCTCAGCAGGCCGCTCGGAAGTGCCGTTGCCACGCGCATCAAGGCAATGGCGGAGATGGACGTGGTGGAAACGCGCACGGGCCAGGACGGCCGTATCCTCGTCCGCCACGACGGCACCGACATCGACATCCGAGCCTGCACGATGCCCACCACGTACGGGCAGAAGGTCACCATGCGGCTCCTGCGCAAGGGCGATGCGATGCTCGATCTGGAGCGCCTCGGGATGAACGAGAGCCAGCTTCAGGCCACTCGCCAGTTCCTCGTCTCACCGAGCGGCCTGCTGATCGTCACCGGCCCGACGGGCTCAGGGAAGACGACGCTGCTGTACTCCATGCTCAGCGCTCTCGATGCCGATGCCCTCAACATCGTCACCATCGAGGACCCGGTCGAGTACATGCTGCCGGGCATCGCGCAGACGCATGTCAACCGGAAAGCCGGCCTGACCTTCCACCGCGGCCTTCTGTACCAGCTCCGTTCCGACCCTGACGTGGTCATGTGTGGCGAGATCCGCGATCTGCAGAGCGCGGAGGTCGTCATCCAGACGGCGATGACCGGGCATCTGGTCCTCTCGACCCTCCACGCCCAGACCGCGCCGGAGGTCTTCAGGCGCTTCCTGAACATGGGTGTCGAGCCGTTCATGGTCACCGACACGCTCCGTTTCGCCGTGGCGATGAGGCTTGCGCGGACGATCTGCGACGAGTGCAAGGAGCCGCATGAGCCAACTGGACCGGAGCGCGAATGGCTAAGCGCTGCGCGCGTTGACTGGACCGGTCTCTCGCTCCAGCGCGGCGCGGGATGCGACCAGTGTTTCGACACCGGATACCGCGGCCGGACGGGCGTCTTCGAGGTGATGACCGTTACCGATCCCGTGCGCGAGGTGGTCACGCAAGGACTGGACAACCGCGAATTCGAACACCTGCTGCGGTCGTCGGGCCACAAGTCGCTCGTCGACCACGGCATCGAGAAGATCCGCGCTGGCATCACCACGGTCGAGGAGGTCGCGGCGATCTCTCGGGCACTGTAGGGTGTTCGTATACGCAGCCGAGGAGGTTATCCATGCGTCTATGCGCCCTGCTGCTTGCTCTGGCTGTGACCGGTTGTGCTCAGGAAGCCCCGACCGAGACCGTCCTTTTCGAGGAGCCCTTCGAGGACACGAACTGGGAATCGCGCGGTTGGTACGACGGTCCGAAGATGGAGATCACCGACGAGCACGCCGATGGCGGCGAGCATTCCTGCGTCTGGCACTGGGCGAAGGCCGGCGACATCGGCCCCGTCGGCAGAGGCGCCCGGGTCCGTCTGGAGCCCGTCGATAACGTCACGTTTAGCTTCAGCATGAAGCACGGCGAGAACTGGGACTGGACCGGGGTCGACTGGCACCCTCATGAGTTCCACTTCGTCACCACCGAAGACTCCGAGTACGTCGGCCCCGCCTACACGCACCTGACGTTCTATATCGAGGTCGTCAACGGCAAGCCGCGCATCGCCATCCAGGACGGAGCCAATATCGACGAGGCGCGAATCGGCGAAGACCTCGTCGGCGTCACCGAGAACCGTGCCGTCGCCGGCGGCAACGGCGCCAGCGATTCCCACGGAGCGGGCGGCTACTACAAGAACGGCGACGTCCACTGGAACGGCAAGTCCTGGGATGCGGAGGAAGCCTGCTTCAGCGATGAACGGGGGCCGCGCTACAAGGGCGACTGGCACCACGTGAAGGTCAAGCTGCAACTCAACACGGTCGAGGACAACATCGGCCAACAAGACGGCATCATCCAATACTGGTTCGACGGCGAGCTGCTAATGGACTTCGACGATGTCGTCTTCCGAACGGGCCAGCATCCCGACATGCTGATCAACCAGTTCCTCATGACCCCCTACTTCGGCCCCGGCGTCCCGCATGAGCAATCCATCTGGGTCGACGACCTGAGGATCACGACGGAGTAGTCTCGCAGTCCCCATGACACCAAAACGGCGTCCCCAGTATTGGGGACGCCGTTCGTGCTTCTGCTTCATTGCAGTCCGGCAAACTACTCGCCGGTCATCAGCCCCTCCACCATCTCGCAGAGCAAGATCGCGAACTCGGCGGTCGAGTCCATGATCACGTGCGCGTACTCCGCGCCGATCGCGGGATCACCCCAGGTGCCGCCCTCAAGCTGCGCGGAGACGATGTAGTCCGCGACCTCGCAGGCAATGCGGCGGTAGTTGGCGTTGCCGGTGGCCTGGTAAAGCAACGCTGCTCCCCAGCCGAACCACCCCGACGCCGGCGCCTTGTACCGATCGCCGGCGCACAGGTCACCGAACTCGGCGTACTTGTGCGCGCAGTCGAGGTACTTCTTGTCGCCCGTCGCGGACGCAAGCCTTACCAGAAATGCCGTCGCCAGCCCGGGAATCGCGTAGTACTGACCCGTCTTCGTGACATCAACGACGCGCAGCAGCGACTGCTCTTCCGGGAAATCGGTGATGAGCTGCTCGCCGCCATGCACGGTGAAGTACAGCCGCTTGCTGGCGACCGGTTGCTTCTTCCAAACGCGGATCAAGTGCTCGCCAACCGCCGTCGCCTCGTCGAGGCGACCGGCATACAGGCAAGCCAATCCCGCCGTGCATGTGGTCATCAGATCCTGCTCGCCCGTCAGCGGAGCCTCCGGGCCTCGGGTCAGGAAGCCGCCGGACTCGTAGTGCTGCAGCGACGTCAGGAAGTCGATGCCTCTCAGTGAGATATCAAACTGAGCCAGCCGCTGCGCCCCGGCGATGAGCCAGGAGTTCGAATAGTGGTAATACGTCTGATGCGCTCCAATGCGCGGGTAGTGTCCACCGAAATCCCCTTCCTCGGTGAAGGAGTTCTCTCGGATCCACGTCAGAAGCCTCACGGCCTCTGGCGTCCGCCCGGCCAGGCTAAACGCATATGGCACCTTGTAGTATGCCGCTACCCCTTGGTCGACCGGGTCCATCGAGCCGTCGTCATTCTGTTGTTCGAGCAGCCACTTGATGGCTTTGACTGCTGCCTGACGGTAAGCCGCTACATTCATTCACGCACCCCTTGAAAGGCTTCCCCCGCGTCGGCATGCAAAAGCGCCCCGCCGAGCGCCGGGAAAGCTGTCAGTTGGACGAGTTTCCGCGTCGGCGCGCGCTATTCCTCCCACCAGCCGCCGACGTGGGTAATCTCACACCATTTGGCGCTATCTGCCAAACGCCACGGTCACGATCTGCTTCGGTCCCGCCTCGATGCCCACCGTGCCATCGACGAGATCCAACTCCTCGATACTCTCCTCAGAGAGCGCCACTAGCTCCGCCCGTGACGCGCCCTTCACGCCGATCCGGCCGGCCTTCGGCTCCGTGGTCGGGTTGAAGACGCGCGCGATGATCCGATCGTCCGTCTCCGCCTTCTTCACCGTTGAGAGCACCAGGCCATCGGCGTCCAGCACGACGAGGCTGTCGGACGCCGGAAGCTCGCCGCCATGCACGCCCGTTTGGACGCCGCGAAGCGGCACGTTGAACTGCTGCGCCTCGTCCGGGATGCCCGCGTCCGACCACGTGCCCGCGTATGGCAGCACGGCGTAGCGGAATGAGTAGGTGTCCAGGCACTGCGCCTCGGGCGTGTAGTTGTACTCCGCGTCCATCGCCCCCGCGTCGCCGCTCATGCTCAATCGGCCAACGCACCGCAGCAGCGTCAGCGCCACGGTCCTCTCGGCGTCGGGCAGCACCTCGTACTCCGGCAGGCCCTGGTTGATGACCGCCAACCCGTGGTCCTCATCCTCCACAGCCACGAATCCCTGCTGCGGCGCGAAAGTCGACGCCCCGTGCCAGTCCGCCGGCGGCTGGATCGGCCGCGCGACCACATCGAACTGCCCGTCCGCGCGGGCGACGTCGGTGTCCACGCCCGAAGGGAACAGCGCGCGCACGCGGTGGTCCTTCGCGCGGTTGGTGATCTGCGTTTCAATCTCGACACGACGGCTACCGGCCTTCAGCGTCACCCAACTCGTGATCGGGATCTCAACCGTCCGGTCCGAGCGTTTGCGGCGATCCTCCGTCGCGCATTCAGGCGCCACGAGCCGCGTGTCGATGCGGAGCCTGCCAAGCAGCGGCCCGCAAGTCTCCAGCGACACCGTCGCCGCCTCACCGACGCTAGTCACCAGCCGGTCTACCGTCGGCGGGATCATCTTGTACTCGTCGCCGACGTCGCCGTTGCTCGCGAAGACGTTGCACGGCCCGTACTCGATGTCTCGCTCGAGATCGACAATCGCCAACGAGCCGCCCGGCAGGACGTGGACGCTGATCAGTTCATTCGTCAGCGAGGCGGCGTCTGCCGACACGCCATTTGCCCCACCCGTCGACGGGCCCGAGGCCACGACCTGAAGCGTGTCCCACCCGCCGGAGCCGACCTCCGCCTGAACCGCCAGCTTGAAGCGCCGGACATGCTCGGACAGCGGCAGCTTTTGCGGGTGCAAGTACCGAACGTGGGTGTCTTCCATGTCCAGGAACTGACTCGGCACCGCCTCGCCGTCGGAGCCAATGACCCGAACGTGCGCCGGCGCGCCCTCGGCAATCGGGAACTCCGCCTCGATTTCTGCGACCTCGACCCGATCGCTGCTCAGCGGGTTGAAGATGCAGACGGGCTTCGCCCCCTCGACTTCAGTCGTCGTGTCTATCTTGCCGGCGAGATGCTTCAGCGAGCGCTCGGTCACGCACTCGGCGACCTCCTCGGCCTGCTTGAAGCGCGGGACCATGTCCTCGTGGACGCGGTCGAGCGAGCAGCCGCAGATCGAGTCATGCGGATGGTTCTCCAGGAGCTTCTTCCACGCATGCCGAAGCAACCCGCTGTCGTCCTTCGCGCCCTGCCAAAGCGCCAGCGCGGACCACGGCTCCGCCCAACGCTCAAGCGCTGTCTGCGCCCGCTCGTTGAGTTGCTTCAGGTACATTCGCGCCGACAGCGTCCCGGCGAGAATCTGAGAGCCACGATCCTCCCGAAGCTCGCCATCAAACACCTCAAGGTCCTGAGCCTCCGCCTTCACGCCGTCGATGAAGGCCTGCATCGTGCTGTGGGCGATCTCGGTGCCCTCGCCGAGCTTCCCCTCCAGCGACGCGATGATCGGCGCGATGTTCGGCTGGGGCTCCAGGTGATCCACGCCGTTCATCAGCAGCATGTGGCGCGTCGCCGATACCGGCGCCTGCCGGTCGATGATTGCCTTCGTATACGCAGCCGCTTCGTCGACATCCTCGGGGAACCACTGCGCGTTGTTGTACCAGAAGGCCATGTGGTGGGTGATCAGCTCCGACCCATCCGGGCCACGCCAGATCAGCTCCATCTTGCGCCCCGGCACTGCCAGCGAGTAACCCCGGCCGAAGATGCAGTTGTCGATTCCAAACCCCTGGAAGATCTGCGGCATCTGGCCGATGTTGCCGAACTGGTCCGGGAGATACCCGATCTTCATGCAGCCGCCGAAGTCCTCGGCAATCTGGTGCCCGTAGAGCAGGTTCCGCACGTGTGATTCCGCGCTCGTGAGGAACGCATCGTTCAGCAGGTACCACGGCCCCACCAGAATCCGCCCACTCTCGATGTGCTCCCGCAGGGCCGTCTCCTTCTCGGGCCGCACCTCAAGATAATCCTCCAGCACGATCGTCTGGCCATCCATGTGGAAGACCTTGAAGCCCGGGTCGCGTTCGAGGATATCCAGCAGGTTGTCGATCAGGTCTACCAGCCGGACGCGGAACTGCTCGAACGTCTGGTACCACTCGCGATCCCAGTGGGTGTGGCTGATCACATGCAGCAGATGTCCTTCGCTCATCTCTCACTTCTCCCAATCAGTAATGCCGTCGCCGTTCGCAGGTCGGGCTTCCCAACCCGACGCCGTTCGCCGTTCGCTATCCCTCGCCGCACACCCTCACCTGACACACGCCCAAATCATCCGGCCCCTCCTCAACCACCACCCTCACCCGCTCCGCTGTCACTCCGTCCACCTCCACCACATGCCTCCGCTTCGCTTCCCGTCGATACTCCGCCACCTGCACCCAGTCATCTCCCGCCTGCACCGTCACCGAGAACGCCGTCGCCGCCAGCTCCTTCGTCTGGAACACAACATGCACAGAGCCGATCGCCTTCTCCTCACCTAGCTCCAGCTCTACCCACTGCGGCAGCGCGCCATCAGGCACCCACGCGTGACGCTCCCCATGCTCCCACCGCGCGAAGCCGTCCGTGACCGCCTCACCATTCCCACTCGACGCCGTCACCCGCGCCGTCCGTGCCAGGTCCTCCGGATCGGCGTTCGGCAGGTCGATGATATGGCATCCATCCTTCAACAGTTGCTGCTGCAGATCCGCAATCCGCTGCTCCGCAAGCTCCCTCGGCGAGACCCCATCCCGCGCGCACATCGCCGCCGCCGTCCCGACCGCCTGGGCCATCACCGCGTTCGTCAGCATCACCCGCGTCGCGCCAAGGGCGACGTGGCTCGCGGACAGATTCCGCCCCGCCATCATCAGGTTCTCGACGTCCTTCGAATACAGGCTTCGCAGCGGGATCGAGAAGCGCCGATCGTGGTAGCCGTGTTGGGCTGGGTCTCCATCGTGATAGAACCCCGCCGGGAAGTGGTCGTCGATCCCCCACCCGCCGAACGCGACGCGATCGGGGAGGAGCGTCTCGTCGATGACATCGCTCTCACGCAGCACGTAGTCGCCCATCACCCGCCGCGATTCCCGCTTCGCCAGCACGTGTCCCACCCACGCCAGCTCCAGGTCCCTCGCGGCCTCCGCATGTTCGGCGCAGCGATTCTTCACGTGGTCCCAGATGCCGTAGATGACCCGCAAGCATTCGTCACGGATCTCCTCCGCGTCGGCGATCACATCCTGCAAGCCCCCGATCTCGATCTTCCACTGCCAGTCGGCCTCGGGCTCGAGCAGCGGGTGGCGCGTCGGCGTGAAATCCTCACACGCCTCAAACTTCCGCGCCCACTCCGGCGGCTGGTACTTGGTCTGTCCCCGCTCCCAATGCTGCCTAACTGGACCGCCGGCGTCTCGCCGGCATGCCGTCTGCCGTCCTTCCTCCCACTCGTACTTCAGCCCACATCCCATCGTCAGATCATCCGTCTCCTCCGGCGCCATCGTCTCATCGTAGACATCCCGCCCCTCACGCCCATGCCGATACTCAGCGCCTGCCGCCGCAGCGACCGTGGCATCTCCCGTGCAGTCGATCACGAGCTTCCCGCGCGCGTGAACGCGCCGCCCCGTCGTCACCTCAAGCGCGCGCAGACCCGCGATCCGCTCTGCCGAGGCCATCTCCACGTCCGTCACGTGCATGTTGAGGTGCAGATCCAGATTCGCCTCCCCTTCACACACCGCCATCAGCCGATCGGCATATAGCTTCGCCTCGGAGGGAAGCTGCCGTCCCGATAACCGAAACTCCTCGACGATTCCCGTCTCCAGGGGATCATGCGGATCGACGCCGCTATACAGCCATTGCCCGACGGGAGGCACGAGGCACTCGGTGCTGGCGTTCCCGCCGAGCACGGGGCGATTCTGCAGCAGTGCGGTGTTGGACCCCATCCGTGCCGCCGCAACCGCCGCCACGCATCCCGCAACGCCGCCGCCCACCACGAGCACGCCATACTCGCCCAGCTCATCCACTTCCGCGCTCACGCCGCCATGCGCGATCCGCTGCGCCTGCAGCTCCTCCGCGCCATCGGCCGGTCGGAAGTCGGGATCGCTGCTCAGCACGATCGCGTCGCATCGCGCGTACTCGCCGGTCAGATCCCGCAACGCGACCTCAACACCCCCACCCAGCGCGTGGATACCTCCCTCTTCCCAAGTCCATCCCTGCGCGCCACTCGCCCCAAACTCCCCCGCCGCCTCGCCGTTCAACCGCACCTGAAACCGCGCGGGACTGCAGTCCGGCGCCCAGTCCTTCGCGCGCGCCCACAGCCGATAGTCGCCCTCGGACAGATCCACGCGCGTCGTCGCATCCGCCACTGGCTCGCCGAGCGAAACCGCTAGAAGATAGGGGGAACCCATCTGATCCACAAACTGCGCGTCCAGCGTCCACCCGCCGAGGTCATCAAACAGCTCAGCTTCGAGCCAGACGGTAGTCGGATTGCTCATGCGCGGGCCTCGCTACTTCGGCGGCACCTGGATCACGCGATACACCGTCTCATCGCGGACCCCGATGTACCTAACGCTTCCGTCCGTCTCGAACGTCACGCCCTTCGAGACGGATGTGCCGTGTATTCTCTCGAACGTCGGTCCCGCCTCGCCGTCCAGCACCATCCACTCTCGCCCCCGACGCTCCGTCACCGTGTACGCGTAGTGTTGACTGTCGTCGCTGAACTCCAGGTGCGAGACGAACTCGCCACCGGGGTGTTCATCGCCGTCTATGACGTAGTGCTCCTGTCGCCGGGGAGCCTCACCCACATGGACCTCATATGCCATGCGCCGGCTATCGGGGCTGAAGATGGGCGGGGGGCCGCAACCCCCGTGCTCGCCAACGATCTCACCATTGACCACCATCGCATACCGACCGTCCGCCAACTCGACCCAGTGGGCCAGCTTGTTGCCGTCGGGGCTGAACCGCACCAGCAGAACGTCCGGATATCGCTCCTGTTCCTTGCCGTCCAGGACCACGAAGGACTCATCGCCCTTCCGAGCGACGTATGCATAGTGCTCGCCGTTCTTGCTGAACACGGGGGCCGGGCCCTTCAGCGGGAGCTGTAAGCTGGCCCATGGAGTCGCCTCAACTTCGTCGTAGACGGGCGAGATGTCATCACCCATCACAACGCGCTCCTCATCCCATCCCTGGCGGGCCCAGTACCAGACCGTCTCGCCGTCAGGCGCGAATTGGAGGCGGCCAACGTCCCTGTACGTCCCGCCCGCCACGCCGTCAACAAGGACGCGGCACGTGCCCTGCGGCTCCCCGTCCACGTAGGCCAGGTGCCAGCTGTCGTCGCTGAACACAGGCGTCCACAGAAGGACGCCGTGCTCGAGCGGCCACACCTTGCCATCGACGAACAGCTTCGGCTCGGGCTCGGAGACCGCGTAGACCAAGCGCTCGCCGTCGGGGCTGAACTGCAGCGAGTGGCTGTCGATCTTCTCTGCAGTGGCGATGGCCTCGCCGTCGACAATCAGCGTGTCCCCATCACTGTTGTGAGATCCCACATAGGCAAGCCGTCGTGAGTCAGGGCTGAACACCGGGGAGGAGATTCGATGGAACATGGGTCCCGGCTCGCCGTCAACGACCATACGGCACTCCGTGCCGACGACACCAACGTAGGTGACTCGCGGAGCAGCGGGGATGAGAGCACCCAGTTCCCCGATGTCCACGGTCTCGTGGCTCGTCTCGCTGATCTCACCGTCGATGACCGGGTAAGAGACACCATCGATCACAGCCACGTAGGTACGATCCTCGCCGTCAGCGACTATACGGGTCCCCTTGTCGGAGACGCCAATGTAGGCGAATCGCGATCCGTCGGGGCTGAAAGCACGCCATTCCTCGATGTCCACGGTCTCGTAGCCCGTCTCGCTGATCTCACCGTCGATGACCGCGTGAGAGAGACCATCGATCACAGCCACATACGCAACATGCTCCCCGTCCCTGCTCCACTCGGCGCATGCCGGTAACACGAAGCAGCCCGAGTGATTCTCTATCCTGGCGATGCGCTCGAACGCGGGCCCCCACTCCCCGTCGATCGACACGTGGACACCGTCGTCATCCTCGACAACCCACGCCAGATGCCGCGCGTCCGGGCTCTCCTTCCGCATCGGCCCCGGGTCAATGCGTGCGATGGTCCCCAGAGGGGTCCCCGGCGTCTCTTGCGGCGTCACCACCGGCTCGTCTGCCGGCACCGTCGTCTGCTCGACGGGCGCCCGACACGACGCGCACGCGACCACCAACATCACGCAGCCCGCTACGCAACCCATCCGTGCCCTCATTGCTACACCTCCCGACTCTCATCCAGAGCCCCCCGCGCTCGTCACCCCATTCCATACACCAGCACATCCAGCCACTCGTCGCCCTTCCGCAGTTGCCGGGGCATGGTGGCTTCGAGCGTGAAGCCACGCTCGACGAGAATCTCGCCCCGCTCGGGCTGGGTGGAATCGCAGTAACACAGCACCCGGCCCATGCCGTGCAGGTCGATGTCGCTTAGCAGCGCGCTCGCCGAGGCGTAGTGATTCGGGTGCAGGAAGAAGTCCAGCACCTGCGCGCTCCCGGCGAACATCTTGCTCTGGTGCGTGAATGCCTGCCCGACGACCGCGCCGCCCGTGCCCTCGAGGATCCGCACGTTCTGAAGCCGCCCCGCATCCGCGTCTCGGCGCATTTCCACGTACTCCCCCTCATAGCCCGAGCGGCCATACTGGTTGAAGTACGTGCTGCGCAGGTACCAGCCGTCCACGGTGCCGTACAGCGCCTCCAGCAGCGCCCAGTCTTCCCAGCGCGTCTCGCGCGGCTGGACGGATCCCGGCTTCCAGTAGTCCTGGTGGAACTGCTCGTCCGGGAAGCGCTCCATCGTCCCCGTCTCGCCGTAGCCCACGAAGCCCGCCGACGCGTAGATGTGATACGCCGCGCTGTCGTAGCCCGTGTGCAGGAACGCCGCGCGCCCGCCGCGAGCGTCGAAGTCCCTAACATACGCGTGGATGAGCGATTTGCAGATCCCCTTCCGCCGATGCTCGGGCGGCGTGAAGACGTGCTGCAATATCCCCACGGGTCTGTGCAGCCCCTCGACGCTGCTGCAGTTGCCGACGACCTCGCCATCCACCACGCCGATGTAGAAGTGCTGGCCCAGGCCCTCCAGCGGCGCCTTCAGGTTCTCCTCCATCGGGACTTGCCAGTCAGAGCCCTTGTGCGCGAGGAACGGTAGGATTCTGTCGGCCCACTCGTCGTCGGGGCAGGTGACGCGCAGGATGTCCATCGATTCGCCCGTCTTCAGCGCGACCGTCTCAAGCTTCGTGTTCACCGTTCGTCCTCCGAGGTATTCCTGTTCCCAACTCCGTCGCTGCTGCCCCCGTCAGTTGCCCCGATAATCGTCCTCGAGCTCCATGCCGCCCATCAGCCGCCTCAGCAACTCGTCGTCGTCAGTGGCCAGCTCTTCCTGGTCGTAGGCCGTCTCCAGTTTCGCGACCAGTTCCTGGAAGCTCTCATTCTCGCCCACCGCCTCATCGAGTTTCTGGTTCGCGCGGACGACCGACTCTTGCAGGTCGGTCAGATCGAGGCTCAGGTCCAGCAGCGTGTCCACGGTGGAGGCGGCCTTGAGGATGCTCTTGGGGTACGTGGTCATCTCCAGGAACGGGTAGTGAGGCACTTCCGTCACCAGGCTCAGCATATCGATCCCATACTCGACCGACTGATGCGACAGCGCGGTGATCACGCTCGCCGGCCCCTCGTATTCGGAGAACCCGACATCCAGCCCCACCAGGCGCTCCTTCAGCCGAGGGTCGGCCATCGAGGCGCGCATTCGCGGCTCGCGCGTGTGCGGTAGCGGCGCGGCGACGCTGCCGACGAAGATGATCTGCGTGACTCCCAAGTCCCTCGCGACCTTGAAGATGCAGTCACAGTAAGCGCCCCAACGCACGTGCGGTTCATCGCCCGACAGCATCAGCAGGTTCGCCGATTCGGACGCGTAGAAGATGTTATCTGGGTAGCTCAGTTCCTGGATGACGCCGTCTTCGATCCGCGTGTGGGGGCGGAATATGGCTGCGATCTCCATCGGGTTCACCGACGTGAGGACCGTCTTCCCCTCCTCCGTCTGCACCGCGACGGGGATCGTGGAGATCGGGAAGTTGAGGATGTAGAAATCGTGTGGCTTGATCTCCCCAAACTCCACGGCGCCGAGCTTGTTCTTCAGGTACCGCACCGTACCCGTCGACACATTGCCACCGTCCATCCAGCCCGTGAGCCCAATGACGAGTGGCGGGTTGTTCACGTCGGGTTGCCGGAGCACAACGAGATCGTCGGCCATGGGTGCCTCCTCGGCTGGCGGCGGATGGCGGCCAGACGTTCTTCCGCACCCGACCTGTCCGGCCCTCCCGCCCCGCTTCACGGTCGCGCGCCCCTTAGTCCCTGTAAGAGGGACTTTAGTCCCGACGCCGTCGCAGGGACCGCGCCCGATGCCGAGGAAGGGCGAAGACTCAGTCACCCATGTCATCAGGAGCGCCAGATGACCTCCCGAGAACGCGTCTGCGCAACGTTGGAGCACAGGCTTGCCGACCGCGTACCTGTCGCCGAGATGTGGATCGACCCAAAGATCGTCCGAGCGATCGTGCCTGGCGCGAGGGATTCGAACGATCTAGTCGAGCACCTCGATCTAGACATGGCCACCGCGCCGACGATGGTCTATGGCCCCGATGAGGTCGAGTGGGTGGACCGCGACAAGGGCATCTTCCGCGACAAGTGGGGCGCGCTCCAGCATCTCACGGTGGAGGAAGTGCCGGTTCCGACTCCGCCCGCGCTGATCGAATCTGAGGCCGACCTCGCCGCCTACACGCCTCCTGACCCATCCGCGTCGCCGGTCATCGAGAGGGTGCGCCGACTCAGAGCGCGCTTCCCGGAGAAAGCCGTCGCCGTCGTCGGAGAATCCGGCTGGGCGCCCGCCGTCTACCTGCGCGGCGGCATTGAGCACCTGCTGCTCGACTTCGCCCTCCGTCCGGACTTCTGCAAGGAGCTGCTGGGGGTCGGCGCGGCGTATTACCAGGAGCTGTATCCGCTGGTCATCGAGGCGGGGGCGGACGTGGTCTTCCTCGGTGACGACTACTCCGACAAGAACGGCCCGATGATGTCGCCGAGGATGTTCGAGGAGATCATCCTCCCCCACGACGCCACGGTTGTTGCCTCGATCAAGGCTGCGGGCGCCTATTGCATCAAGCACACGGACGGCGACATCCGCAAGATCATAGATGGGCTGCTCGACACGGGGCTGGATGCGCTTGGGCCGCTGGAGGACGTGCCTGGCATGGAACTGGACGGGGTGCTTCGGAGATACGCCGGGCGGATCGCTGTGATGGGCAACGTCAGCGTCGACGTCCTCAGCCGAGGCTCGACCGATGACGTCGCGGCGGCCACCGAGAAGCTCTTGCGCGAAGTGTCCGCCATCGGCCCGCACATCATGTCGTCCGGCAATACGATTGCCTCATCGGTGAGACCCGAGAACTACCTCGCCATGGTCCGCACGACGCGGGACTTGGGAGCCTACCCGATCGTGTAGCGGCGGGCTTCCAGCCCGCCGGCCGGCCGAGGGTCGGAGCCGGGAGCAGCTCTGGGTGCGAGTCACCGAGTTTGGCAGATCGCAGCTAAAGCAGCTCCTACACGGAGGCTCTGTCGCACGGATGACGGCGCTGCGCGGGAGCCTCGGTCGCCCGAGCACTGGCAGGACCCTCTCTCGCCCGAACCGAACCCCTCACCCACTTCTCTCCGGAGGCCTCACATGCTTGTCGCCCTGCTGCTTGCCTGCCACGTCGCCGCCCAACCTGTCTCGCTCATGTACGACGGCGACTTCGAGCACCGACCGGTGGATCTGTCCATGGCCGCCGGCTGCACCCTCGATTCCGAGGTCGCCCATTCCGGCGAGCAGAGCTTCCGTATCGAGGTCAAACCGGAGCCCGGCGCGATCACCAACGGCTCCGCCACGTGGGCGATCGAGGATTTCGTGATCGGCGAGAGCTACACGGTCTCCGCTTGGGCGAAGACGGCCGGCGTCACCGGCAACGAGGGCCGCAAGGGCTACGCCTACCTCAGCGTCTACCAGTACGACCAATTCGGCGATTACGTCGCCTACTTCGATTTCAAACAGATCACCGGCGATACCGACTGGACGCGGTACACCTATACATTCACCGTCGGCGATGGCGCTGAGCGGGTCAACGTTAACATGGGTCTGTTCCAGGCCCACGGGACGCTGTGGGTCGATGACTGCACGCTCGTGCAGGGCTCCCAGGCGCTCGATATCACCGAGGTCACGCGGCCCGCGCCTATCGATGCCGGAACCAGGCCTGCCGTCGCCATCCTCCACGACGACTTCCCCAAACTCGGCGCGCCCTCGGATCCCGTCTACCTGAAAGAGATCCTCGACGCCACTGACCGTTATCAGGTCGACCTCATTTCCTCCGCTGGACTCGCCGACCGAAACATCCTCTCACCGCGCCGCTACGACCTCGTCATTCTGCCCCACGGGCCGTGCTTCCCAGCCGAGGCGGCCGACGCTTTCCGGCGCTTCCTGCGCGGCGGCGGCGATTTTCTCGCCATGGGCGGCTATGCCTTCGACCACCTCATCTTCGATGAAGAGCCCGAGGCCGCGGAGCCGCCTCCCCAGGAGACGTCGCTCCACTACCGCATCCCCGCCCAAGATCTCCGCGGGCAGACGGTCAAGTTCACCGGCAACCTCCGCTGCAAGGGCGTGTCGGGCGCCGGCTTCGCCTACCTCGCGGTCTACCAATACGGCCCCGAGAACGAACTCCTCACCTGGCGAGATACCGTCCAGCTTCGCGGCGACCGCGACTGGACATCCAACACCTACACCGTCACCGTCGACGAGCGCGCCGAGCACATCGACATCAAGATCGGGCTGTACCTATGCACCGGCACGGCCTCCTTTGATGACATCCAACTCGCTGACGAGGCCGGCAACGCGCTCGTGACCGATCCCAGCTTTGAGGAGACCGGCGACCTCGACACCTCCGCCGACCACCAGTGGTATCGCACCCAGCCCGACCTGGCCTCCATCGTCACCACGACGCCCCTCTCGGGCGAGAGGTGCGCGCGGGTCAAGCTCGCCGCGGCGGCTTCCCAGGAACTCATCATGAACACTGCTCGAGGCCAAGCCGCCGATGGACTGAAGGTCACGCCAGATCAGATCGGCGTCTTCGATGCGAGCTTCCCGCTCAAGCGCGTCGAATACGCCAAGGCCGCGCCGGAGCAGTTCATCATCTCCCCCGACTTCCTCGCCGATGCGCCGATGAGCGGCTGGTCCGCCACATCCGTCCTCGGCTACAACGATGCCCGCCGCGTCCCGCTCGTCACCGCTCACGATCGCTACGGCCGGCTGCGCGGCAGCGTCGGCTCGATCACGTACCGTTACGCCGGGCGCTACGCCCGCTCCGCCTGGGCGATCTTCGGCGCCGAGAACTTCGACCTCTTCCCGCGCGGCGCGCCCGCGAGCGCCGAACTCTTGGTGCCCGTCGTCGATGCGCTCGTGACCGAGACGTTCCTTCACAACCTCGAGACCGACCTCGCCTGCTATCGCCAGGGCGAGCCCGTCGAGATCCGCGTCAAGGCAAGCAACTACAGCGATACCGACCGCGACGGCATCATCGATGTCACTATCTATCCCGGCGACGCCGATCAGGGAATCTCGCTGAAGCCTCTGCCCATCACGCTGCGGGCCGGCGAGACGGATGAGTTCCCTTTCGGGTGGTCGCCCGGCGCGTCCCGCGACAACTTCTACCGCGTGGAGGCCACCCTCGAAGTCGATGGCCGTGTCCACGACCTCATGAAGACCGGCTTCGTCGTCTGGGATGAAGAAGCAATTGCCTCCGGCCCCGACTGCATCATGGAGGACAACCTCTTCAAGCTCAACGGGCGCGAGCACTTTCTCCAGGGCACCGATAGTTTCTCATTCCAGTTCTATTCCGCCCACGAGAACCCCCTCATCTGGAAGCGCGACATGTCTACCATGCGCGACTCCGGCATGAATCTCGCCGAGAACCTCCAGATCGGAGCCGCCAGCCAGTCGCCGCCATACGAGTGGCCCCAAGACTTCCTGCGCAAGACCGATGCCATGATCCAGCTTGCCCAGCAGCACGGACAAGTCTACATGCCCGGTCTGCTCATCGGCTACAACGTGGTCGCCGAGGGCGACGTGCTTGAGAAAGAGGCATCGTGGGTCCGGGCTTTCGTCGAGCGCTACAAAGACGTGCCCGGGATCATCTGGTACATCAACGGCGACTTCAGGCTCGACCTGGCCGAGGCCATCAACCTCGCCCACGAGCGCGGCGGCGAGGTGCCTCGCACCGATGTCGAGCGCCTTTGGAACGAGTTCCTCAACGAGAAATACGCCTCCCGCGCGGAGATCGAGGACGCCTGGGGCGCGGCCCGCGTGCCGGCCGACCTCGGCAAGATCCCCCTCGACGACTACGGCTGGGGTTCCGAGTGGGCCGACATGCGCGGGGTCGATCTCACCTACTTCAAGTTCACGCTGATGAATCGCTGGATCAATCGCCACGTCCGCGCCATCCGCGAGGTCGATCCCCACCACGCCATCACCAGCGAGTGGTATCGCTCGCCGATGCCCGGCATCGACCTGCCCCTCACCATCGGCGACCATGACTGCGCCAACATCGGCTACTTCGACGGCCCTGAGACCGACATCGTCGGCTTCGTCCCTTCGATGCGTTTCGCCGACATGCGCGCGCGCGGCAAGTCTCTCAGCGCCGGCGAGTTCGGCGTCAAGACCCACCCCGCCTGGGCCGATACCAAACATCCCAGCTACCACGCCATGCGCACCGACGAGGAGCAGGAGCAGCTCTGGCTAGCCATCACCCACCAAGCGTGGGGTCTGGGCGCCTCGAAGATCCACAACTGGAGCTGGAAGGACAACGTGGAATCGATCTTCCCGTGGGGCATGGTCTATCCCGGCGACTGGGTGAAGAAGGACTGCCTGGACGTATACCGCGCCTCCGGGCTCACCTTCCGCCAGTTTGAGCGGACCTACGAGCCGCCCGAGGTCTACGTCCTCACGCCCGACGCCCACCGCGTCGGCTATCCCGTCCGGCGCGTCTACGACGGCATCCGCAACTGCTTCCTCGGCCTGCAGAACGCCGGGGTCCAGGTCGGCACGCTCAACGAGTGCGCCCTCGGGGAGATTCCCGAGTCTGCGAAGATGATCTTCTACCCAATTCCCTACCAGATCCCTGATGATGTCTACGCCACGCTGCTGAAGTGGGTGGAAGCCGGCGGCAGACTGTACGTCTCGGGCGATGTCTCCTACGATGCCAACCGCCGCCGCACGAAGACGGATCGTCTGGAAGAGCTGTGCGGCGTTGAGTTCGTGAAGGAACGCTATCCGAACATCATGCTGGCAGATGAGGCGGAGATCGATCCCGATGCCGACGACTCGGCGTCGGCGGCCAACCCCGCCATCGAGGTCCGAGTGTCGGGCGCCGAAGTCCTGACCGAGAAGGGCGGCCTGCCGATCCTCACCGCTAACGAGGTCGGCGACGGCAAGGTCATCTTCTCCACGTGGCCATGTGAACTGCATGGCCAGTTCGGGGGTGAGTCGTCGCTGCTCTGCTGGACCATCTACCTGTCAGCGCTGAACGAGGTGGGCTGGGTCCATGAGGCCGTTGGCGGAGCCTCCTTCCCCTTCTTCTCCGCGGCGCCGATCTCCACTGCCATAGCGCGCGGGGGGCAAGCGGACGTGTTCCTCAATGTGACTGATGAACCGCACCCAAGGGTTGAGCGCCAGCGAGACATCACTCCCACCATGGCACCCCACCGCACCGCCCTCACCGTCCGCGGAGCCAAGGACAAGCTCCTCGCCTTCGAGGATGGCGCGGGCGCCCACTTCGCCTGCTACTCCCTCGACCGCGAGGACGTGTCGAAGTCGAAGCGCCTGGTCGTCCTGCCTATGACCGAGGGCCGCGCTACGCTCGAGACCGCCGTTCGATGGGAGAACCCCGTTGCCGTCGTCGGCGAGGTCACCAACGGCGAGTGGGTGGAGTACGAGCGCCTTGACTTGAATGCGCGTGGAGGTAAACTCAGGCTTCGGATCGACGAGAACCGTATGTTCTCCATCATCATCATCTGCGAGGAGCCCGACGTTGGCCGCTGCGCCCGCCAGGTCGAGAGATCCCTCCTCGAGCCCTGGAAGCTGCCCTAGCCCATGACACCACTCGAACTCGCCGGGGTGGCCGTCGCCCTCGGCTTTGATGCCTTCAGCGTCGCCCTCGGAGTGGGCGTCTGCTGGACGGACTTCCGCTCCCGCTTCAGGCTGAGCTGGCACTTCGGCCTGTTCCAGGCGCTGATGCCTCTCATCGGCTGGCTGGCCGGGCGCCAGATCATGCCCTACATCGAATCGTGGGATCACTGGTTCGTCTTCGTCGTGCTCATGGCCATCGCGGTGAAGATGTTCTACGAGTCGATCAAGCGCGATGACGATGAAGCGGAACCCACCTGCAACCCGACCAAGGGTTGGATGATGGTCGGGCTTTCCGTTGCCGTCAGCATCGACGCCCTCGGCGTCGGCCTGACCTTCGGTCGGATGCAGAAAGGCCAATGCTTCTACATCGCCATCATCGGCATCACCGCCATTGTCATGACCGCCGCCGGCATGATCCTCGCATCCACCGCCGCCGGCCGATCCGGCAAATGGGCCGAGCGCTTCGGCGCCTTCATCCTCGGCTTCGTCGCCTTCAAGCTCCTCCTCGAAGGCCTCTGAGCTTGGCCGTCGCTCCGGTCATTCGGCAGGTCGCCTGGCGACCCATCGCGAATCATGATCCGATCGACAGCGAACTGGGAGCGAGGTGAGCTGCATGGCGGCAACGCAAACGGCCGTCGGCGTCAGTGAGACAGGCGACAGGTGGTTCTGGCTGCGAGGGACACTCGGGGCGGTGGGCCTGCTGGCGGTGCTGGGCGGGCAGTTCATCGTCCCTAAGTTCATCGTGCTCCTCGTGGAACTCGGTCTCAGCGATCTCCCCATCATGCCAGTAATGCTGACCGTGTGGACCGGCCGCGCGTTGGGTGGCCTATCCGGGTACATCCTCCTCGATCTCATATTGCTCGCGTGCGTCGCCTTAGCCGCCGTCCCCGCCCGCCCAGGAGCATGGCGGACAGTCAAGTGGGTGCTGGTCATCTGTGTAGCGTGCCTTGGTGCTGTGTATGCCCTCGGGCTCTGTGGCACTCTCTTCGCACTGGCCCAGGTGTCATCGAGCCTCTCCGCCTGACGAAAGGTGCCCCTCGCCCGTCGCGCGAACCCACTCGCCGTACTTCATCCGCCACCCGAGGCACCTCCTAAATGACCCCGCGCGAGCGCATGCTTGCCGCCATCGAGTTCACCGGTCCTGACCGCTGCCCGATCCACCACTACGCCTTCCCCGGCGCCATCTGGCGTCACGGTCAGCGCTTCCTCGACCTCGCGGCGAGGTACCCAGATGACTTCGGCAACGAGAACATCGTCGCCAACACGCGCCCGCCGCTTGAGGAAGATGAATCCGTCAACGACGTCGTCGAGTGGCAGGACGGCTGGGGCACGGTCTGGCGGCGGCTGAAGGGCTACACCTCGGGCGAGGTCTTCAAGCCCGCGATCCCCGATTGGGACGCGTGGAAGGCCTACGAATTCCCCGCGCTCCCGCCCGAGAGCCACTACGAGCAAGTCGCCGAGAACGTGAAGCAGCAGCACCCGGAGAACTTCGTCAAGCTCGGCGGCGGCGGCTTCTTCCAGCACATGCAGCACCTCCGCGGCCCGTCGAACTACTACATGGATCTCGCGGAGGATAACGAGGGCGTCAACGAGCTTGCGGACCGAATGGTCGAGCACAACATCCACTCCATCCAGCGCCACGTGAAGGCCGGCGCGGACTGCATTGCCTTCGGCGATGACTGGGGTTCGCAGGATCGTTTGCTGATTCAGCCCGATGCCTGGCGTCGTTTCTTCAAGCGCCGCTACGCGCGCATGTTCGAGGTCGCCCGGGATGCCGGCGTTCATGTCTGGTTCCACACCGATGGCTGGATCCTCGAGATCATCGAGGACCTGATCGAGATCGGCGTCACCGTGCTGAACCCGCAGCACGCGTGCATGGACACGAAGCGCGTCGGCGAGATCTGCGGCGGGCGCGTTTGCATCCGCACCGACATCGACCGCCAGTGGGTGATTCCCCTGGCCACGCCCGATCAGGTTGAGGAAGCCGTCAAGGAAGCCATCGAGGCCTTCGGCAGCTTCAACGGGGGCATACTCCTCCACGGCGAGGTCGGCCCGGACGTGCCCTTCGAGAACATCGAAGCGCTCTACCGATCCTTCTACGAGTTCGGCGAGTACCCGCTGGACTGGTTGTCGTAGGCCGTCGCCGCTGTCGTCACGTAGGTCGGATCTCCTGATCCGACGCAGTCGAAATGGAGAACCACCATGCCCCAATTCAACCTCTGGGTCGGCGGATGCTCTCACGTCCACACCGACATCCAACATGGTCGCGAGAGTTTCGTCGAGGCCATCGATCAATCCGAACACGGAGGCGCGCTGGGCGGACCGCCATTCGACTGGGACACCATGCTTCACCTCGGCGATCTCACCGGCGAGCAAGGCACGCCTCAAGACCGCCATGGCGAGGAGGTCCTGCGCCAGCTCGCGACGTCTGAACTCCACGCGCGCGAGCATTTCTACAACCTCCTCGGCAACCACGACGGCAGCGGGCCGGACGAGGAAACCCAGTGGTGGTTTCGCAAGTGGATCGATCCCACGGGCGAGAACACGGCCGTCTCCGGCGTCGACAACGCGAGGCGCCCTTACCCGGTTGCGGGCACGTGGGAGCGCTACACCATCGCTGTCGGCAATATCCTCATCATCATGCTGGCGGACCGCAACGATGGCGGGCCCCCGGCCGGACGCGCCAAGTCCGGCGGCTATCCGGCGGGCAAAGTTACGCGCGAGACCTTCGAGTGGTGGAAGCAAACGGTTGAGGACAGCCAAGACAGGATCATCATCACCTGCCACCACCACATGCTCCGCGACACCACCGTCGCCTCGGGCTTCAACGAGGGCATTGAGGGCCACTACCACGGTAACTTCAAGGACGGCGCGCCCGAGGGCTCCTCATATCTCTACTTCGTCGGCGATGAGCCCGACAGCCCCGCCTTCACCGATTACCTCGCCGCGAACCCAGGCGCCATCGACCTCTGGCTCGGCGGGCATACCCACGCGAATCCCGAAGACACCTACGGCGGGCGCTCTCACATCCAGGAGAAGTGGGGCGTCACCTTCGTCAATTGCGCCGCGATGACCAAGCACCATGTCATGCAGAAGACCGTCCCTCTCACCCGCCTCTTCACCTTCACCGAAGGACTCGACTCAACCACCGTCCGCTGCTACCTCCACACTGACGACTACGCGCCCCAGGGCTGGTTCGACAAGGTGAAGCGCGACGTGAAGCTGAAGCACCCCTTCCAGCCGTCGTAGGGGCGCAATTCACTGCGCCCTACTGCCGTCGGAGAATCTACAGTGACCCACAAAGAACGCGTATACGCCGCGCTCAACCACGAGCAACCCGACCAGACGCCTTACTGCATCGGCTTCACGCAGAAGGCCCATGCCTCCATGACTGAGGCCTACCCCGATACCGATTTCATCGGCATGATCGACAACTCCGTCCACGGCGTCGCCGCCAACCCCGGTCCGTTGGCGATGGCGGTTGACGACCTGACCTCCCAGGACGAGTTCGGCGTCCGCTGGGACAAGTCCATCGACCGCGACATCGGCAACGTCTGCAACAGAACCCTCCCGGAGCGCAATCTCGATTCTCTCGAGATGCCCGATCCGCACGCGCCCGATAAATTCACCGGCTTCGACGCTCAGATCGCCGCGGGCGAGGGCAAGTTCGTGCAGTACGGCATCGGCTTCTCGCTCTACGAGCGCGCCTGGACGATGCGCGGCATGGCCGAACTCATGATGGACATGGTCGAGGATCCCGACTTCGTCCACGCCCTTCTCGACGCCATCTGCGACTATAACGTCGCCTTGGTCGAGCAGGCGGTGACCTACGACATCGACGCGGTCCACTTCGGCGATGACTGGGGTTCTCAGCGTGGCCTGCAGATGGGGCCCGAGCGTTGGGAGGAGTTCATCATGCCGCGTCTCGCCCGCCAGTACGGGGCCGCGAAGGACGCGGGCAAGTTCGTCACGATCCACTCCTGCGGCATGGTACAGGAGGTCTTCCCGCAGCTCATCGAGTGCGGGCTCGACTGCTTCAACCCGTTCCAGCCCGAGGTCATGGATCCGTACGAGATGAAGGCCCAGTTCGGCGACCGGCTCAGCTTCTGGGGCGGCGTCAGCACTCAGAAGCTCTTGCCGTATGGCTCGCCCGACGAGGTCAGGGCCGAGTGCCGCAAGCTCATGGCCGAGGTCGGCAAGGACGGCGGTTACATCCTCGCCCCCGCCCACGCCATCCCCGGCGACGCCAAACCCGAGAACCTCATGGCCATGATCGAAACCGTGAATGATCAGTAGTCCGTTCGCACCGAGGACCGTCTAGACCGCTAGTTCCGCAGAGCCCTCAGACTCGCAGCAGCCGCGTCCCGCAATGCCTCCACCTCCGGCGGGAACGGCCCGCCCGTCATGACGTTCAGTTGCATCAGCAGCCCGCCGCCAACCATGTCCGCCCGCGAGTGCAGGCTGCGGTAGACAGTGTTCCGAGGCGTCGCGCGCGCTCCCCACACTCGCCGCACCGCAGGTCCGTGGTCAGGCATCGTCGTGTCGGGCCTTCCCCACGCCCTCAGTCTGTGGTCAGGCGTCGTCGTGACGCGCTCAATGACCCACTCCTCGGCCTGGGCCATCTCCTCGTCCGTGAGTGGGCGCTTTAGACCACTGACACTGGGCGCGAGCGCGTCGGATCGAGCGCGCTCCAGGAACGTGTCTGAGCACGCCTGCGAGTAAAGGCCAAGCTCCGCGACGACCGTCGCCTCGTCGAAGTCGGCCATCGGCGCGACGAACTCGGGGTAGACATCCGAGATCGCCGCCCGCAGCATCTCGGCTAGTTCCTGGTATTGTGAATCGCGTAGCTCCGCCTCGGGCGCCGTCAACTCCCGCTGTTGCGCGATGCTGTTCATGATGTGCGCGGTCACCGCGGTGGTGGACGCCAGACATTCGGGCGTGGCGCGCCGCCATCGTGACGTCGTCATCCCCTGAACGAGCCTCACCACCGAGTCCAGCTTTTCATCGGGAATCCCGTCGGGGAAACTCGCGAGCGTTGCGGCCTCAGACCCTCGCGCGACCGCTTCCCGGTCCGCCTCCGACCACGCAGGCACGTGCTCGCCCAACTGCGCCAGCGTGTACAGGTAGATCTCCCCCGCCTGTGCTGCTGCGGGGACTGGGCTCTGCGCCACGGCGGGGACACTCACGATCAACACTGCGATGCACGCCACCAACAGACGCCTTCTGATCCACATTCCGCACCCCTCCTCTTACCATCGTCCCTTTCAGTCATGACGAACTCCCGCCCTCGGTGGTTCCGCCTTCCGGCAGCGCGGACACGAATCCGCCCGCGGAGGCGTCTCTCCGCGAGCGGATCTTCTTGTCTCAACATTCAGGCCCGGCAACGTCATTCGACGCTAGCAGTGAAGTCCGTGACATTCACCTGGGACGTCACGCTCCCAGTGCCCGGGGGTGGGATCCCGCCGCCGTCCGCCACAAGCGCGGCTTCGGCGACCAGCGCGCACCGCGCGATGTCCTCGTCCACGATGTCATCCGCGGTCTCGTCTTGCTCGATCGAAGTGGGGGAGCTTCCCTGGTTGCCCAGGTTGTAGCTGGCGCTGTAGCTGCTGGTGCCCACGCCGGCCGGGCAAGTGAGGATGAACTCCCCATAGACCGTCGCGGACACAAGTCCGTTGTCGCTGAACGTCCATGAGTGCGAGCCATCAGCACTGGTCGTCGCGTCCCCCGGTTCGTCTACCTCCGGGTCATCGGTCTCGAAGATGAAGTGCCCGAAGCACTCCACCCTCGCGGTTGCCGTATGGCTCGTGTGCATGCCGTATGAGCACCCAATGAACTGAGCGGATGTGAAGGCGGATCCCAGCAGTCCATTTGCAGTGCCCGACAACCCCGAACAGCTCGAGGGGCTCAGCGTCACGCTTTCCACTCCATTCTCCGTCATCCAGTACTCGCCATCCGTGGTCCACGCGGCAAGCACGGGTCCAGATGCAGCACAGACCAACAGAACGCCGAGCACGCATTTCGCTGCAACTCGCATACGCATGACAGCCACCTCTTTCCTTGAGTTGTCCCACTCCCCGCCCGCCCCCCGGGGTCGTGCATGGCGTGACAGGGCTTTGGGTCTGTCTAGGGGTATGGAACCGGCAGCACCTCCGCGCCGGCCGGGCCGACGAGCCCGCCCAGATTGAGCAGTGCGGCATTCAGTACATCGACGACGTTGCGGTACCGCATCTCGGCCCTCTGATATCGGGCGGCAACTTTGTTCAGAGCCTTCGCCTCGGCCGACAGCGGGTCCGACGTCATCCCGTGAAGCTCGAGTACCAGCCATGCGCGATCCCCGTGGCAACGAACTCCGCAACATCCATGCGCTGGCGGACAGGAGATGTCTCGAAGTCGACATTCGTTCGCGGCATCTTCGGCTCAGTGCACTGACCGTCGACCCACGCTTTCGCCCGCGCCATCTCCTCGGACGTCAGCGCGCGCTTCAATCCCCGTACCATCTGCCGCTGCGCGTCGGATGTCGCCCGTTCCAGGAACACGTCGTGACACCGCACGGAGAATGGCCGAAACTGCGCCACCAATGCCGCCTCGTCCAACCCGACGTTGGGCGCCAGAGCCTCGGGGATCCGGTCTGCCAGACCCGTCCGAACGTACTCAGCCAGCTCCCGCAACTGGCGATCGAGGGTTGCTCTGCCCTCTGCACTCAGCACGGGTCGAGCCGCTATCTCCGCGAGCATACACCTAATGACTGCCGCGTGCGCCGGGACTACCTCGGGCACGATCCGCTTGTAGCCCGACTCCGCGTAGCCGCGGATCAGCCGCATGACGGCATCCAGTTTGGCCGCCGGCACCCCATCTGGGAACTCGGCAATGACGCCGTCTCTGATGGCGTCTGCCATGGCTTCTCGATGTACGGATCGCCAAAGAAGTCGGTGCTCCCCCAACTCGTCGAGAGCGTATTCGCGGATCTCCTCCGCCTGCTTCTCGGCCGCCAGCTGCTCCTGCCCGATGGCCACGCCACCAATGACACACGCTATCAGCACTCGGAGCATCACGCGCCCCCTTCAGGTTCTGGCCTCTCGTCCGGCTCCTCTGGCGCCTCGGTCTCAAACAGCGAATCATCGAGACCGAGATCGACCGCGTACCCATCGAACATGATGTCCATCAGCGGCCGCCCTTCATCATCCGCGTAGGCCTTGTGAACGACCACGCACAGCCCGGCGTCAGGCATCCACGTGTGCTCTGTCGAGACCGTCATCCCATCCACGCGAATGTGAGCGCCCTCGGTCTCAGTCCTCGCCGGCGGCGTTGGGATCATCCCGGGCGCCACGGTGGTCTCAGAACGCAAAGCGACCCACTTGTCCCCCGCAACCTCCGTGAGTTCCAGGTACTCCGTCGTCACAGCCGGCGTGCCATCCTCGTCCAGCGCCTCGAATCTCACCGGCACCCTCTTCGCCTCGTCCACAGTCCAAGTAAGGTTGGCGATAGCGTGCGGCTCCATCCACTTGAGAGGCGGATCGAGCCGGGCCGTCACCGTCTTCAAGCCCGGCGCACCCGCACGGGACTCAGTCACCTCCGTGATCCCTTGGCCGCTCGTGGCTCTCATGTACGCTCTGAGGTATGCCTCGATCTTCGGGATCTCCCATGGACCGATCTTCTCCAGTGGCGGCGGCAGCTCGGAGCCATCGCCGTTCGTTCGTCGGACAGTGTTCCTGAGTCCATTCCGCACCACCGTGGCCGGGCCGTTGATGATGATCTCGGTGCCCTTGTCCGGAGGAAACGGTCGGAAGGTGGACGGGAACTGCTCGGAATCCCGGATCACCATGTACGCCTTGTCCGGCGGCTTCAGCGCGCACCACCAGTGAATCCGCACCGGGCGAGTGGCGATGTAGTACGTCGCCTCCACCGTGAAGGTGATGTCCTCCACCGCCTCGGGCCGGTCGCCGATGGCCTGCCATACCTGGTCGACAGGAGACTGAGCACAGCACGGGATTCGAACGAAGAGGAAACTACATGCTGCCAGCACGCCGTTGACTCGCGAGAAGACCCTGACCACCTCACATGCCCCCTTTGTGCCATCCGACCGAACTCATTGTACGCGACGATGGGGAGGCGTCAAGGGACACACCCAATTTCGTCCAAAATAAGATGCGCGGACCCCCACACGCAGCGGACCTTGATGCTCCGCCGCCGCCCACGTGTGACCAATATCACAACTACTGGCGGTAGGAGAACTGCCACCGACGGCGTATGAGGTTCTGCTGGAGTGTCCGGCTTTCCGGGAGGTGTGGGTGATGCGTGGGTATGGATGGTCGTTGATCCTCGTCGTCTTCCCATCGTTGGTCTTCGCTCAGGATGTCGTCATGGATAGGCCGTTGCCTCCCTTCGGCCAGCCCTTCCGCGCGCTGGCAGAACCCGGCCAGTGCCGATATCTCACCTTCTCGCCCGACGGCGCGCTCCTGGCCAGCAGCAACCACCTTGGCCAGACCGGCCTGTTCGATGTCGCCGCCGGCGAACTGATCTGGACATGGACCGCCCCACCGCTCCTGGCGTCGAGCAAGGGCGACCTCGTCTGGCCGGCAGTCCCGCTGGCGGACGCGGTTCGCGATGGCGGGCGATGGGAATTCCCGCCGTGTGATGGCTGGCCGGGAGGCTTGCGCGCGCTCTTCAGGCCCCGCACGGATTCCGTCGCGATCATCCACAACCCGAGCCTCTCTCACACGCACTTCATCGTCGCCTCCGGCGGCCCGCCGCGCTTGGAACTCGGTTCCTGGATGACGGGTGGCTACGTTCACCTCTTCGGCGGGCCGGACTTCGAGCACGCGCGCAGCATTGAGACCGAGGGCATCTACAAGTTCTCACCTTACATCCCGCGCGTCATGCACGGGCTTCCGTCAGTCGCCGCCGCCGACTTCTCACCCGACGGATCCTGCGTCGCCACCGGCTCATCCAAGGGCGTCTGCCGCGTGTGGTCGGCCGAGGCCGGCGCGCGCGTCGCCGAGGTCCAGGCCGAGGGCACCACCGATCAGCCTCTCGCCCTGACCGACCTCGACTACTCGCCCGATGGGCGGTCCATCGCGACCGTCGGCGAGACCGGCGTCGTCCGCCTCTGGTCCGCAGAGGGTCTCACCCACATCCGCGACCTCGCAGGCGCAGGCTCCCGCGGCTACTGGGTCGAGTTCTCACCCGACGGCTCTCGCCTCGGCCTCTCTTGACGGCGCGTTGCGCGTGTGGGATGCCGGGACATCTGATCTGCTGCAGACCTTCAGTTGGCGCGAGCACGTGGAGGGGCCGCCCATCTTCGCGTACGGCACGGACGGTTTCTCGATCATCTTCGGCGGGACGCAGGACTGCGGCGTCATCGGCTTGTTCGACACGGCCGAGGGCGCGCTCAAGGGCATCTGGCCGCTCCCGCTGCCCAACGTTGCTGCCTTCGCTCTCTCACCGCGCGGCGATCTCATGGCCGCCGGCTCCAAGGATGGCGACATCCTTCTCTGGCGCCTGCAGCCCAACCCGCTCGACCCGATGATGGCCAACGCGCGGTAGACGCCCCCGGAATCGCAACGGGCCCACCAGTTGGTGGGCCCATATCACTCGGTAGATGTGCGGCGACCCTCTAGCCTCCCCCACTCTCCTTCGCCAACTCCTGCTTCTGCCAACCGTAGTCCACCGATCCCTCGTAGAACGCCTCGGGATGCTCCACCGCCCAGATCTGCTTGTGGATGATCCAGTTATCCGGATCAAGTTCCAGCGCCTTGCGCCACTGCACGATCGCCTCATCCTGCCTGTCTTGCGTCAGCAAGTGGCTTCCCAGCGTAAACCGCAGATCCGCCTCCCGCACGACCGGATCGCTCTGGTCGCGACCGCCGCCTCCGCCTTCCACCCTGATCTCCTCGCCGCCGATCCACGCATCCAGTTCCGCCAGCGTGTCCGCGTCCCCAGATGAGATCCCATGCGGCGGCTTCACCAGCCGACCGTCCTCGTCGACGTAGATCCCAAACGGCACGGCGCGCAGGTTGTACAACGCGCCGAATGTGTTGGTCTGGTCAACGATGGTCGTGAACTCAGCGCCTGCCTCCTCGTGATACGGGCGAGGGGCATCCGGTCCTTGCGCGTCACAAGCGATCGAGAGAATCTGAAAACCCTGGTCCTTGTGCGCTGCGTAGAATTCCTGCCACCCGGGCAGTTGTCCGCGGCATCCTCACCAACTGGCCCAGGCGAACACGAGCACCTTTTCGCCCCGGTAGTCGCTCAGCGAGACCTGCGTTCCCTCGAGCGATTCCAGCGTGAAATCCGGCGCCATGTCGCCCGGCTTCAGGCCCACGCCCGCGCTCGGCGTCTCTAGGCCTGCCGCCCGCATCAGCGCCTCCGCCTTCGCCCACGGCTTGCCCTTGATGATCTCCGCTTCGTCGCCCACCTTCAGCGGCACGCACTGCTCGCCGAGACACGCGACGACGAGCTGGCCATCGTTCTCGATGTCCACCTTGCCGCCGAGCGATTCCATGTACTGGTCCGCCCGCACCCACATCGATCCATCCGCTTTCACGCGCATCTGCGCCTTCTTCTCGCCCTTGCCCTGACACCCCGCATGCGCGCCAAGCATCACCAGGATTAGCAGAATCACCAGCGGTCTAGCCATCGAGCACCTCCGTCAGCCGTGAAGTCCTCATCTGAGTTTCGGCCGTTCTTCGCCTTCTTCGCGTCTTCGAGGCTTCCCGTTTTCGTGCTCGTCCCAGCCTCACTTCTTCACAAACTCCGCGCCCTTCCCAATCAGCCCTGCCTCCTCCAGCACCACAACCTTGTCCGCGTCGTCGGTTGTCCGCCCGATGACCTGCGTCTCGGAGCCGTGCTCCTTGCAGATCTCAATTGCCTTATCAGCCTCATCCTCCGACACCACCGCGCAGAAGCCGATCCCCATGTTGAATACCAAGTACATCTCCTCAATATCGACCTTCCCCGTCTCCTGAATGTACTGGAAGATCGGGTTCGGCTCGGGGAGATCCGTCAGGTGGTAACCCACCGGCGAGTCCAGCCTCGGCAAGTTCAGGAAGCCGTCGCCGGTGATGTTGACTAGGCCTTTCACGTTCAGCCCCGCACCGATCAGCCCCATCGCCTCGCGCACGTAGATCCGCGTCGGCTCGAGGAGTTCTTCGCCGACGGTCCGACCGAAGGCATC